>JACQYN010000126.1 GCA_016208235.1 Deltaproteobacteria bacterium
AAAGGCCATCATGACCACCATCCACGCCTACACCTCCAGCCAGGCCATCGTGGACGGGCCCGCTAAGAAATGGCGGCGGGGCCGGGCCGGGGCCGCCAATTTTGTGCCCACTTCCACCGGCGCGGCCAAGGCCACCACCAATTGCCTGCCCCAACTAAAGGGCAAATTTGACGGCGTGGCCGTCCGGGGCCCGGTGCCCTCCGGTTCCATGGCGGACTTGGTCTTTGTCACCTCGCGGCCCACCAGCGTGGAAGAGGTGAACCGCATCTTTACGGAAGAAGCGGCCAGCCCCCGGTATAAAGGCATTCTGGGCGTGGCTGAAGCGCCCCTGGTCTCTTCCGACATCATCAAGGACTCCCGGGCCTCGGTAGTGGACCTGGAGATGACCCAGGTGGTGGACGGGGACCTGGTGAAGATCATGAGCTGGTATGACAACGAATGGGGCTACACCAACCAGATGATCAAAGAAGCAGTGCGCGCGGTGAAGGAAGCGAAGCTCTAATTGCCCGGGCCATCCAAGGGAGGGGGCTGGGGCCATTAAGCGCTAACTTTATGAGATTTTTAAACAAATTTTATTGAAAAGTGGGTTTTTTTGTCATTCTGAACGGAGCGAAGCGGAGTTAAGAATCTCGTATTTTGAGATTCTTCGGTCGCTTCGCTTCCTCAGAATGACAATTTGTGCGTTTTCGCAGAGGTCTCATATTAGTATCGCACCCGGCGATAAAAGAAATGTTTGGCTAACTCCGCCCCCGAAATGTAAAGGAACAGGATTATTACTATCACCGCCAAAAATTCAAGAGGCAGTGGCTCAAAATTGAAAAGGGCCGCCAGAGGGGTGTAGGGGAAACAGAAAGTCGCGGCCACCACCAGCAGGGTGGCCAGGAAAAGATATTTCCCCGGGGGACTTCGGAAAAAAGGCCCGCGGGTGCGGATTACCAGGACGATCATGGCCGCGGAAATCACCGATTCCTGAAACCAGCCGGTGCGGAACTGGGCTACGTCAGCCTTAAGAAGAAAGAGCAAGGCGCCGAAAGTGGCATAGTCAAATATAGAACTGAGGAGTCCGAAGATGATCATAAATCTTCGGATAAATTTGATATTCCAGCGCCGGGGGCGCTCCACCAGCTTGGGATCCACCCGGTCGGTGGCGATGGTCATTTCCGGGAGATCCGTCAGCAAGTTGGTGAGCAGAATCTGCTTGGGGAGTAGGGGCAGGAAGGATAAAAACAGCGAAGCCCCGGCCATGCTGAACATGTTGCCGAAATTGGCGCTGGTGGCCATAAAAACGTATTTGAGGGTATTGGCAAAGGTGACCCGGCCGGCCTGCACTCCCTTAACCAGGACCCCCAGATCTTTTTCCAGGAGGACAATGTCTGCCGCGTCCTTGGCCACGTCCACCGCGCTGTCCACGGAGATGGAGACGTCCGCGGCATGGAGGGCCGAAGCATCGTTAATGCCGTCCCCCAGGTAACCCACTACGTGGCCCGTCTTACGGATGGCGGAAAGGATCCGCTCTTTCTGGTTCGGCTCCACCTCTCCGAACACCTGGATGCGGTTTACCTGATGCAGCAGAGCCTCGTCGCTCATCCGGTGCAGTTCCGAACCGGTGAGAATCCGGGGATTGGCCAGCCCTACCTGCCGGGCCACGCTGGCGGCCACCAGCGCGTTATCTCCGGTGACAATCTTTAAGGCCACCCCCAGTTGTTTCATTTTCTGGATGGTCTCCATTATCCCCGCTTTCGGAGGGTCATAGAGCAACAGGAAACCCAAGAAGATCATGGAGGCTTCCTGCTCTTTGGTAATGGTGGCCACCATCTCCAGCGGGAGGTAGGCGATCCCTATGGTGCGCAGGCCCTGGGCGCTAAACTCCGCAAATTGCTCTTCAACCTTTGGGCGCACGGAGGCCAGGTCCACTACTTGCCCCTCCGCGGTTTCCGCGGCGGTGCATACCGCCAGCACGTTTAACAGCGCCCCCTTGGTGATTAATAGAGAGCGGCCCTCTTTGCTCACCAGAACGCTCAGGCGTTTTCTGACAAAATCATAGGGGATCTCGTCCAGTTTTTGGTAAGCGGAAATATCAGGGCAACAATGACTGCGTATCGCCTCGTCCATGGGGTTGGCAAAGCCGGTTTCAAAGACGGAGTTCAGGTAAGCGTGGAACAGGACCTTATCACTCTCCCGGCCGGCCACGTCTAAAGCCGAATGAATGCGGACCTGCCCCTCGGTAATGGTTCCGGTTTTATCGGTGCAGAGGATGTCCATGGACCCGAAATTCTCGATGGAGGCGAGGCGCTTGACGATCACCTTTTCCTCGGCCATGCGCCTGGACCCCAGAGCCAGGTTGACGCTGATGATGGCCGGCAGGAGCTGGGGGGTAAGCCCCACGGCCAAGGCCAGGGAGAAAAGAAAGGAGTCCAGGACCGGGCGGTGCAAATAGACGTTGACGGCAAAGATGGCAATCACCAGGAGCAGGGTCACCTCCATCAGGAAGTAGCCGAAACGCCTCACTCCCCGCTCGAATTCCGTTTCCGGCGCCTTGATCTTCAAATGGGCCGAGACCTGGCCGAACTCCGTGGCCGCGCCGGTCAAGACGACCAACGCCGTGGCTGTCCCACTGATCACATGGGTCCCCATGAACAAGGCATTGCTCCGGGAGCTCAAAGGGGTCCCCGGAGCCAAGACGCCGGGCCGTTTCTCCACCGGGAAGGTCTCCCCGGTCAAGGAAGCCTCATCCACAAAGAGATCTTTGGACTCCAGAAGCAGGCAGTCTCCGGGAATGACATCCCCGGCCTTAAGGATAATCAGGTCCCCGGGCACGATTTCTTCCACGGGGACTTCGTACTCCTCTCCTTCCCGCCTCACCCTGGCCCTGATTTGCACTACGGCCAGGAGGTCGGCCACCGCCTGGGAGGCCCGGCGCTCCTGCCAGAATCCCAAAAGGCCGCTGAACAACACAATCACCATGATGATCAGGCCGTCGGTATGTTCCCGGAGGGCGAAGGAAAGTCCGGCCGCAAAGAGCAGGAGCAGGATGATGGGGCTTTTATATTGGGACAGGAGCAGGGACAGGTCACCGGCGGTTCTGGTGGGCTTAAGTTGATTCGCCCCCAAACGGGTCAGACGCTCCTTCGCCTCCTCGCGGCTCAAACCTTGGGAGGAGCTTCCCAACAGTAGCAATAATTCCGTACTGGAAATACTCCAGAAGGCTTGGAAAGGCTGGTTTTCCATGATTTTCTAAGTTTAAAGCCGATAAAGGACCGGGACAAATGGCACGTCTAATACCAAGTCGCAAACAAAAAACGCAGTATCGTAGGGGCGCACCCGTGTGTGCGCCCGAGTTCGGGGCGGACACATGGGTCCGCCCCTACAAGAAAATTGTCTTTTGTTTGCGACTTGGTATAAAATGCGATATTCCAAGATACACTCCAAAATCCTGATCCTCAAACTCCCTCCCCCCTGGTGCTGATCATTACCCACAAGCCAGGAAGCAGTTGATTTAAGATAGTCTTTGGTGGCACAGGCTTTCCAGCCTGTGCGGGTTTTTCGGCACAGCCTGGAAAGGCTGTGCCACCGCTTAGAAAGACTTGTGGGTAATGCTGAGCCCCTGGTGGGAGGGGGTTGGGGGAGGTGGGATAAGTTGGCGCGATTACCGGAAATTTCCCCCCCACTCCATGCACCTTCCTCAATGGAAATCAACAGTATCCTTTTCTCTGGTAAAAGTGGCGGATTGATGCAGACCGCAGCAATGAAAGCTCGCCTGCAGCACTTCAAAGAAAAGCTCGGTTTTAAAGGTTTCAGGGCGAACCTCCACCCAGGTCCCGCATCTCTCGCATTGTGCCAGATACTTGCCGTCTCCGGCAATCCTGGTGTCCATAATGGTTTGTCCTTGGGCCTCTGAGCCGCCGCTAAAAGGGCTTATGGCAGCTGACATGGGGGCTCCTGAATAAACTTATTAAGGTTTCTTAAATTTTTTCTGCGCCGATGACGACAAATCCCCCTTGGCCATGGCCCTCTCGCGGGGCAGTTCGGATTGGTAAACAAGCTCATTTTGGTCAAACCAGCCACCGTCTTCTTGAGCTGATTTTTCAAGGATATCGATCATCTGGTGAATGCTAAAGTCCGAAAAAGTTCTTCGATTTCCACAGGGGGGAACATGGTGGAGAAATTTTCGGTATTAATAAACCCGTTTCGGCACACCCTCATAGATAGACTGCCTGGCTTTATAGCCTTCCGCCCCTTCTCCGGCAGCCAACCGGGAATTTACCCAAGCCACGAGGCAGGCAAACATCCCGGCCCACTCCCGGGTATGATCTTGACCGGTATAAATGTGCGCCAATTCATGGCAGAGGGTGGCGAGGCGGCATCCCGGAGGATAAAAGCGGATGGACCTCTGCCGGTGGTCGGCTTCCGCCATTAACACTGAGGACTCCAGCCGAAAAGCGGCAGGATCAGCGTCGGTCTCCAGATGAACCGGAGGAAAGGCAAATGCCGTGGAAATCAGGCGGCTCCAGGCCCCGATCTCTTTGATTTCCCGGGGCCGGATCAGCTCCCGGTCATAGGCATGACACTTATCGCACCACACCCGGCCGTCAAAGACCAGATGCCCATGGTCCACCGGGTTCAGGACGGCGCGGCATTGCGGACACTTCAGCACCGGGGCTGCCAATACTCCGGCAGCGGGGAGGGCGCTATTTCTTTTCCCCGCATCCTCCAACTCACCCATGGGGCGGCCCCCAAAGCAGGTACTCCACCGGATAGTCAAAGGTAAGCCAGGGCGCCCGCTGCTCCATTGTCGCAATCTTTTCCTTAATCTCCGCCACCTTGGTCTCCCTTTCTTTATCCTCAGGATGCTCCCGCAGGGCCGCCTCCGCCGCGCCCAGCGCCACCCTTATCTTCAGGTACTCCAATTCCAGGGGCTGGTCTTGCCGCCGGAAGGTCTGGTATTCTTCCAGTTCCTCGGCCTCATCAAAGAACCACATGGTCATGGTGTTCTCCTGGAAATGGCTGTCAGCTGTCAGCTTTCAGCAAAGACCATTTTCGAAGGAGAAAAATTGCAGATGTGCCATAGCCAGTATTTTCTTTCCTAAACATTGATAGCTTAATTAGGATGCCAGCCCCACCCCTCGGTCTCATTACTAATCCAAATGTTCTTCAAAAAAAAAACCGCAAACCGAAAACGGTCCTTAGAAATTTCCCAGGGAACATGACCCTTCGTCCCCCTCGTAAACCGGCTTGCCGTCAAAATTAAATTTTTCCCCGGATTCCTCAAGAGTCAGGATTTCGTAAGTCTCATCCCAATGACCCCACCGGGTATTCGTGCCGAAGGAGATGGCCCCTCGTCCGAGATGGTGGCAAACTAATATTGACCCCGGCTCTCCCGAAGGCGTCCGGAAATGGTAACAAGAGATGAGGGCCTCCCCTTTTTCGGCAACCTCTCGGGCAATAACCTCGATTACGGCTTCTTCGGTGATACCCATCGCCGCCAATTCCGGTTGCCAGTTAGCTCGACGCAGCAGCGATTTTTCCCTGTAATTTAAAAGCATTTCTTTGGCATTCCTCCATTTCTAATTTAAACCATGATTTATTTTTAGCAAGAATTGTTCCGGACAATGAGGGGAATTCCTCTTGGCAGTTTTCGGCGAGAGGGAATGCAAACCCTCAAGCCAAGTGAACGGCAGGGTAATTTGCCACTTCGCCGAAAAACTTTTAATTGACATATTTGCTCCTTTGTGCTTCTAGATTAATTTATGACCCTCCTAATGTCCAAAAATTATACATTTCTCTGAGGCAGAATATGGCCACTCCCACCAGTCCCTTCGCCCACCAGCAGACCAAAGATCCCCTGAAATCAGAACAATTTCTCCTGAGAATTTTTGACAGCTTCGCCGACCCTTTGGCCGTTTACGATAAAGATTATCGTATCCTCAAGGTAAATGAGGCCCTCTTAAGATTTTATCAGCGTTCCCCCGAGCAAATCCTGGGCAATCACTGCTACCAGGTTTTTCATGGTCGGAACGCCATCTGCCATGAATGCCATGTAGGGCAGGTCTTTAGGACCGGCAAACCCAAGAGGCGGGAGATGCTCATTTCTCTGCCGGACGGCAGCCAACGTTATTTCGTGGTGCATGCCTATCCGGTGAAGGATGCCAAGGGCGCTACCACCCACGTCTTGGAGCACGGCCGGGATGTTTCCCATCAAAAGGCCCTGGAACTACAGATCAAAACCTCGGAGGAAAAGTATCGCACCATTGTGGAGCTGGCCCGGGAGGGCATTTTTATGGTGGACACCGAGGGCAGACTGACCTTCGCCAACCGGTTTCTGACCGAGATGTTGGGTTATGAGGCCCAAGAGATAATCGGGGAGTCGGCTCTCCATTTTGTTAATGAAGATTATTGGGAGGTGGTCCGGACCCAGTTGGAACGGCGCCGCCAAGGCTTCTCGGATTCCTACGAACTTTCCCTAGCCCGACGGGACGGCTCCTCCTTGATGAGCCTGGTTTCCGCCGCGCCCTTCGCGGTCAACGGCGCCTTCCTGGGCTCCATCGGCATTGCCACGGATATCAGCTATATCAAACAGGTGGAAAGGGAGCTGCGCACCGCCAATCAATTTCGGGAAAAGATCATCAACGGCATCACCGATAACCTGGTGGTCATCGATCCCCGGACTTACCGGATTATGCAGGCCAACAATTCCTTTTTGGGCCGGGTCGGCCTCGATGCCGCTGCGGTTCTGGGAAAAACCTGCTATGAGATCATGCTCCGCCGGCAGAATCCTTGTGCCGCGGACGGCATCGATTGTCCGGTGGAGGAGGCAGCCAGGATCAAGCAGGCGGTATTGAAGGACAGGGTCTATCCTGATGCCCAGGGGGAGGAGCGGATTCTGCAAATTGCTTCCTATCCCTTGCTGGACGGCCAGGGAGAGGTGGACCTGGTTATCCGCCTGGAGCGGGACGTCACTGAGAAGCGGAAAATGGAGGAGGCCCTGGCCTTCAGGTCCCGGGAATTACAAAAGACTCAGCACCAGTTGGAGACCCTCTTCGAGGTTTCCCGGCAGATGAATGCCAAGGATTCGCTAGCCGACCTGATCGACTCCTTAAAAACCATAACCGGAGAAATCTTTCCTCAATCAAAATCTTTGTTTTTCATCCTGGACTCCCACCGCCTCAACTTTCTGCACCTTGAAGAAGGGTTGGATTATGTCGTCAAAAAACCGGGCCTGGTGGCGGATTTTATCAGCTATTTGAGCAAGATCCAGGATGGAAAGATCCTTACCGACAAGGACGGCTCGAGCAACCCTGCGTTTTTAAAAATCATTTCGGAAATCTTTCCCCACTGGTTCGGCGTGCCGGTCTTAGTGCAAAGGCATTGTATCGGCTTTTTTCTCCTGGGCTCCCCCTCCCCCCTGGACTACTCCAACATGGACCTGCATTTCATTCAGGCTCTATTGGACCAGACCTCGGGCCATATCCGCTCTTTGGTCCTGCATGAGACGGAAATCAATCAGCTCCGCCGCCAGGCGCCCAAGATCTCCCACGGAGAACTCATCGGTCAAAGCAAGAAGATGCAGGAGGTCTACGAACTCATCGACCTGGTGGCCGGCTCCGACGCCACGGTGCTCATTACCGGAGAAAACGGCACCGGCAAGGAGTTGGTGGCCCAAGCCATCCACCGGCAGAGCCACCGCCGCCAGGGGCCTTTCGTGGTGGCCAATTGTTCGGCTTATTCCCCCACCTTGCTGGAGAGCGAACTCTTCGGCCACGAAAAAGGCGCGTTTACCGGCGCCATCCGCCAGAAGAAGGGGCGCATCGAAAGGGCTCATGGGGGAACCCTTTTTCTGGATGAAATCGGCGATATCTCCCCGGCCACCCAGGTGTTGCTGTTGCGATTTCTCCAGGACCATTACTTTGAACGGGTGGGGGGGGAAAAGGCCATCGAGGCGAACGTCAGGGTGTTGGCCGCCACCAACCAGGATCTCCAAAAAGCGGTGGAAACCGGGAAATTCCGTGATGACCTCTATTATCGGCTGAACGTCATCGCCATCCACCTGCCGACTCTGCGGGAACGGAAAGATGATATTCCCCTCCTTTGCCGTCATTTCCTGGGCAAATGCAACCTCAAAGAAAAGAAACACATCCAGAAGTTCTCTGCCAACGCCATGCAGACCTTGATGGATTATGATTGGCCGGGCAATGTCCGCCAGTTGGAAAATGCGGTCAATCATGCGGTGATCATCGCCCAGGAAGACACCATCAGAAGGAGGCATTTGCCCCGCTTTCTCAAGGAAGCCGGGAATGAAGTTTATTCCACCTCCCTGGCGGACAATGAGCGCCTCTTAATTATGCGGGTGCTCCAGGAAACCAATTGGAACAAACATGACGCGGCTAAGCGCCTGCAGGTCACCCGCAGCACTCTTTACAGCAAAATCCGGCGTTATCGTCTGGAAAGGGGAGCTTAAAGAGGTCTGAATTTAAACAAATGTTTTAGTGATAATTTACGCGGTTTTTCTTTAATTTTCTTTGTTATTAGAGTCCGATTTCAGACATTTTTCTAATTTTATTTTCTTAAAATTTAGTGAAAAAGGCCGAGATTTCGGCCTTTTTCAATTTTGGCAGAAATCTTGAATTACTAAGTTTTGCTCAACGCGCCAGAGGTGGGGCCGTGGTGCGCTGACTGCATAAAAGTTTAATTTTAACTTAACTTATCAAGCACTTCGGCCGGAAAGGGGGTGAAACTTCAAAGGGAGGAAGCACCCTGCGCCCGCAGGCTGAGACCTGTGCTGTTTCTGCTTCCTTGCGCCTATTGGCCTTTGTTCATTGTGGTCATTTCTCCTAAGTGCAGTATTTCCCATCAGGAGGAACCTTGGTTTTCAAATCCCTCAAGTCGTGGTTCGATTCTCTCAAGTCTTCAACAAAGGCTACTCCTATGACGCCAGATATGGGAGGTCAAAAGATGGCGAAAAGTGCAGTATTTCCCATCAGGAGGAACCTTGGTTTTCAAATCCCTCAAGTCGTGGTTCGATTCTCTCAAGTCTTCAACAAAGGCTACTCCTATGACGCCAGATATGGGAGGTCAAAAGATGGCGAAAGAAAAACGCGACATTGAAATTAACAGCCGAGCCGACACCATGCCCCTCATGGGGCCGGACGTGCGGCCCTGGCCCGTAACTCCGCCGCCTACCCCCGAATGGGTAATGGAAAACATCTATGCCAAGCGGAAGGCGCAGGAGTTCGGCAAATGGCTGGAAGACAACGTACACCTAAATTTTGCCTTTGATAAACCGGAGGCCCTGCAAGGCTTCCGGGTGTTGGAAAACGGCATCTGGCGGATCAGCGGCATGTTTGCCGCCAGCCTGCTGGCTGAGCAGGGCATGGAACGGGTCAAGATCGAGCCTCCTGAAGGCGATCCCTTGCGCCAGCTCACCCCCTTCGGCCGGGAAGAGTACATGCTGGCGGATAACGTCACCGACACCCCCTGCGGTCTGGACTTCCTCCATGAGCTCCGGAACGGCAGCTCCGTCACCCTGAACCTGGAAACCCCGGAAGGCCGGGAAATCTACAAGAAGATGGCCACGGTGGTGGACGTCATCATCGAGTCCTGGCCCCCGGGCTACATGGACGAACTGGGCATCGGCTACCGGCACCTCTCCAAGCTCAACCCCAAGCTGATTTACTGCTGGGTGGGGGAGCGGGGCCAATGGGGTCCGGGGAAGGATGAACTCTCCAAGCACGGGCAGTGGATGCTGGACCCCTTCTCCGCCGCGGCCAATTCCTGGATCCACAACACCGGCTTCCCGCAGGACCAGTGCCCGCGCGGCAAGGGCGGCGACCCCATGCGCTCCGGCGCCTGGCTGCCCTCCTATGTCTGCGGCGAGCAGGCCGCGGTCAATATCCTGGCGGCCCTGTACTGGCGGGATGAGTTCAGCGGCGAAGGCCAGTTCATTGAAACCACCGCGGCCGAAGCCCTGATGGACATCCTGGACTTCGACATTGCCTGGTACGGCTTCAACACCTCCATCAAGGCCAGGACCGGGGCCTGGGATCCAAATTTGAACCAGTACGAGTGGAACCCCTGCAAGGACGGCTACATGATGATCGGCGGCCAGTCGGACCGGCTGTGGTACCGCATCGGCATGTGCATCGAGCGGGACCTGCCCGAGTTCGGCCGCCTGATCCATGAAGACCCCCTGCTCAAAGAGATGGGGGCCCGCAACTCGCTGCAGGGCCTGATCAAGACCTACTCCGTCACCACCAAGTGGCTCCGGGACATCAACCGCATCGAGGCGGAGCAGAAGCTGATGGAGTACGAGATCGCCGCCGGCCCCATTCTGTATATTGACGAAGTGGCGGAATTCCCCCACTTCAAGTACCGCCCCTGGGTCAATACCATGGAGACCCAATTTTACGGCACGGTGATGTATTCCGAATCCTGCGCCGCGTTCCAACACCGCGCGCCCGCCCGGGTCAAGGATCTGGGCCGGCCCCTGGGGCATGACAACGGCGAAATCTACTCGAAATACCTGGGCATCGGCCCCTTGAAACTCCGGGAACTCAAGGCAAAGGGGGTAATTTAAATGGACGACAAAGAATTCCAGAAACTAAAGGTCTGCGACTTCGAAGAGCTCCCTGGCCCCAAGAGCAAGGAAGAACTCGAAGAGATGAAGATGCCCTTCGAGGAGTATTGCCGGAAGGCTTTCGATCCCGGCAATGAGATGACCAAACCCGAGGCCCTCAAGGGCATCCGGTGGCTGAGCACCACCATGTACATCTTCACCCCCCACTCCGCGGCCAACCTGGCGGAGCTGGGGGCGGAGGTCATCAAGGTGGAGATGCCCCGGATGGGCGACCCCATGCGCCACACGTCCCCCTTCAACGAGGCTTACCTCTATCCCCTGCACGACACCCGGCCCATGACCGGCACCGGTTATGGCTTCGCCAATGCCAACATCAACGAATACTACATCACCCTGGACTACCACGTGCCCGAGTCCAAGCGGGTCTTCTACGACCTGGTGAAGATGTCCGACGGCCTGACGGAATGCTACCGCCACGGCACCTTCGACCGCTGGAAACAGGGTTACCGCTACCTCCTGGAGATGAACCCCCGGTTCATCTATGTCTGGGGCGGCGGCTTCGGCTATGGCCCCAAGATCTTCGGCGGCTCCTATGACATCCTGGGGCAGGCCCATGCGGGACTGGCCAGCATCACCGGGACCCACGAGGACTTCGGGGGCCACGCCACCAAGTGCACCAACTGGTGCATTGACTGGTACTCCGGCACCCAGATCGCCGTGGCCGCCCTGGCGGCCATCAACTGGCGGCGCAAGACGGGCCTGGGCACCATGATCGAGTTCTCCCAGGTGCAGGCCGCCACCCGCATGTGCGGCTACACCGCGCCCCTGTACGGCCGCTTCGGCATCGTCCGCCAGCGCTGGGGCAACTGGGACACCCAGCTCTGCGCCCACGGCATCATCATGACCGGCAAGGTGGACTTTCCGGATGCGAAAAACCCCCAGGAAAAGTTCGAGTCCCGCTACGTCATGGTCAGCGCCTTTCAGGACGCGGACTTCAAGGAGCTGTGCAACGTCATCAAGAAGCCCGACCTCTTCAGCAGCTACAAGACCCACAAGGAGAGGGTGGGGGCCCCGGCCCAGATCGAAATTTACAAGGCCATTGAAGACTGGGCCGTGGACAAGACCCGCTCGGAAGTGGTGAAGATCCTGAAGGAGGCCGGCATCCTGGCCGCGCCGGTGCTGAACGACAAAGAAGTCTATGAGAGCGAGCACTTCCGGACCCGGGGCACCATCCGCTGGTTGGATGACCCGTTGTTTGGGGATTTCCTGGTCCATTGCACTTACAGCGCCGGCTTGCTGTCCAAGACCCCCCGGCGGCTCAGGTGGCAGTGGCGCCCGGTGGGCGCGGACAACGTCAAGATCTACCACGACCTCCTGGGCTATCCCATGAGCACGATTGAAGAGCTCTATAACAAGAATATCCTATAGGCGGAGGGGACGGGAATATGTGCGATATCATCTGGTGCAAGAAAGAGGCGGGCGGCAAGCCCTGCGACACTGTCAACTACCTGGACCCCTACTGCTTCTGGAACTGGGAAGGCAAGGTCGGCTGTGCCGAATGCGGCACGGTCTATTACGTCCACATGATCCAGGGGCACATGTACCGGGGGCCGGTTGAGAAGCCCGGCGAAAAGCCAGACATCCTGCCGCTTTACGCCGATAAGCCCTATAAGGGGTACGATTTCTACTTGCCGGGAGTGGAAGGCCGGACCCGGCCCTTTGACTGCCTGCCCCGGGAGATCTACCTGGGCCATGCCGACACGGTGAAGTTCAGCATCCGGGGCAAGCCGTTGCGGGGCTGGCGGCCACAACCCCCTTCCACGGGAGTGGCCGGCTCCTGCGGCTTCTTCTGGGATATCGAGAAGCTCTCTCCTGAGGTCTGGGCCGAATATCAGGAGAAAATCAAAAAAGGCGAAGTCAAGGACTGGTAAAGGGAGGAGCTGCTGATGGCCATGAAAAAAGAAGAAATGATAGAAGCCAAAAAGTTAAACCCGGTCGACTTTCTCGCCAAGGTCCTGGAAGCGGAAAAGCACACGGACCATATCTGCTGGAAGTGCAAATACCTGAAATGGGTGCTCAAAGGCTCCGGGTTCCCGCCCGCGGACATCATCGGCTGGTGCAAGAAAATCCACTGGCCCCATTACTGGTCCATTTCCGAGATGGATGTCATCAAAAAGTGCTATGCATTCGAGGCTAAGTCCTGAGGATATCCGCCGGCACGGGGCGGAAGAACTTGAGACCCTGCGGGGCATGGTGCTGGCCTGGAGGAAAGATTATTTCCAGTCGGCGCCGCCCCGGGGGGGACCAGACTTTCTCTTTCTCTGCCAGGATTTTTCCTACGAGATCGAGGAGCACATCTACCCCTATGTGCGGCGGATGCTGGGGACCGATCATATCGACCAGGACCAGGCCAGTGAGTTTATGGACTTTTGCTTCCGGCAAGTCCTGGAATTGCAAGATTATCTGGATATAAGCGAAGGATCACCAGATTAAGGGGATTCAGTCACTATCTACGGCGATTCCTCTAATTACCAGAGAACGATAGGAGGGTGAACATGCCCGAAAAATGCCGCATAGGTGTCTGTGGCTTTGATCCCATGCTCGTCCGGGGCTATGTGAAGACCGGATTCAGAGCCCTGTGGTGGTATCTCCCCGACGAGCTGTTCGAGGATTATGATGTTAAGATCGGAGACAAGGTCAAGGGGAATTTGTTGGCGGTGTATAACGGCAAAGAGGAGAAAACCTTCTCCCCCAACGAGCCCTTTGAATGGGTGGCCAGCAAGGAGACTGGCTATGCCGTTTTGCTGCCTGCCCATCGGCCGGGATCAGGACGAGTTCGAAGCGGTGGACGTCTACCCCGGTGAAACCAAGCAGCGCAAGTGGTGGCCCGACGGCAAGATGAAACTGAAATTCACCCTGCCCTACGCTGCGCCTTAATTGGCTTTCCGACTAATCTCCTGGCCTCCTTACCGTAAGGAGGCCAGGAACTTCTTATCCACCCTTACTGCTTTCCAGCCCTTTTGATAAAGTCCACACTTTTTTAAAGCCAAAGCAGACAACCCTTAATCGGGAGTTAAATTAGAGCCAATGGATGAAACCAGCAACTACGAGCTCCATACCCAGGAGAACTGGCAATCTCTGGCCGAACTCCTGAAAATCGACAACCCCCTGTTTGAGAAAACCTTTTTTCTCTTTGGGTATGATTTTTCTTGCAATATTTATCTGCTCCAGGGTGATTACCTGTCCATTATCGACCCCGGCAATGATTATACCGCGTTTATGCAGCTCCACGGCCTGGGTTTCAAACTTCCGGACATTAAGAAAATCGCCTTGACCCACGGTCATCAAGACCATGTAATGGGTACCATTGAATTATTCAGAGGCTATCCGGGTTATAGGATCTCGGATGTGGAGATCATCATGCATGAAGCCGGCCCCAGACAATATAAAGAATTGGTCCAGGGACTCGGCTGCCGGCTGGTTGAAGTTAAGGGCGGAGAAAGGATAAATCTAAGCGGTTTTGAGTTTGAGGTAATCCACACCCCCGGACATACACTAGACGGGATTTCTTTCTATCATGAGCCCACCCAAACCCTATTCCCTGGGGACACCGTTTTGCCCCATGCCATGGCTGAAGTCGATCAGGCAGGCGGGGGCAGAATGGACCATTATCTTTACTCGCTGAGGACTCTGCGCAAGAGAAAAGTCCAGCATCTCATGCCCGGCCACGGCGGCCTGGTGGCCCACCTGGGCCGGCAGGTGGTGGAAGGCACCTTTGAGGGCCTCATCAAGAAGCTGGTGGGCCTGGAAACCCCATTCATGGAAGGGGCCATGACCCTGGCCCAGCAGGGCCTGCTGGAGGAGGCCCTGTTCTATACCCAAAAGGAGCTGACCGTCAGTCCCGATAATCCCCGCGCCCTGGAAATGCAGGCCTTCCTGTTGCTCGACCTGGGCCGTAATGATGAGGCTGCCGGCATCTTCGACAAAATTTTACAGCAAGATCACCGCCATTTTCATGCCCTGCTTGGCAAGGGCAGAGCCCTGATAGGAATGGGTGGGGTCCAGGCCAGTCTGGGTTTTTTTGACCAGGCCCTGGAAATTAATCCCCAGGACCCGGAAGCCCTGGTAAATAAAGGCCTGGCCCTTTATCTCAGCGGGCGGCAAGATGAAGCCATGGATATCGAGATCTTCCAAAAGGAGTTTGCCCGGAGGGTAAAACAGGAATTCGTCAAAGAGCCGAAGGCATTTGCCTAAGCAAGCCCGGGTTAATTTTTGCCGAAAATTCACCAAAGATAACCAAATGCGGGCTCTAACCCGGGAAAGGGGGCGGAACGCGACATGGGGAAAATACTTCGGCTGGACCGGGAAAAAGAAGCCATTGAAAAAGCCCTTCAGGCTCTGAGCTCATTGCCGGTGGAGCAGATCGTCGTAGCCGCCAAATTCTCCGACCGTTCGGAAGAAGTCTTTTTCTACGGAAATCCCAAGGAGATCATCCAATTATTAGCTTTGGCCCAGTTTCAGATAGGCTTCCGCTTCCCTCTGGGTGTGTGGGACAGAGAGGAAGAGAAAGACAAGGATCAAGATTGACCTGGTTCGCAACCTTCCAATGCTTGAATTGTGAGCACTTCTGGCGGGAGCCGGCCCCGGCGGACGCCTGGGAGATGGCCTCCAAGGTGGCCGCGGCGGCTGCCTGCCCCCTGTGCGGAGCCCAGATGCGGGAAGGCCAGGTGGAGTTGTTAAGTCACGGTGAGGAGAAAATCGCGGCCCTCCTCTCTGCCTCCTATAAGTTCAATCCTTCCTCCAAAAATTCCCGCAGATCGCAGTAACGGTCCGGAAAAACGCCAGAGAGTCTTCCTCCAAGGTCGCATAATTTCCAATAGGGTCGATTATTGAACACAATAAAAATCTAAAATTTCTAATTTTTAAAATCGAAAATCGTACAATAATAAGATTTTTAATAATTTTATTATCTTAAATTTTAATAAGTTATATTCCTGTTTCTTTGGCCCAATCTTTGCATAAACAAATATCGTAAGAGAAAAAGTCATCGGACAACTTTTCCTCCTTACGTGCACTTTCACGTTGCTGGCCCCACGAGCAAAATGCCGTGGGGCCTTTTAATTTGGAGGCGCGGCGAATCATGCTTGATTTTCTGCCGTTCGCAATTTTATTTTGCGAGCTTTTTCCGAATAAGCGGAGAATAACCAGGAAAGGTATCCCTTCAGGACAGGATCCTATTGGAATAAAATTGATTCCCCAAGATAAGTCCACGCCCATCTTGTTGCTGGTTTCTGATCACCAAACGCGTAAGTACTTGTGGACCGTGCTGATGGAAAACCATTATTCTCCTCTGTTAATAGGCGACCAAAAAGAACTGTTGCGCGTCCTTAAAAAGAATCAATTCGCTATTGTGCTGATTGATTGCGGGGCGGTGAATGTTTATGGGGCAAGGATCATTTCAAAAATTAAGGTAGCTTGCCGGCATGGTCGCATTATCATTTTCTGTGATAAAGCCCATCTTGGCGATAGCCAGCATAGAGAACTCATCAAGGAAATTTTAAAAATTGGCGTGTATGCCTGTATCCTGGCTCCTTACAAGGAATGGGAAGTCCTGAGCCTGGTCTCATATTATTCTCATTTGGAAAAGAGGTAAAAGGACGTCATAAGGTGCGGAATTTTTGGAAATGCCGGTTAACCCCCCCGGGAGTAAAGGCAAAAAATCTTTTTTAAGCTTTTTGGGAGGCGGTTAGGCCCTTAATTATAGCTATCGCTTTGTAAGATGTAAAGGAGGCCACATGAAAACTATTGCCATAAGCGCCATGAAGAAAGGCCTGGACGCTCCAGTTGGGGGTCTGTTCGGGCGGGCGCGTTTTTTTATCCTGGCTGATCCGGCAACGTTGGAATGGGAAGCCTTGGATAACCTCTCCAGCCTTTCCGCCAACCAACTGGTGGGGGTCATGACCGCGCAAAGGCTGGTTGGGAGAAACATCCAAACCGTAATGACGGGTAAATGTGGATCCAAGGCTTTCGAGGCGCTAAAAACCGCGGGGATCCAGGTGTTCCTCGATACGAAAGGCACGGTCCGCCAGGCCTTGAAGAGGCTTATCCGGAGGGAAGTCAGCCCGGCAACCGGCCCTAACGTAAGTGAAGCCCGCTAGGCAGGAATTGTTACCGGGAAGGGGAAAAGGACTAAGGGCCTGACTAAGAACGCCGGAGCGCTCCATTCAAGGCGTGGCAGATTCCAAGCCGACTTCCAAGGAAAAAAAACTATATTTTTAAAAGGTGATCCCGATGGTTGGTGCCTGATAAAACCTCACCCCATCGATCCATACCGGAGGACCTTGGCCTGTCAGTCTTCCTTGGGGAGACGAATCAGGGCCTGGAAAAAAAGCGCGGACCATTGAAAGATGTTGTGTTCCTGGACCCAGGAGCGCATGGCGGCCAGCCGCGCCGCCTTTTGCTCGGATGGATCTTCCAGGGCCTGGAAGATGGCATCGGCAGTCTCTTCGGGATTATAAGGGTTGATGGTATAAGCCCCGGTCAATTCCCGGGAGGCCCCGGCGAAAGGGCTCAGGAGCAAAGCGCCCTCTCCCTCCACCCTGCTGGCCACGTATTCCTTGGCCACCAGGTTCATGCCGTCATGGAGAGCGCTGATCACCATGACGTCCGCCAGGCGGTAGAAGGCCACCACCTCCTCTTGGGAATAATGGCCCTTCAAGACGATTACCGGCTTCCAGCGCCCCTGGCCGTATTTGGAATTGATCTCCTCTTCCCAGGAATCCACCAGGGCATTGAGTTGTTTATAGCTTTGGATATGGAGGCGGGATTGCGGCCCCAGTTGGATAAAGGTGAAGCGCTGTTGATATTGCGGGTATTTGCGAAAAAAGATGTCGATGGCTTCCAGACGCTCCGGAATCCCCTTGGTATAGTCGAGGCGGTCCACTCCCAATCCCACTTTTAGGCCGCTCAGGTTAAGGGTATGTTGCAGTTCCCGCAGGCGCCGTTCGGTGTGAAGCGATTTAGCCCAGGCCTCGAAGCGATCAAAGTCGATGCTAATGGGGAAAGGCCGCACCCGGGTCTCTCTTTCCCGGCGGAAGATGGAAAATTTCTCCAGGTCCACCCGGGATTCCAGGGTTCGGTCCACGGTGTCGAAGAAATTGTTGCAGTGATATTGCAGGTGGAAGCCCAACAGATCATTGCCCAAGAGGCCATCCAGGATTTCCGGCCCCCAGGGGCAGATGCGGAAGATCTCATAATTGGGCCAGGGAATGTGCCAGAATTGGGACACCACCAGGTTGGGCTCCGCCTCTTTGAGCATCCGGGGCAACAGGGCGAAATGATAGTCCTGGATGAAGACGATGGTGCGCCGGGGATCGGTCACTTCGGACAGGACCACCTCGGCAAACTTGCGGTTGACCGTCTTATAAGTCTCCCATTGTCCGGGGTCAAAGCGCGGGCGGCTGTAGGCCACGTGGCACAGAGGCCACAGGGCGGAATTGGCGAAGCCGTAGTAATAATCTCTCTCTTCCTCCCGGGTCAGCCACAAGCGGCGCAATTTGTACTTGGGGTCCTGGGGAGGGACCATGAGCGTGTCCCTGTCGGTGCAGGCCTCCCGGTCGGCTTCGCCGGTGCCTGCGGCCACCCAGGTGCCGCCGCAGGTCTGCATCAGGGAGTCCAGGGCGATGGCCATGCCGCTGGCGGGCATGATGGTCTCCACCTCCCCGCCCCGGTAGATATGCATATAAGGCTCCCGGTTAGACACCAGGATGATCTGGAAGTCGCTAAGCCTCTCTGTTATCAGCATTTTTAAGTTATCCTGATCCCAAAACATCACGACCTCCTTAGATTCCTAGAGTTCGATAAGTCGGCTGCCGGGATTTTCCAGCAGGATCATCAAAGTGAGATAGTCGCGGATATGGCGGGTGATGAGAAAGTGGCTCCGGACGAACTCCCGGGCCATCTGGCCCATACGGCGGGCCATCTCCGGGCGGTGCAGCAGATAGCGGATGCGGAAAGCGCAACCTTCGGGGGAGTTCACCAAAAAGCCGGTATGGTAATCTCTCAGTTGCAGGACAATGCCGCCTACCGCGCCGCCGATGACCGGTTTCCCCTTCCACATGGCCTCGGTGACCGTGAGGCCGAAGCCCTCCCGGGTGGATTTTTGCACGATGATGTCCGCGGCCCGTTGCAGGGCGTTGACCTCATGGTGCGCATCCGGGGGCAGCAGCAGGACCTGGATGTCGGGTTCGCCCTGGGCGGCCTCCTGTACTTGGGCCAGAATCTCGGGGCCTTCGGGGTCGTCCGTGGCTTCGCCTCCGGCCAGTACCAACTTGCAAGGAGTATGACGCCGCACCAGGCGGAAGGCCTGAATAACCCCCACCGGGTCCTTGAACGAATCGAACCGGGATATTTGCAAAACCAGGGGCTTGTCTTTCTCTATCCCCAGGCGGTGCAGCACCGCCTTGATTTCTTCTTCAGTCAAATCCCGGTTTTTCTCACTCAAGGGATCAATAGAGGGACGGATGAGATACTGGGGGTGAGGCAGGTTCTGGGCGAACTGCGACATGGAAAAGATCGAGGCGTCGTATTGTTTCACGATCTCCCGCAAGAACCGCCATACCGCCAGATGGGGGCGGGAGACATCCACGTGACAGCGCCAGACCCAATGCGGGGCTTGAGGCCGCAACATTTCAATCAAGCAGGCCGGCTGCGGGTCATGCACCAGCACCACATCCGCCTCCCAGGAAAACCTCCGGGCGTTCTCCCGATTGACCTGGCGGTAATGCTCCAGCATGGCGGGGGTCAGGTGAACTTTGAATCCTTGCAGGCCGTTGTGGAAAGCCTTGGTGACCTCAAAAAAGGCGGGATCACCCATAATGACTTCCCACCTGGTCTCCAGACCCAATTGGTTCAACAACGGCACGGCCCAGGAGAGAATCTCCGCCACGCCCCCGCCAACGGCGGTGGAGTTGATATGGACAAAACGCCGACCCTGCAGGTGTTCGGCCAGACGGCGAAGCTGGCCCACCACTTCCTCTCCCACGATGGGTGCGTAATCATCCAGGGTGATCACAGAGTTCCCCCAGGTGCTGGTGGATTAACCCCTGAAGGGTTTCCCGCAGTTCCTTCAGGCTGTAGAAATAGATGTCTATGTCCCGGATGGCCGTGACCAACTCCGGCAACCCGAAGTTGGTCTCAATCCAATAAGAAAAATCGTCGCTCTTCAGCTCCCCCAGACGCCAGCGGGCCTCAAAGAAGTGGTAATAGATCGAATCCAGGCCCACCTTGGAGAGGGCCGCACAGAATTCCTTCAAGGTTTGGGCCGAAATCAATGAATGCATGACCACGGTCGAGGCCTGGCAGAAGTGAAACTCAAAGCCGGGACGGGCCCAGGGCACGAAGGGCAGGTCCCAGAGGTATTCCTCCAGAATATCCACCACCGCCTGGCGCACCAGCCCCAGGTTCTGATATTCAAAGGGATCGAAGGAGCTGAGCTTTTCCGCCAGCTTGCTGTCCTGCAGGGCGTTGGCCGCCCACAGGGCAAAGTCGTTGGGGTATTCCACCGCTGGTTGGTCCAGGGCCAGGCGGGATTGAATCAGGTGATAATAAAGAACTGATTCATCTATATCCCGCAAGCCTTCCAGCAGTTCCCTCAGGTTCACCACCTTTTTGCCCAGGGGCATGGCCATCAAGAAGCATTCATGGAACCAGAAGGGATTTTCGGCCACCTGCTCCAAAATCTTTGCCATTAAAGGTCCTCCGGGGGCACGGCGAGAAGGGCCAGAAAATGCCTTACTGCCTTGGTATCAGGAAGGTAATGGGATGCCGCGGTTCGGTTCCGGGAGCCGCCCACTCGGATGGTCAGCCCCCGGCCTTGCAAAAGCAGGAAGGCGCTTTCATCAGTAATATCGTCTCCTAAATATATCGGGAAAAACCCAAGAAATCCAGGTAATAACAAAATATCCTGTATTGCTGCGCCCTTACTTACACTTAATGGCAGGATTTCCAGCACCTTTTTCCCGGCCAGAACCTGGAAACCTCGCTCCTGCTGCAACTGCTCCCGCCAGCGCCTCAAAACCACCATTATTAAAGCAAGATGATAAGCGGAAACCTGCCGGTAATGGAGGGCGAACCCCAGGGGCTTGTCCTCAATCCACCATCCCTGGAAGGGCTGCAGAAGCTCTGCCAACCGGCTGCGCCACCGGGAAAGCTCTTTATGGTTTACGGTGGCAACAGGCATGGGGTAGGGGCGTCCGCCAATGAAGGCCTCCCCGCCGTGGGACCCCAGAAAGTCCAGTCCTGGGACAGGCAGCAGCGCTTGCAAGTGCCTCAAGGGGCGGCCCGAAACCACCATTACCTTCAGGTCCACCTGAGCCGTCAGCCGGCTCAGCAACTCCAGCAGCTCCGGAGAGGGCCGGGCCAGCTCCGGCCGGGGAGCGATCTCCACCAGGGTGCCGTCATAGTCCAGAAAGAGAACCAGCGGCCGCCCCCGGCGCCGGGCCTTTACTGCAGACCGGAGGGGTGCGTGAAAGTCGGTCATATCTTCCCTTCGCCGCTTGGTATTTCCCCGGCGGGTGACCTCGTTAAGAAAGTTTTTTGACCCCAACTCATACCAATTTGAATGGCTCTCTTCCAAGTATAGTAGTCTAAAGCCATGGGCTTCATGGCTACATCTTTTCTCATAATTGGGTTAGTGGATAGCTTGGCCCTTAGGCGGGCACGGAGGCCCGCCCCACCAATAATTGCAGCCTATTACTCTATGTTTGACATAAAATTAATATCAGTATTACAATTTTATCAGGACTAACGGAAAATCCGAGGAAAACAGTGTCAGAGATAGGGGGCCGGGAGATAAGGAAAAGGTAACCACTCCCACTTAAGCGCCGCGTTTCTTACAAGGGCGTTCATGGCTGACAGGTTTTGGGGGGCCTGTCTAATCAGTGACTTAGGGCAGGATCGACCTAATATTGCACCAACCGAGCCTCGGGGTGCCAATGGTTTTTAACGCTCAACCGCCTGGCCTCTCGCCAATAGTCCTTGATTTCCTCCAGGCTGAGAGGCTGAGCGCCATATCCAACCTGCCTCACTTCGTGCAAAATCTCCGATGGCACCTGCAATTCGCCGGGCGGCAGGTCACCGGTCTCGCGGGCCTCCCCCAGAATCACCACCACGGGTTGGCCGTAATATTGCCCAGTCATGGTCCAGGTGATGGTGACCGGATAGCTGATACAGCCGTTTCTATCCAGTGTCTCGCAATAACCGTCAAATTCCGAAAATATCGCCTTAACGTCTTTGCGTCTCATTTAGAGACTCCTCTGTGGCCGATTTCCGGCGGGCCAATCGGTGGTTCTCTTAACTGAAGTGGGTACAAACTAAATTCTGATGTTGACGCTGCCGGTTCTCTTTCCGGGCTGACGCCAACGACGCCAGCGATCAGCGGCAGTTGCGGCGGCGGCTAAAGGAGCATTTTGACTGCAGCCTGTCCGCCTTAACCACCAGAGGGCGCCCGTCCACCTGCCGGCCGTTGAGTATGGCAATGGCCTTCTGGCTCTCCTCTTGGGTTTTCATCTCCACAAAGCCGAAACCACAGGTCTGCCCGTTGTGCAGATAAGTGATGATCTTGGCTGAGGCCACCAAACCGGCCTCAGAAAACAGGGTCTGCAACTCTTCTCCGGTCATTTGATGGGGCAGGTTGCCCACGGATAATCTTTTGCTCATCACCTTCTCCTTGTCGGTCTTACCGGCAGGCATTTATTTGCGCCTTTTCCTCAGCCGCCCCGGCGCGGAGCAGTTCGGTTCATGTAATGCAGACGGCGCGCCTTTCGGGCTCTTCGAGTCCCAGCTCAATCATCCTGGCCGGAAGATCGGGCTTCCGGCTCAAAGTCCGCCGTTGAAAAGGGCTCCAGAGCAATTTTAGGAGATCGGATTTCTTCATATGTCGGCCGAACAATCGCAAGAGATTATAGGTGCTAAGGGGTCGCCCGAAAAGGCGGCGGGCAAAAAGCAAGGCGTACCCTTTCATGCGCAGGCGATTCACCCTCGCACTCGGTAGAACGGTGGGGTCAACGTCCGAACACTTGAACCATTTGTGCCAATCGCGCGCGTCGTCAATGATCCCGCGGTCGATATACTCCTGCCACAAAGGGGTGCCCCGGTAGGCGCACAAGCGGTTGAAACCAAAGGTGTCCAGCTTCAGCCGAGCGGCGAAACGGAAGCTGGCCAGGATATCCTCCTCGGTTTCGCCGGGAGAGCTAATGACAAAAAATCCGTGCACCCTTTTGATTCCATGCCGCTTCGCTTCACTGACCGCGTGTTCCACCTGCTTCAGGGTCTGTTTCTTGTTCAGCCGGTCAAGTACCTTTTGCGTCCCCGCCTCCACCCCAAACGCCAGGAAGGTGCAATTAGCCTTTTTCATGATAGGCAATTGATCAACCGCGACTGCATCCACCCTGCCTTCGCAGCCCCATTGGAACTGTAGTCGGCGGTTAATGATACCGCGGCAAACTTCACTGATGCGCTTACGGTTAAGGAGAAAATGATCATCGGTCAGGTAAATGGAGCGATAGCCCAGATCGTTAAGTTGCTGCATTTCTCCCAAGACATGCTCCGAGGAACGGTAGCGCCATTTGCCTCGGGAAAGGGAGGGAATATCGCAATATATGCAGGAATAGGGGCAGCCTCGCGAGGTCTGCATGGTACAAAATTTATCTAGAGAGAGGACCGCGGGGACGTCCAGGGGCAATGACTCGATGTAATCAATGGGTAGGCTGGTCCGGTCAGGGTAAGGAAACTGATTCAGATCCCGAATAAGTGGACGTAAGTCGTTCCCCACAATCTCCCCGGCGTGACGCCAGACCAGGCCGGCTACGGAGCCTGGATCGGCGAGGTTGTTCAAATAGTCCGGGAGAAGCTCTTCGCCCTCCCCGACCCCTACGCAATCAATGTCAGGGCAATCTGCCAGGATGCGGTCCGCATTCATGGTGGCAAAGGCTCCGCCCATGATAATGGGGATTTGCGGCGCCCCCAACTTTAATCGCCGGGCCAGGTTTTTAACCGCAGGGTAGGTGGTAGTGGAGAGGCAGGAGAGCGCAATGACGTCGGGCCGTTCTTCTTCTGCAGCCTGGGCGACATGCTCCGCTTGCATCTGCGGGTGACACGTATCAAACATCCGCACCCGATGGCCATGCCGGCGCAGGACCGGAGCGAGGGTCTGGATCCCCAGGGGCGGAAACCCCATCACCTTGATTCGGCCATTGTCAGACCGTGATCTATCCAGCTCCTTGGGGAGTAGTCGGCAAAAATTTTCATCTCTAACATAAACCAAAAAGACCTTCATAGAAAAATCCTTCGCATCTGCTGACGCATAAGGATAGCGGGAATATGGCATCCGGTTCGGTTTCTGAAAAGAAAGGCAGCCAAGAGGCCGCCTTTTGATTACCCGGAAGTCCAAGGACCGGAAGTGGCTAAGTCCCGATGCCGATCGCCTGAACCCCGATGCTAACGATAACCGCCGCGGCCGCCGCGGCCGCCGCCGCCGCCATATCCGCCTCTTTGCTGGGGCTTGGCTTCATTGACTGCCAGGGCGCGCCCGTCTATATTCCGCCCGTTGAGCATGGAGATGGCCTTCTGGCCGTCCATTTTGGTCTCCATTTCTACAAAACCGAAGCCCCGGGGTTGGCCCGTGTGCCGGTCGGTGATGATCTTGGCCGAGGTCACTTCTTTTATGCTCATATCTTCTCCTTGTTGGCCTTGCCGGGATGGACTTACCGAAATCTTTTGCCGGAGGTCTGTCCCGTCAAAACCTTTAAGTTCCTTCTTCAACCACCCCCGGTATTTCCTCCGCCGGTGGTGTAGCGGTTTTACCCTGGCGACGTTTCATTTTTTCGTCGTTCTTCTCTTTGCGGGCCATCTCTTTGGCGCGCTTTTGCCAGCCGTAACGGTTCCGGGCCAAGTTCTACCTCTCTAAAGGTCAAGGTGCCGGAACTCCGAGAGTCCCGAGACCGCCGGAGTTCCGCTCTTCAGGCTGTTTGGCCTAAAGTTTTACTACGTTTTGGGCCTGAGCCCCCTTGGGACCCTGGACTACTTCAAACTCCACCGCCTGCTCTTCTGCCAGGGAGCGGAAGCCTTCGCCCTGAATAGCGCTGTGATGCACAAACACATCCGGACCGTTTTCCCGAGTAATAAAGCCAAAGCCCTTCGAGTCATTAAACCATTTAACCGTACCAGTTTCCTTCATTGTGAAACCTCCAACAAATACTGCAAAGATATTCCCGCCAAAAAAGCAGGGCGCACAGCAGTCAGGCAATAAAAAATCGGCCGGGAATTAGCAGCCCCGTCCGATTTCTTGTCCAGGACTTGTGGCCCTGATTTCAGTCTGACATGCTAAACTTAGACGTATTTTACATGAAAATTACTAAATGTCAAGCCAATTAAAATAATTATCCGTAGGCTCTCGGGGACTCCCATTAAACCCTTATAAATAATCTTATAAATAATAGGGGTTATTTTTTATTGCATCCATCCAGGTGACTTAGGCGAAAAAAATAGAATCTACTCAATATATAAGTTCAACTGTTAAGTTGAGTGGGAAAGGGGGAGTACTCTATGCGCAAGAGCATTATCGGTCATGCCCCTCGTGAGGTCCAGCCAGAAATAGTGAGGGGACCAGGGTGGCGCCATCGCCTGAACCGACTCGGCCACCTTAGTGGGCAGAATGACGAACTGAGCGCCTACCGCCCTTTCCTGACCTCAGCTGGAGCCGCAGGTATTTGCTGGCCGTGTTTGGAGCTTACAGGCAGAGTGATGCCGGGATAGTGGTGCAATCGGCCATGGCCAGGACCCGGGACGCGACCCGGGTCTCGTCCAGGTCGATCGTCGTGCTGAGGCGTCGAGCGAGAGAACCTATGAGGGGGAAGGGGGTAGTGATCCGCCGTCATTAGCTAACCCTTTTTAATTTACGGTAAATCTGGTGGGCCGTCGGGGGCTCGAACCCCAAACCTAGTGATTAAGGTTCATGCCGAAAGATGCTTCTTGAACCAGGAGGCCGCCGCCCAGGCCGCCTGCTCCAGGGTCCCCGGCTCTTCGAAAAGATGGGTGGCGCCGGGGATGATTTCCAGGTTTTTCGTGGTCTTCAGCCTTTCCAAAGCCTTTTGATTCAAGTCCAGGACGACCTCGTCATTTCCCCCGACGATCAACAGGGTGGGCGCTTCCACCCGGGCCAGAACCTCCATGGCCAGGTCGGGCCGGCCGCCCCGGGACACCACCGCCTTTATCCGGCTGCCCAGGACTGCCGCGGCTCTCAGCGCCGCAGCCGCCCCGGTGCTGGCGCCGAAATAGCCAAAGGCCAAGCCCCTGGCCGCGTCCTGTCGAGCCAGCCATTCCGTGGCCTTTACCAGTCGCTCGGTGATCAGGTCGATATTGAACCGGTTTTCATAGATCTGATCTTCTTCTGCGGTCAGAAGATCGAAAAGCAGAGTCCCGATTGCCGCTTTCTGCAATACTCCGGCGACGAAACGATTTCTAGAGCTGAAACGGCTGCTGCCGCTGCCGTGGGCAAATAGGACCAAGCCATTGGCTTTTTCCGGCAAGGCCAGCGTGCCGGGAAGATAGATAGAGTCAACCAGGATGTTTACCTCTTGTTCCATAGCCCCCCCGTTCTCAATCACTCTTTAACAAGGCCACCACTTCCTCATCGGAGACCTGGCTGAAGTCTTCATAATAATAGCCGATGGCCCCCCAAAATATTTCGGGAATGGTAACTGCCACGAATTCATCAACCTCTGCGGCGAACCTTGCGGCCGTCTCCTTCGGGGAGACTGCCACTGCCACGACAATCTTTGCCGGCTTCTCCTGCCTGACTTTTTTGACGGCCACCAGCATGGTGGAGCCGGTGGCTATGCCATCATCGACAATAATAGCGATTTTGCCTGAGGCACCAATCGGCTTCCGGCCCCGGAGATAAAGTTCCCGCCTTCTCCTGGCCTCCTGCATCTGTCTTATCTTTTCAGCCTCAAACCATTGCTGGTCCACCCTGGCCAACTCCTCTCGGTTGACCACCAGCAGGCCGTCCTCCGCCACCGCGCCCAGGGCATATTCGGGATTCCCCGGATGGCCGATCTTGCGGATGATGATCAGGTCGAGGGGACAATCCAGGGCTCGGGCGACTTCCTTGGCCACCGGCACGCCACCCCGGGGCAAGGCATAGACCACCGCATTTTTGTTCTTATAATTACTGAGTAACCCCGCCAGCTTCCTGCCGGCATCAATTCGATCCCGGAAACGAAGGCCTTCCTGATTCATGTTGGGTTTTTCCCATCTTCTAAATTTCTGGGGAAGCTTACGGGGATTCAAGTCTCTCAGCCATATTAGTAGTGCTCCTCTGTTAATCTGTCAACCGGGTCGCTGCCTGAAGTTTTCGAAGAGACGACCAAACAGGAAAATAATTCTCGTAATCTCGCCCATTTTTTCATGGTTCGGGTGTCTAAGGGCGCATTAATGACTATAAAGAAGATCAAACAGCCTGGGGACCAGAGGAAGTTTTACTTACCAGAGATTGATGTCGCGGTGCCGCATCCTACAGAAGAATTTCAGACCTTGCGATTGTATTCAAGATACCTGCTGTCTATCCGCGTTTCGTCAACAATGAAAGAATTACAGATATGAAGTTTATATGCTTAAGGCCGGGTGTCGCAAGCCATGTTGTGAGCTTGTCACAAGTTGTGTCGCAAGATTGTCGCAAGTTAAATTTGCCCCTTGATCCGGTAGATCAACTCATTGGTAGCGCCTTTCGAGAGTAGCAACCCCTCAATGACCATGACTTTCAGGTCCTTTTGTAGGCGGTTATCCGATTGGTAATATTGAATTTTAGTTCAAACCCATCCTTCACTTCTGCCTGCTCCTAACCTCTTTCCCAGCGTAGAGGCCGATGAAAAGATGCTCGGGTCTAACTTGCTATCCAATCTCTATGCGCCCCGTCAGGGGCGCCCACAAAGTGTCTCGCCGCTGCCAGAATGCCCTGCGCCGAGATCAATGATTTTTAGCCCATCAGGCTCCTGGTTATCCGCGATGACCAAAAAACGATAGCCGCCCCACACCACGTCTTTGGCAGCCTCTTCAGCGTCGGCCATCTTTGAGTGGATCTCTGCACGGTCGGCTCGGTCGAAGTCCCCGCCGAGCGTTCCCTCGGCGATTTCCTTGGCCACCCGCTTCCAGGCGGGCCATAATTCGACCTTCTCCCAGGGGCGGGTGGGGTGGAGAGAGGCCCATAACAAATGCGTGGCGCATTTTAAATGGGTGTTAGAGGCTTGGCTGAACAGCCCCAAAAGCCAACTGGAAGGGGTGTAACGGAACCCTATCCGCACCCCAAATCGACATCCCGAGAAAATTTCTCTATAGTTCGGAATAAAACCAGTCTAATAAATTTCTGTCTGAACCCTTGGTGCCCAAATGGTACCCAGGGGCCCAGGAAAAACATGAAGAAGGTTATCTCGCTAAAAATTGGTACCCATAATGGTACCCATAAATAAAAATGGGGTTAGCCTAATCAGCTAACCCCTTGATTTCTCTGGTGGGCCGTCGGGGGCTCGAACCCCAAACCTAGTGATTAAGAGTCACTTGCTCTACCAATTGAGCTAACGGCCCCAAAGATGTTTTCTAACATCGGCGAAGGTGGCTGTCAACGCTTTTATGGGCTTCAGCCGCGCGCCATCGGCTCTGAAAGCGGTGGGGCAAGCCGGACTGCGGTGAATTTCCTTGACCTGCCGGGGGTTATGGCATAAATAGGGGCTAGCGCCCTGACCGAAACCGTCCATGCCAGCTAATACTCTGTTTAAACCCTACGCTCCTCTCATCTATATACTCACCGGCGTGGTGCCTTTCGGGGTGGGCACGCTCCTGGCGGGGGTGGCCGGTTTTCCGGTGCGCTGGGGGGTCTTTCTCGCCGGGGCCCTGGCCCTGACCGCCCTGATCCTGGCGGCCCTGGGGAGCCGCTTGATCTTCGCCCCCACCGAGGGCCGGTGGCCCGGTCAGGGGTTTCTCTCCCCGGAAGGGGCCGGGACCCTGGCCTATGCCGCGGTGGGCCTGGCCGCGGTGCTGGGATTGATTCTCCAATTCTGGTGGCAAACCGGCAAATGGACCATTCCCTTGGGGGGATTGGGAATCCTGTGCAGTTATTTCTTTTTCGCCCCCCCCTTTCAATGGCACCAACGGGGCTTAGGCGAGGTGGTGGGAGGCCTCTGTTTCGGCCTACTGCCGGTGGCTGCCGGTTTATATCTGCAAACCGGCCATCTGCTCACCGAAGGCCTGCTTTACGGCCTGCCCCTGACCTTTGCCGCGTTTAACCTCTTCCTGATCCACGGTTTTCCCCACCTGGAAGGAGCAGAACCGCCCCTGCGCCACAGCCTGGCGGCAAGGCTGGGCCCGGTGGCCGGGGCTCTCATCTTCACCGTGGTGAATATCCTGACCATCGCCGGGTTGGTCTTTGCTCTCTTATTTCCCGCCAACCCCCTACCTTTTCGGACCGGGTTTGTCTTGTTGATTATCCTGGCGGTGTTCAACCAGGAGCTCATCAAAAGGAAGGACTACCTCCGGGAAGCCGGCATTGACCGCCTGTGTTTCCTCACCTGGGCCATGCATTTCTTGATGGGTCTCGTCTTTGCAATCTCTTTGTGGCGCAGATGGTAAAAAAAGTATACCATTATCAGCAGGATAACCTGTCGGCAGAGAAAGCGGCGAGGGAGCGGGAACCCTGCCAATTTTTTAGGATAAGTCTGCATGAATCTTAAAGACCGGCGCACCCGGAGTGGTTGGCAAAGAGCGGTGGCCTTGGGCCTCCTCCTCTTTCTGGCGCCGGCCTGTATGATGAACCCGGCCCAGATTTACATCCCCGTGGCCTATGCCTTCATCGGGTTGTGCATCGCCCTCCTGGTCTCCCCCACGCCCACCGCGGCGGTGGTGGGGTTGGTGGTGGGGGGGC
>JACQYN010000099.1 GCA_016208235.1 Deltaproteobacteria bacterium
CACCTACCCGCCTAACAGTTTGTGTAGGGTGCGCCCGGCGCACCATTCATTCCCCTACCAATTCCAGGTGCCGTCGGGGTTCCAGCGGCTGGGCAAGGGCGGCAGCATCCCC
Organism: Deltaproteobacteria bacterium; assembly: GCA_016208235.1. GTDB lineage: Bacteria > Desulfobacterota > Desulfobaccia > Desulfobaccales > 0-14-0-80-60-11 > SURF-52. Next base: position 113 of record JACQYN010000099.1, read on the forward strand.
ATTCTCTCCAAGAAATTACCGGTAATGGAGCGGCCATCCTGGGTGAATCCTGTTTCACCCCCGCATTTTTGATCCGGTTCATATTTCAACTTACGCGCTTCCGCAGCTCTGGACACCCGATATTCTTTCTTTTCCCTGCTGGCGCAAGCCGGAGATAAATAAGTGTGGCTTTGGTCATCGAGCAGGACAATGGCATGATCGGGCATGGTGCGGGTAGGCACGATAAAAAAGCTGGCCATGAGAGTGAAAATCAACATGATTAAAAAGAATTTGACGGTGGGTAACATTGATCTTGCCTCTAGTGGAATAGGCTTTCCAACCTGTTAATGGCTCAGACAAGAGCGCCTGGGCTACAATGAAAATGGTGCGCAGGGCGCACCCTACCCAGGGGCATGACGCGTCATGCCCTACGCCCCTTCCCCGCCCAACAGGCCCCGGGGGCGGATGAAGAGCACCAACAGCAGCACCACAAAGGCGATGACGTCCTTATAGGCGCTGCTGATATAGGCCGCGCCCAGGGTTTCCAGCAGACCCAGGATGAGTCCCCCCAGGATGGCCCCCGGGAAGGAGCCGAAGCCCCCCAGGATGGCGGCGGCAAAGCCCTTGAGGCCCAGGAGCACGCCCACGTCGTAAGAGAGCGTGGTGATGGGGGTCACCAGGCATCCGGCCAGGCCCCCCAGGGCCCCGGCCAGGCCGAAGCTCATGGCCTTGACCCGCCTGACCTTCAATCCCACCACGGCCGCGGCCTCCGGGTTGGCGGCCACCCCCCGCATGGCCAGGCCCATGGAGGTCTTGCGAAAAAAAAGGACCAACAGCACGATGGCCCCGGCGGTCAGAGCCAGAATCCACAGGGTCTGGGGCAGGATGGTGGCCCCCAGCAGTTTCACCGGCTCTTCCCCGGACAACGGCGGCACGGCCATGCGATTTTTGCCCCAGATGAGTTTCATCACCCCCCGGAGGATGATGGACAGGCCGATGGTCAAAAAGATGAGCACCAGGTGGCTCTGGGAGCGGGACGGCCGCAAACCCGCCTCCTCCACCGCCATGGCCGCCAGAGTCACCCCCGCGACGGCTGCGGCCAGGGCTGCGGGCATGGGCAGGCCGGCGGCGAACAGGGCGCTAAAGAGGATCATCCCCCCCAGGGACACGAAATCCACCTGGGTGAAGTTGACGATGCCCATGGTGTTGTGCACCACGCCGAAGCCCAGGGCCACCAGGGCGTAGATCGCGCCTCCAGTCAGCCCGGCGAAAATGAACTGGAGCAAATCTTGAATATTGGTCAAATTGTTGCCTTATTACCGCGGGTTTCCGGCTCCCTCTGATAAAGGGCTTAAATTAATAAGAATATATGCAGGGACAGAGCCTGGCAAGGAAAAAGGAAGTTTGCCTCCCTCCAGAGGCTGGCGATGCCGGAAGCGGGTGCTGGGGGTGCGAGGCGCATCGCCCATCCCTGGACAGCTCCCTCCGCATCACCATAGGCGCTAACTTAAACAAATGTTTGTCATTCTGAACGGAGCGAAGCGGAGTGAAGAATCTCTGTTTTCCAATGAAATGAGAGATTCTTCGCTGCGCTCAGAATGACAAAGAAGCCTTATGTTAGCGCTTATGCCCCACATCGCCCCCCCCAAACTCCGTTTGATATTCCCCGGTTGATGGGATATTATTAATAATTAAGGGCAAATTAGGCACATATGAACTCTTTAGCGGATTTTGCGCCGGGAAATTTCGTGGTGGACTTGAAGAACCTGGAACCCCTCCTGGACCGTCTCCAGGAAGGGATCATCGGCCACGACAAGACTCGGAGAATCTTTTTCTTTAACCGCGCGGCCGTGGAAATGACCGGTTTCCGCAAAGAGGAGGTCTTGGGAAAGGATTGCCATGAGGTCTTTGGCGGGCCCTTGTGCGGCAAGCAGTGCTCTTTTTGCGGGGGGGCCCCGGATTCCTGGACGGAGTTGAACTACCCCCTGAACATCGTCACCCGGCGGGGGGAGCCCAAACAGGTGGAAATGTCGGTGGTGGGCATGAAAGACCAAGAGGGGCGCTTCGCCGGGGTTCTGGCGGCTATCAAAGACATTACCAGCCTGGTGGGGATGAAACTTTGGACCGGGGACTCGGTAGGTTTTGCGGGAATTGTGGGCCGGGACCCCAAGATGATCCAGATCTTTAAACAAGTTACCCGGTTGGCGGAAAATGACTATCCGGTGCTGATCACCGGGGATACGGGCACCGGCAAGGAGTTGGTGGCCGCAGCCATTCACAGCGAGAGCCGGCGCGGCCGCGGCCCTTTTGTGCCCGTCAATTGCGGCGCTTTGCCCGAAGGGGTGGTGGAGAGCGAACTTTTCGGCCATGTGAAAGGCGCGTTTTCCGGCGCGCTCCGGGATAAGAAAGGACGCTTCGAACTGGCCCACGGGGGCACCATCTTCCTGGATGAAGTGGCCGAACTGCCTCGGAATATGCAAGTTAAACTGCTCAGGGTTTTGGAAAGCGGCGCGTTTGAGCGGGTCGGCGGAGAAAAGACCATCACCGTGGACGTACGGGTCATCAGCGCCACCAACCGGGATTTAAAGCGGGAGATAGAAAGGAAGAATTTCCGCCGGGATCTTTATTATCGTCTTAACGTGGTGCCGTTGCAGCTCCCGCCACTCCGGGAGCGCCGGGGGGATATTCCCCTGTTGGTGGAATATTTTCTGAACCGCGCCCGGAAACGGGAAGACAAAATACCCCGGTTTTCTCCAGAAGCCCTCTCCCTGCTCCAGAAATATTCCTGGCCGGGGAACGTCCGGGAACTGCAAAACGCGGTGCATTATGCTTTGGCCCGAAGCGAAGGGAGGACGATGGGGCCGGAGGAGCTGCCCCAGGAAATCCGGAAAGAAAGCTCCCGCCGGGGGCCGTCCCGCAAGCTGAATCCGGAGGCGGTGCAAGCCGCGCTCACCCAATGCGGCGGCAACAAAGTGATGGCCGCCAGACTTCTGGGCGTGGGCCGGGCCACCCTCTATCGTTTCCTCGTGTCTCAAGAAACACTTTTGTCTCATAAGCAAATATGAGACACTTATTTCTGTCTCTTTCCTGCAAATAGCCTGCTTTTTATCATCTCCGCCTTTTCCAAGATGTCTCATTGATACTCTTCTTCCTTACCGCCAAAAACACACACAGCAATTTCAAGTCTTATTTAATTAGGAACTTCGGGTGCTCCGGGATTCGGCCTACAAACTCCAGAGGCTGGCCGAGGCGGAGCGTGAGGCACACATCAGGAAAGGACGCTGGCAAGCCTAAGGAATGGAACCTCAAGATGCTGCAATATCAATGGGAAATATGTGGCCAGTTTTATGATCCGTCCCCGGGCGACCCGGGGAGCGAGATACCTCTTGGAGACCCGGCAAAGACCGGCAGAAATTCCCTGATGGGTGCCGTAAGTCAAAATTACCGGAAAAATCGAGTTAAAAAGGAGAAGTCATGACCAAGACCGAACAGAACCTGATGGAGGCTTTTGCAGGTGAATCCCAGGCCAACCGGAAGTACCTGGCCTTTGCCAAACAGGCCGAAAAAGAAGGATATTCCCAGATCGCCAAGCTTTTCCGGGCCGCAGCCGAGGCGGAAACGGTCCATGCCCATGCCCATCTGCGGGCCTTGGGGGGCATTCAAAGCACCGCGGAGAATTTAAAGAGCGCCATTTCCGGAGAAACCCACGAATTCAAGAACATGTATCCCGGGATGATCGCCGCGGCCAAGGAGGAGGGCCACAAAGAAGCCGA
>JACQYN010000127.1 GCA_016208235.1 Deltaproteobacteria bacterium
AAGGGCAAGAGAAAGAAAGAGGAGCGCGGCGATAAATCTGTCTTTAAGGTAAACCGTCATTGGGTCCTCCGCTTGAATACAGTTTTCAGTTTTCGGTTTTCAGTTTTCGGTTAAAAGAAGGAGATTGTCAACTTATACCGGTGGGGGCGGGGCAGGATTCTCAAGATTCTTATTCCTTCCCCGGGAAACTCAATCAATTTTGAATTTATCAATGATACCAATTCTTCCAAAAAATTATTAAAATGGAGGGGCGAACCTGGTGTTCGCCCAGGCCGTTCAAGGGCGAACACCAGGTTCGCCACTGCGGAAAAAATATTTTTGATGGCGAATTGGCATGAGTTGATGCCAGTTGGCATTCACGGCGATATTTGGCAGCACCAGGCGTTAGCCTGTGCTACCTTTAAATGGCCTGGCATGCGTAGGTCTCAGCCGCCAGGGGGAACGTAGTTGGTCTTTTCCCAGCCGCCCCCCAGGGCTTTGTATAAGGCTACGAGATTGGTGGCCAGGGTGCGGGTGCTCTGGGTCAGGGCGTCTTCGTTGACGTATAGGGAGCGCTGGGCTGTGAGCACGTTGAGAAAATCGGTTTTCCCGACGATATAGAGCTTCATGGCCAGGTCCACGGCCTGGCGGTTGCTAATCACCGCCTCCGTTAGAGAACGGTGACGCTCCTGCTCCTTGGCATAGGCCACCAGGGTCGTTTCCACGTCTTTGAGCGCGGTGAGCACGGTCTTTTCATAAGCGGCAAGAGTCTCTTCCTGGAGGGCATCCTGTAATTTAATATTCCAGTAGATGCGGCCGCCCGCAAAGACCGGCCAGGTCACGGAAGGGCTGAAGGACCAAAACTTGCTGGTGCTCACATTTCCCAGTCTGGTCAGGTCATTGGCGGAAACGCCCACGCTGCCGGTGAGATTAAACCTGGGAAAAAGATCCGCGGTGGCCACGCCGATGCGGGCGGTGGCGGCATGGATCCGGGCTTCGGCCCGGCGGATGTCCGGGCGGCGCCGCACCAGGTCCGAGGGCAGGCCCACGGGAATTTGCGGGGGGGTGGGAGGAACCGGGGATTCAATGGCCAGGTCCTTTTCCAGGACTGCGGGCTGCCGTCCCAGCAGCACCCCCAGATTGTAAATGGCCCCCCGGGCCTGGGACTCCAGGAAAGGAATCTGGGCCTCGGTGGTGGCCACCTGGGCATCGGCGTTGGCCACGTCCAGACGGCTGATAAACCCGGCCGCAAAGCGCTTGTGGGTGATCTTGGCGGTTTTTTTCTGGGCCTCCAGATTTTTGCGGGCGATGACGATCTGCTGTTGGAAGCCCCGGAGGTTGAAGTAGTTGGTGCCCACGTCGCCCACCAAGGTGACCAGCACGTCCCGGCGGTCCTCCACTGCGGCCCTCAGATCGGCGGTGGCGGCCTCGATACTGCGCCGGGTGCCCCCGAAAATATCTATTTCCCAAGAGGCGTCCAGGCCCACCTGGAATAATTCCTTAACGCCCGCCACGGTGGCGATGGCCCCCCCGCCAGCGGCTTCGCTGGAGCCTTGACTCTTTTGGTAAAGGGCCGATGCGTCCGCTTGGGGCAACAGCGGCGCGCCCGCCACTCCCCGGGAGGCCCGGGCCTGACGGATGCGGGCCTCGGCCTGCCGCAAATCCAGGTTGGAACGGATAGCCATTTCCACCAGGGAACTGAGGGTGGGATCGTTAAACGCGGTCCACCATTCCACCAGGGCCACCGGGTCGGGCGTGGTTTTACTGGGATGGGCCGGGGTGACGACGGCCTGGCCGTCCCACTGCTCCGGGACCTTGGTCTCCGGCGGCCGGTAATCCGGGCCCACCGCGCAGCCGACGGCCGTAGTTAAAAGGAGGGCTGCCAGCCACAACCGGCTCTCTCTCAAGTTTTGGCTGCAACCAATCGCACTAGGCATTAGAACATCCCATATCTTGAAAAACCATAAAACCAGGCTTCGGCACAGGCTGGAAAGGCACAGGCTGGAAAGCCTGTGCTACCGCTTTTTTGAGTGGTAGCACAGCCTTTCCAGGCTGTGCTCCTCTTAACTTGGTTGCTCTTCAGGTTCTCCTGGTTCCCAAAGAAAGGCATAATCCTCCGGAGCCTGGACCAATCCGGCCTTGACTGGATTCTCGCGGATATAATTCCATTTCTCCAAGAACTCATCATAATCCCTCACAATGCGATCATAACTCTCTTCTATCCATAAGGCGCCTTTGGTGCCTCTCGATTTATTGATTGTCCAGGCGCTGAAACCCTTAATACCCTGCAAAATTTTGCTTACGGAAAAATCCGCCTCAGATTCAGAAACAACAGGCTTCAACATCAGGTGGACATTATTCGGCATTATTACGGCTGTGGTGACCAAATATCTGGATTTGTGAAAATGTTTTATGGTGTCTAATACGATTTTCCTTTCATCTTTAGAAAGAATCCCTGATTTAAGGCCGAAAGTGACAAAATAGGTGCTGCCGGGGAATTGCCAGTGGGGCAGTTTTCGCCGGGTAATTAATAACTCCTCTTTTTCGGCACAGGCTGGAAAGCCTGTGCTACCGGCTTTTTCAGGTTTCTTTTCCTTCATCATACTATTATGGACCATTACTTTGCATTGTCAGGGTTCGAGCATTCAGAATAAGTTTCAGGGAATCAGCTTTCGTTTAAGGCCAAATCTGGTTGAAGACCTGGTAGCGCAGGCTTTCCAGCCTGTGCTCTCTTAGGATCTTTACTCATACCGCAGGGCATTGATCGGGTCCAGCCTCGAGGCCTTCCAGGCCGGGTAGTAGCCGAAAATAATGCCCACGGTCACGGAGACGACAAAGGCCGCGAGGATGGCGTCCAGGGACATCTCCGTGGGCCAGTTAAGC
>JACQYN010000100.1 GCA_016208235.1 Deltaproteobacteria bacterium
CTCGACGCTCTTCCGATCTCAGGGGCCCACGGCCCCTGGCCCCCTCCCCCAAAATCACTTCCATAGGCCCCCCTGGCGCCCGCCGCGTTCTGGGCAAAAAAAACCCCGGGTCATTAAAGACCCAGGGATGGCACCCAGCTTTCTTAATCCCAGGGGGCCGGAGTCTAAACCCCGGACCGGCCAGCCGTTCCCTTCTCCGGGGACGCGGGCCTTAACGGATGGGCAGGTCTTCTGACTTCCGGATCCTCCTAATCCCTGCGCCTTCCCGTTTCCCTTAAGGAAACAGTGGCTTACCGCAGGTTTCGTCCCCGGTTACAGCGGCGGGACCGTGCCGGTCTTGAACCGGCTTCCCTGTTATACCCCGATGGGGGTACCCATCTTTTCTATCTATGCAGGATAATGGGAACCCTTTTCCCTGTCAAGGCAAAATTCCCCTCCCATATTTAACGAGATAAGGGTAAAATAATAATTTATCCCGTTCCTGGGAATAGCTTACCAAATATAGTCCTTCGTAACGCCCCCTCCCCTGGGGGGAGGGGGTTGGGGGGAGGGGGATAACCTACCGCCATCCCAAACAATTTCACCCCCACCCCAACCCTCCCCCATCAAGGGGGAGGGAGTATAGACCGAAGAACTTTCGGTGCGATATTCCTTAGATGGAATCTTAGGGAATCAAAAATGTCAGGGATAACGCCACAGAAAGTCAACTACTTGCGGCTGTCCATCACTGACCGCTGCAATCTCCGCTGTTTCTACTGCGCGCCGGCGGGGGAATGGGAGAAGCTGCCGGCCCCGGAGATCCTGCGCTATGAAGAGATGCTTCACCTGGCCCGGGTGGCGGTGGCCCAGGGTATCCGCAAGATCCGGGTCACCGGGGGCGAACCCCTGGTGCGCCGGGGGGTGGTGGAATTCATCCAGGGCCTGCACCAGGTCCCGGGGCTTCAAGAAGTCTGCCTCACCACCAACGGAGTGCGCCTGGGGGAACTGGCTCCGGGCCTCTATGCCGCGGGCTTGCGCCACCTCAACCTGAGCCTGGATACCTTAAGAAGAGAGCGTTACCAAGAGCTCACCGGCAGCGACCATTTCCTGGAGGTGCAATCCGGGCTGGAAAAGGCCGCGTCCCTGGGTTTTCATCCTATCAAGATTAATTGCGTGGTGTTGAAGGACTTAAACGACGACGAACTATTGGATTTCGCCCGCCTGGCCCAGGAGCGCCCCTTCCAGGTGCGATTCATCGAATTCATGCCCACCGTGTCCCGACGGAAATGGAACCGCCACTTTCTCCCCATGGCCGAGGTGCGCCGGCGTCTGGCGGTTCTGGGGGAGAGGGAGCCCCTAACCCGGAAGACCTGCGCGGGTCCGGCCCGTATTTTCCGCTTTCCCGGGTTCCGGGGGGAGCTGGGTTTTATCAGCGCCATCAGCGAGCATCAGTGCCCGGAGTGCAACCGCCTCCGCCTCACTGCCGCGGGTCGCCTGCGTCCCTGCCTTTTCGGGGCCGCGGAGATAGACATCAAGGGACCTCTGCGACAGGGCGCAGATGACGCGGCTTTGGGACGCCTCTTCCGGGAAGCCGTTAATCTCAAGGCCTGGAAGCCGGAATTTACTGATCCGGACACCTTCCATCCTTGCCGCCAGATGGTGAGCATCGGCGGCTGATCCCCAAGAAAAATATCTAACTATTTATCCAAACTAAGGTCTATAATTGGAAAATTATCCTTGGCGACTTTGCGCCTTTGCGTGAGAAAATATTTTCACGCAAAGACGCCAAGGCGCAAAGACGCGAAAGGAGCGATGACGAACGGTGAAACTTAGCATTGTGATCCCGGTCTACAACGAAAAAGACACCCTGGAGGAGATCTTCCGGCTGGTCCAGGAAACCCCCTACGACAAAGAGATCATCGCCGTGGATGACGCCTCCATCGACGGCTCCCGGGACATCCTGGCCCGATTAGTCGAAAAATATGACAATGTCCGGGCTTTTTACCATGAGCGCAACCAGGGCAAAGGCGCGGCCTTGCGCACCGGCTTCGCCCAGGTGACCGGCGACGTGGTGATTATCCAGGACGCGGACCTGGAATACCGCCCGGTGGATTATCCGGCCCTGCTGACCCCCATCCAGGAGGACGTGGCGGACGTAGTGTACGGCAGCCGCCTCATCGGCGGCCGCGCCCACCGGGTCCTGTTTTTCTGGCACTACATGGGCAACAAGGTGGTCACCACCCTGTCCAACATGTTCACCAACCTAAACCTGTCGGACATGGAGGTGGGCTACAAGGTCTTCAAGGCCGAGATCCTGAAAGACATTACCATCAAATCCAACCGCTTCGGGGTGGAGCCGGAGCTCACCGCCAAGATCGCCAAGAAACGCTGGCGCATCTACGAAGTGCCCATCCAGTACCATGGCCGGGATTATGCGCACGGTAAAAAGATCACCTGGCGAGACGGCATCGCCGCGGTCGTGCATATCATCCGTTTCAGTCTGTGGGATTAATGAAGGGGAAAAGGTTAACATGGGAAAATGGGGACAGACGCTATTTTTTAGCAACGGAAAGGCAGGGCCAAAGCTCAGAGGTCAGAAAAAATAACGTCTGTCCCCATTTTCCTGCCTCTGAAAATGAAACTCTCGAATAACTGGCGTCGTTGGCTATTTTGGCTTTTCTCCGGCCTCTGGGCAGGACAAATAATTTGGCTGGGCTGGTACTTTGCCCCGGAAGCCCGGGAACTGGCCTGGAGGCTGGCGCAACAACGCACCGGCGCCGCCATCCGCCAGGAAGACTCTTTTTACCGGTGGCTGCTGGCCCTGGCCGCCATAATCCCCCCCCGGGACACCTACATCTTCCTGGATAATTATGAGGCGGGCAAAGAGATCGAGGCCCGCTACCACCTCACGCCCCGGCGACATGTGCTGCTGTCGCCGGAGGTGTCCCCCGCCTTTCTCTTCTATACCTTGCGCCAGGAAAAGGCTTCCTTCCTTATCATCCGGGAGGGTGATAAGCCCTGGGAGAGCATCGACGCGGTGAAAGAATCTCCGGCCTTCCGTCTGCTGCCGGTCCCCGGTGCGGGCCTGATCTTCCGGGTGGATTATAAAAGGCTGCGGGGGGAATTCTATGATTGACCCCGCCTTGATTTTTCTCCGCCTCCTTTTAGGGCTAGGGAGCGTCTTCCTCCTGGGCTACGCCGGTTTTGCCCTGTTGGTCCCCACTCCTAAGGAATTCCGGAGGCTGGAGAGGTTGAGCTTCAGCTTCGGGCTCGGCGCCACCCTGCTCACCCTGTGGATGCTGGTCCTCTCCTGGCTGAGCCTGCAGTTCAGCCTGCCTTTGATTTTATTCCCGCCTCTGGCCCTGGCCGGGATTGCCTTGCTGGTGAAAAAGATAGTTGGGAGAGGGGGCCGGGGGTCGGAAACCCCTGCGGTCTCCCCCCAACCGCTACCCCCCACCCCTTATAAAGTCTGGGATTGGGTGTTTTTGGGCTTGCTGGCCGCGCTTTTCCTTTTCGCCACCTTTCGGGCCGTTCTTTATCCCATGTGGGCCTGGGACGCCATCGCCACCTGGGGCTGCAAAGCCAAGGTCTTTTACCAGAGCCGGGGAATGGATCTGACCTGCATCGACGCCCACAACTACTATCCCAATCTGGTGCCCCTGCTGTTAAGCTACCTTTATTTTTGCCTGGGGCAGGTGAACGACCATCTGGCCCAGGGCCTTTTCCCTCTTTGGGGCGCTCTGCTCCTGGCCTTGCTCTATTCTCTGCTCCGGAGACTGAGCTTAAGCCGCACCCAGGCCCTGGGGGTTACGGCCTTCTTTGCTTTAAACGGCACGGTTTTTGTGATCCATCTCCATATTGCCTATGCAGACCTGCCTTTGGCTTATTTCTGCCTGGCTGCGGTGGGCCTGCTTTACCTCTGGCTCACCGGGGCCGCCCCTCGAGGGAGCCTCCCCCTGGCGGCCGGTTTCTTTACGGGCCTGGCCTGGTGCAAATATGAAGGTCCGCCCCTGGCGGGAACCATTCTCCTGGCCGCGGCCCTGACCCTGGTCTGGCTCCGGCCTCCGGACCTCAAAGGCCGCGTCCTTAAGTTGGGAATCCCGATTTTGGGCCTGGCCGCGGGCTACTTCCCCTGGCGGCAGTTCGCAGCCCTACGCCGCCTGGAGATGGGCGCGGACCATGTCCAGAGCTTTTACCCCCAGCAGTTCCTGGAGGCCGCTTCTTTCCTCTTCACTGCTTTGATTGACCCTTTTTACTTCGGTTTCCTGTGGCCAGCCCTGGCCCTGGCACTCGTTTTTTGCGGCAGGTCCCTGTGGCGCTCGCCCCGTCTCTTCCTGGCCCTCTTTCTCGGCGGCAACCTCCTGGCCATTTTGGTGGCCTACGGCGTGGCTCCCACCTCCGCGGAGGAATTCCCCAGCTACGTCCGGGCCACCCTGGACCGCCTGCTGCTGCACATCACGCCGGTGGCGGCTTTGTTGATCGGGGAGAGGGTGAAGGAGTTGGGGGGAGGGCCAGGTATATGTGAGCAGGAAGCAGTGAGCAGTGAGCAGTGAGCAGTAGAAAAGACCTTTAGGGTCGCTCATTTCACTGCTTGCCGCTAATACAAAGTTGCGGCCAAAGAGGTAATATTGAGTGTCATTCTGAACGGAGCGAAGCGGAGTGAAGAATCTCTCTTTCGCAGCGCTCGGAAAGA
>JACQYN010000128.1 GCA_016208235.1 Deltaproteobacteria bacterium
CCGGTGCCGAAGGCCATGGCCGGATAGATGGTGACTACCAGCTCCTCCGGGCCGGGTGCGTATTCTTCCCAGGGTGGCCGCACCACCAGGCGGGGGGTGACTTTTCGGGCCTTGAAATGGGCCTTCCAAGCCTCGGCCCAATCCTCCTCGGCCACCCCGCGCATCTCCAACCCCAGGGGAAGGAGGTGATGGCTGCCTAAGCGCCGCAGGTACTCCTGGAGTTCCTCCTGCTGCCAGGCCCCGAATTCCTCGGGCCGGAAATAGGCGCGGATCAAGGCCCCGGCCCTAGGCGCGCTTTCATCCTCCAGGATCACCCCCCGGCCGCTGAACTCGGTGAGAAAACACGCGGCCTCTTCCTGCATGCCTAAGGGCACCAGGAGGCGCACTTCAATCCAATTTTCCTTGGCCATTATGGATATTATATTTACCGGAAGGCTGAATTGCAATGATGGCAGGGGAAAGGAAGCGGGGAGGCTGGAGGGCACCGTTCCAAATACTGCCCGCAAAAAAAGCCCGGCCGCGCCGGGCTTCGGTTGGGGCTCTATTGTCTAAGCCGATTATTTCTTTTTAGGGGTGCTGGAACTGGAAGAACTGGAGGAACCGGAGCTCTTCGAGCTGGAGGAACTGGAAGTTGCCGTGGAAGTGCTGGGCGTCACCGTCGGGCTGGGCGGCGCGGTGGTCTTTAAGCTTTGGTATTGTTTGGGAACATATTGGCCCCGGGGAGAAGGGGTAACCGTGGGCGTGGTGGTGCTGGTTTGCACCTGGACCGCGGAGGGAGTTTGCGTCGATTTTGTCCCATCAAAAGTGGCGGGCGCGTTCTTTTGAACATCTCTCATATCCTGCCCGACCTTGCTCCCCTCAATTTTTTGCTGGGCAGTCTTTCCCTTGCTCTGGGCATGAGAGGAGGTGTAACACGCGAAGAACCCGACCATCACCAATGCCAAGATCAGTAGTAACCTGGAGCCTCGCATTCTCAATCTCCTTTGAAAATTTGATTTACCTCGACGATAGAGGGGGCCTGGATCATAGTCAAGAAAAAAGGGGGTTAACGAAATAGACATCTTGGGCTTTATAAGAGAAAGATTGTGGAAAAAGGACAAGGGCAACGTGAGCAGCGCCTCCAGAAAAGCGGAGATTCTTCAGGGGTTAACCTATTCCCAAAAGCTGCAAAATCCTTTCGGGTAGCTCGTCCCGGTTGCTGGGGGTGACCGTGATCAGAATCTTATCCGGCTCCTCTTTGACCCTCTGGATATAGCCGCCGCCTTTCTCGGCCACGGTGAGCAACAGGGGCACGGCCGCGGTCCAGACGCGCTCCAGGGCCTCCACAAAGTGGGGTGAAAGGCACTCCATTTTGCCGATTTCGTCCACCACTACGAGATCAATGCCCGGAGTCACCTCCAGGGCCGGTAGGCCCACCCGGTGCAGGTTCTCCAGGTTCACCCCGTATTTCCCCACCCGGTGGGGACCGGGAAAACTGACATGGCTGAGCCAGGCCACCTGCCCGTCCAGGGTGACGATCTCAAAGCCCACGCGCTCGCCCTTCTCCCGGACCTCCCGGGTGTAAAACCCTGCGGCTTTGCCCGCAAAGAGGGCTATCACCTTTTGCACCACCGTGGTCTTGCCGCACCGGGGCGGCCCGGTGAGTAAAATGCGTGGTTTTCGGTTTTCAGTTTTCGGTTTTCGGTTGGTCAAAATGAGTTCCCAAAGAGGTAAAATAGGGTTTTCAGAATGGATTATGAAACCGCCAGCGAACTATAAAATTGAGTTTTTAGCTGCGGGCTTTTGCCTATGCCATTCAGGTGCACAGCACGCCTTTCCCCCAACAAAGGATATCCGCATATTAACCCTTGCAAGATTCCTGCTTTGCTTTCGCCGAAAACCGGAAACCGAAAACTGGCCCTTATTCCCTCCCCTCAATCCGCCTGACCACGGGGAAGATACAGGGCAGCAGGGCGAACGCGGGGAGCGCGGCCAGGAAGCTGAGGAAGAAAAAGTTGGCGTAGCCGAAGCTGGCCGCACCCCAACCCCCCAGGTAGCCGAAGACCCGGGCCCCGAAGCTGAAGAGCATGGCGAAAAACGCGTAGTGCATGGCGCTGAAGCGCTTGTCGCACAGGGCCATGAGAAAGGCCATGAAGGCCGCGGAGCCCATGCCGGAAGAGAGGCTCTCCCCTTGGGAAGCCAGGTAAATGGGATAGACGGCCAGGGGTTGGGACAGGAAAGGCAGAGAGAGGGTAAAGACCGGGTAACGGGTCATGCCCGGCAGGGCCGCGGCCCAATAGCCCAGGTTGGAGACGGCCTGGAGAATGCCCATGGTCCAGAGCCCCCGGCCGATGCCCCAGCGGCTGGTGGCCCACCCGCCCAAGAGGCCGCCTAAAATAGTGGCCCCGGCCCCCAGGATGCCGGAGACCACCCCGAATTCGCTGCCGCTGAACCCCTGGTCCTTCCAGAAGGGACTGATCATGGAGGCCATGAGCGCGTCCCCGGCCTTGAAGGTCAGGGTAAAGACCATGATGACCGGGAAATGGGGGTGGCGTTTGAGCCCCTGGAATGCCTCTTTGATGAAGGCCAAGCCTTTTTCTGCGCCGGGATTTCCTCCCATCGGCTCCGGCCGGGGCAGGTGAAAGGGCCGAAAGACCAGGACAGTGAGCGCCAGGGCCGCCATCACCACCCCGATCCCCACAAAGGCAGGCTGCCAACCCACCCAGTCACTCGCGATCAGCAAGCCGGAACCCGCGGCCAGGGCTCCCACCCGGTAGGCGCCGTTGCGGACGCCGTTGGCCAGGCCCAGTTCCTTGGTTTCCAGAAGGTCGATGGTATAGGCGTCCACCGCCAGATCCTGGGTGGCCGAAGCCAGGCACATGAGCCCCACCAGTACCCAGAACCCCAGGCTGACGGGTTGAGCGGCGCGATAAGCCAGGGCCGCCAGGCAGACGATGACCATGGCCTGGGAGGGCACCAGCCAGGCGGCCCGGGAGCCGAAGCGGTCTGCCAGGGGGCTCCAGAGGATTTTAAAACTCCAAGCCAGGCCCAGGAGGCTCAAAATACCGATCTGCTCCAGGGGCACCCCCTGCCCCCGGAGGTAAAAGGACAGCGTGGTGACCACGAAGCCGTAGGGCACGCCTTCGGAGAAGTAGAGGACTCCCACCACCAGGAGTTTGAGGGGGAAAGAGAGGGCAGAGTGGCTGGGGGGGGGTTCCATGGAGAGTTCTTTTAATTAGCGGGGGAAAAGGGAAAAAGGGGAAGAAGTTAGAAAATGCTTATTTGCGTTCATATTTTCCTTTTCGCCTTATATTAAACTCGTTCCCAAGTTGCACTTGGGAACGCCGATGTGCCCCAAGCTTTGCTTGGGGAATAAAGGATAGCAGTGGCGAAAAACAATTAATCAGATTAAATGCTGGCAAAGCCAAGCTTTGCGTCCAAGCGGGTTCCCAAGCGCAGCTTGGGAACCAGAAAGATGCTTCGTTGCTTCTTTTTTACCTTTTCCCCTTTTCCCCTTTGGCTATAACTGCGCGGCGATTTCTTTGGCCTTTTCCAGCAGCCCGGGGTTGGTTTCATAAGGCGGCCGGGCCGTCAGGTCCGCGTCGATGATCTTCTCGTCAAAGGGAAGATACCCCAACAGGGGCAAGCCATGGAGGTGATCTTTGATAAATTCCAGGTCCTGGGGCTGGCGCACCTTGTTGGCCACCACCGCCACCTTCTCCAGGCCCAGGTCCTGGGCCAGTTTCCTGACCTGTTGGGCCGTCTCCAGGCTGCGGCGTCCGGGTTCCACCACCACGATGAGCTTGTTCACGCCCCTGGCGGTGGCCCGGCCCAGATGCTCGATGCCCGCCTCCATGTCCATGACCACCACTTCATCCCGGAGCAGCACCAGGTGGGTTATCAGGGTGCGCAGCAGCACGCTCTCCGGGCAGATGCAGCCGCTCCCCCCCTTTTTAACGCCCCCCATGACGATGAGCTTTACGCCGTCCAACTGGCGGGAGTATTTCTCCGGAATGTCATCCACCTTGGGGTTCAGCTTGAAAAATCCCCCCATTTTTCCGGGTTGGGATTCCGTGCGTTCAGCCACGAGTTCTTTCATCATACATAAAGGGGTGATGCTTTCCGGGTCCGGCACCCCCAGGGCCAGGGCCAGGTTGGCGTCCGGGTCCGCGTCCACGGCCAGGACCTTCTTGCCCTGATCCTGATAATATTTGATGAGCAAGGCCGCCAGGGTGGTTTTGCCCACCCCGCCTTTGCCGCTGATGGCGATTTTCATGTATAATCTCCTATTCGTAATTAACTGCCAATCATTATAAAAGATTTACCACAGAGACACAAAGAGCACAGAGAAGACACAGAGGAAATTGATTTACTGCCCGGCGGCTTTGCCGCCGGGCAGTAAAAAGAATCTCTGTGTCTCCTCTGTGTCCTCTGTGTCTCTGTGGTGAAAAATTTTTTCAGAGACTTTCATGAAAACCGCAATCGAACCCCTGGCGCCGGAGCTGGAAGCAAGCATCCGGGAAAGGCTGGCCGCCAACCCCTTTGTCCGATTCATCGGTATCCAGGTTCCCCAGTTGGGCCGGGGCTTTGCCCGTTTTGTCCTGCCTTTTAAGCCCGACCTGGCCAATTCCATCGGCCTTCTCCAGGGCGGCGTTATCGCCGCCGTGGCGGATGAAGCCGTGGCTTTCGCCCTCTACAGCCTGGCGAAGGAAGGGGAAACCTTCAACACCGTAGAAATGAAGATCAACTTCCTGGCCGCAGTGAAAGAGGGGGAAGTGGAGGCCACAGCCCATATCGCCAAACGGGGCCGCACCATCTCCCTGGGGGAATTCGAGGTGCGCCAGGGCGACCGCCTGGTGGCCAAAGGGCTGTGTACGTATATTCATCTGGCGAAGAAATGAATGGTTGGGATCAGGGGCATAAGCGCTAATATAAGGCTTTTTTGTCATTCTGAGCGTAGCGAAGAATCTCTTTCTTTGGGAAATAGAGATTCTTCACTCCGCTTCGCTCCGTTCAGAATGACAAACATTTTTTAAGTTAGCGCCTATGGGGATCAGGGGCCAGTGATGCGGACCCTAAGATTGATAGGACTCCTGTAAGTCTTTCAGCAAATTATTTTGAGCTTCTTCCGGTTTGTTTTTCCGCCGCCGGGCGGCTTTTTTAAAGGTATCCTGGGACCACCAGTTGGGAAAACTGATCTTCTTCCCGGCAAAAATCTCTTCGATGGTGAGGATTTGCAGACGTGGAAACCGCTGCTCCGGGAACGCCTGGTCTATGAAGGACCCGGCCGCGGCCGCCTCTTCCCGCATCTGCCGGGTGGGCCGCTTAAGCGTAAGAAATACGCCGATCTCCGCCTTCTCCCGCTCCAACACCCCCTTCAAATCCCTGACCTGAGAGACGGTGACGTGACCGCCTTTCACCTGGAGGATAATTTTCTTATATTCGCCGTTATATTCGTCCCTTAGATTCATGACCCCGTCGATGCCCCGGTCCGCCCCCCGTTTATCCCGGGCGCTGCGGGCCCCCACCGAGGCCAGGGCCCAACATTCAAATTGAAAGGTGTTAAGGTTGAACAACCGCTCGGCGCTGGGTACGTCCCGGGGAATGCCGATTTCTTCGTAAGAGGCGAGCTCGTGTTTGAATGAATCTTGCAACCGCTTTCTGATAAGGTCAATGGCCAGGTAGGTGACGTCGATGCCGATCCAGCGGCGCTTAAGGCGTTCGGCCACCGCCACCGCGGTGCCACAGCCGCAGAAGGGGTCCAGGACTATATCGCCTTCGTTACTCGCGGCCCGGATGATGCG
>JACQYN010000147.1:0-2165 GCA_016208235.1 Deltaproteobacteria bacterium
TACTTCTCCACCAGGATAACCTTGTGGTTCACCAGGTTGAGGCTCTGGATGGTGGCTTTGACGACTTTTTGTTCTCCGAAGATGCTTACTATTCGCAGGTTTTCCCCATCCGGCTCGATGAGGTCCACGTCCTGCAAAAGTAATTCTTCCTTGCCGTTTTTCAAGATATAGGCCGCGGCTTCACACATGGCTGAGAATCTCCTTTAAACGGTGGCTGACGATCTTTTCCACCAAATGGGGCAGGGGTTCGGGGGAGAGGCCCACGATCTCCACCTTCTCCTGGGTTAAGGGCAACAGTATCTTGGGCGCGGGTGCGGACGCGATGGCCTCGGCCATGCGGGGGGTGACTTCCCCCATCATGGAGTTGGCCAGGACAATGGAAATGCAACCGAGGATGACGTCCACCTGAGTCACGGTGCGGCAGATGGCGTTCTCCCCGCTCGCGCCCCGGTTGGCCCGGGCTTTCATCATTTGCGCGGTGGCCACCGCGTTGGTCCCCAGGGCGATGACTTCGTGCTCTTCCCGGTACACCTCTTTCAGGCGTTTGATGAGCGCGGCGCCGATGCCGCCCCCCTGGCCGTCGATGACGCAGATGCGCATCTATGCTCCTTAACTGAAACCGAACTTCTCTCGCAGTTTGTGGTAAACGATCTCCGGCACCATGCCTTCGATATTGCCCCCGTGGATGGCGGCTTCCTTGAGGATGCTGGAGCTTAAGAATACCCACCGGAGGCCGGTCATCAGAAATACGGTCTCGATTTCCGGTTCCAGGCGGCGGTTCATCATGGCCAACTGGAACTCGTACTCAAAGTCGGTGACCGCCCTCAGACCCCGGAGAATGGCCCGGGCCTTTTTTTCCCGGGCGTAGTCCACCAGCAGGCCTTTGAAAGTGTCAATGGATACCTGGGGATGATCCTGAAGTGATACCCGGATCATTTCCATGCGCTCTTCAATGGTAAAGAGGCACTGTTTCGTCGGGTTCCAGGCCACGGCCACGATGATGCGGTCGAAGATCTTCAGGGCTCGCTGCAGCAAATCCAGGTGGCCGTTGGTGATGGGGTCGAATGAACCGGGGTAAACCGCAATGTCAGGCATGTGCCTGGGGTCTCCTAAAAAAAGATTTACCACAAAGGCACAAAGACACAAAGTTACACAAAGAAGAAACTTTATTATGCTTTGGCGTGAAACGCCAAAGCATAATAATATTTCCTTTGTGATACTTTGTGTTCTTTGTGTCTTTGTGGTTAAACAATTATCCCGCCTTCCCTACACAGCCTGATAAAAGTCCACCTGGGTGTCGCCGTAGCGCCGCAGCTCCCGGCGCTCCAGGTTGCCCGCGGCCTCCGGCAAGGTATCCCGGCGGCTGTGTTCCGCCACCACCCAGGCCCCGGGCGATATGATAGCCGCGGCTGCCAGGGCGGCGAGTGCGGTTACGGCCTTCTCGCCGCCATAGGGCGGGTCCAGGAAGGCCAGGTTAAATTTTTCGCATTGGACCGCCAATTTCTTCAAAGCTGTGTGCACGGACACCGGCAGCACCCGGCTCCGGTCCCCCAGGTCCAGGCTCTCCAGGTTGCGGCGCAGGACCTTTAAGGACTCCGGATGATCCTCCACGAAGACCGCGTCCTTCGCGCCCCGGCTCAGGGCCTCGATGCCCAGAGCGCCGGTGCCTGCGAAGAGGTCCAGGACCCGGGCCTCCGCCACCACATTTCCCAGGATATTGAAAATGGCCTCCCGGACCTTAGCCCCGGTGGGCCGAATCAGGCCCCGTACCGGCGCCAGCCGGCGGCCCTTTAAGGAGCCGGCGATAACGCGCATGGGACTGCTCCTTGGGAGCAGTCAGCTTTCAGCTTTCAGCGGTCAGCTTTTAGTGTGCCGTCCCGGGATTATCTTCACTAATGTTTTTAAGTCCTTTTCTCCCTCCCCCTTGAGGGGGGAGGGCTGGGGTGGGGTGAGGATTCTTTGGTGGGGCGGGCCTCCGTGCCCGCCACCCAGGCGGCCGAGACGGCCGCCTTACCCCCTCCCCCCAACCCCCTCCCACCAGGGGAGGGGCAGTTATGAGGACTCAAATTTTGGCAAGTAATCCCCAGGTCACAATATTAATTACCAACCAAATTAAGTACCAACCAAAAATTCATTGGCTCACTGACCACTGGCCACTGACCACT
>JACQYN010000147.1:2251-6230 GCA_016208235.1 Deltaproteobacteria bacterium
CAAAATCTCCGCGATCTGCACGGCATTCGTAGCTGCGCCCTTGCGCAGGTTGTCCGCCACCACCCAGAGGTTGAGGCCATTGGCGATGGTGAAATCTTCCCGGATGCGCCCCACCAGGGTCAGGTCCTGGCCCGCGGCGTCCAGGGGCATGGGATACTGGAATTTGGCCGGGTCGTCCACCACTTTCACGCCCGGGGCCTTTGCCAGGATCTTCCGGGCCTCCGCGGGGGTCAGTTTCTTTTCCGTTTCGATGTTCACCGCCTCGGAATGCCCATAGAACACCGGCACCCGCACAGTGGTGGCCGTGACTTCGATGGATTCGTCCCCCAGGATCTTTTTGGTCTCCAGGACCATCTTCATCTCTTCCTTGGTGTAGCCGTTCTCCAGGAAGACGTCGATATGGGGCAGCACGTTAAAGGCGATGCGGTGGGGATAGACCTTTTTCACCACTTCCTGGTTGTTAAACAGCGCCCGGGTCTGCGCGGCCAGCTCCTCCACCGCCTTCTGGCCGGTGCCGGAGACCGCCTGGTAGGTGGAGACCACCACCCGCTTGATCCGAGCCGCGGCGTGCAAAGGCTGGAGCACCACCACCATCTGGATGGTGGAGCAGTTGGGATTAGCGATGATCCCCCGGTTGGAATACAAAGCAATGTCCTGGGGGTTCACTTCCGGCACCACCAGGGGTATCTCCGGGTCCATGCGCCAGGCGCTGGAGTTGTCCACCACCACCGCGCCCGCGGCCGCGGCGATGGGGCCGTATTCCTTGCTGATACTGCCGCCTGCGGAGAACAGGGCAATATCCACCCCGCTGAAGGAATCTTTGGTTAGAACCTCCACTTGAATTTCTTTGCCCAGGAAGGTGACTTTTTTCCCCAGGGAACGTTCCGAAGCCAGCGGGAACAACTGGGCCACCGGAAAGCGCCGTTCTTCCAGGCAGGCCACCATCTGCTGGCCCACCGCGCCGGTGGCGCCCACCACGGCTACTCTGTAAGAACCAGCCATATTTAATCAGCTCCTTGATTCTGCCATGTATCTGTTGTTAGTGAGCAGTGAGCGGTGAGCAGTGAGCAGAAAATGATAACTTTGATCTTGTGCTAGGCATTTAAAGAGAAAGGCCCAGGAAATGCAAGGTATTTACCCCCCTTTTCTAAAGGGGGGTCAGGGGGGATTTTATGCAGCCCCAAAATCCCCCTAAATCCCCCTTTAAAAAAGGGGGACTTAAAAACCCGTATCCGGATGCCTTCCGGTTTATCTATCACCCAATTATGAACCACCACATTACCTGCTCACTGCTTACTGCTCACTTTCATTATATCAGCAACTCATAGAGCGTGCCGTGCACGCCGCTTTACGGCGGCCACGGGCCGCCCTATGTGCTGCTGACAGCTTTTATTATATCAATTCCACCGCGTACTTAGCAATCAGATCCCCCACCTGCCCGGTGGACATCCCCATCTTGCCCGCGGCCATGGACTTCATGTCCTTAGATGCAGCCTTCTTGATGGCGCCATCCACCGCGGCCGCGGCCTTGGTCTCGCCGAGCTGCTCCAACATCATCTGGGCCGCGGCAATGGCGGCGATGGGGTTGACCACCTGGAGGCCCGTATATTTGGGGGCCGAGCCGCCGATGGGCTCGAACATGGACACGCCTTCCGGATTGATGTTGCCTCCCGCGGCCACGCCCATGCCTCCCTGGATGATGGCCCCCAGGTCGGTGATGATGTCTCCGAAGAGGTTGTCGGTGACCACCACGTCGAACCACTCCGGGTTTTTCACGAACCACATGCAGGTGGCGTCCACGTGCGCGTAATCGGTGGTTATATCCGGGTACTGCGGCGCCATGGCCTCGAAGGCCCGGAACCAGAGGTTCGAGGCATAAGTGAGGACGTTGGTCTTGGCCACCAGGGTCAGTTTCTTGTCTCTATCGCGCTTTCTCGCCAGTTCGAATGCGAACTTCAGGCAGCGGTCCACGCCTTTCCGGGTATTGATGGAGGTCTGCACCGCCACCTCGTCCGGGGTGCCGTGCTTGTGGAAGCCCCCCGCGCCCACGTACATGCCTTCGGTGTTTTCCCGGACCACCACGAAGTCGATGTCTTCGGGGCCCTTGTCCTTCAGGGGGCAGTCCACCCCCGGGTAAAGGACCACGGGCCGGAGGTTGATGTATTGGTCCAGCTCGAAGCGGGCCCGGAGCAAAATACCCTTCTCCAGGATCCCCGGGGCCACGTCCGGGTGGCCGATGGCCCCCAGGTAAATGGCCTTAAACTGCCGCAGTTCCGCGATTACCGAGCCCGGCAGGGTCTCCCCGGTTTTTTTGTACCGTTCGCCGCCCAGGTCGTAATAGTGATAATCAAATTTGATATTCGCGGGTCCGGCCACTGCATTCAGCACCTTGATGCCTTCGGCCACCACTTCCGGGCCGGTGCCGTCCCCGGGAATGACTGCGATGCGATGAGTCATGCGTGTTTCGCCTCCAAATGCTTCTTGATATGGGCCATGAGGCCGCCGTCCGCCAGGAGTTCCTGCATAAACGGGGGAATGGGCTGGCTGGAGTATTTCTTACCGGTAGCGAGATTGGTGATCTCCCCGGTGTCGAAGTTGACGCTGATCTCCTGGCCGCCCTCGATCTCTTTGGCCGCGTCCGGCGCCTCTAAAATGGAGAGGCCCATGTTAAAGGCGTTGCGGTAGAAGATGCGGGCAAAGCTCACGGCAATGACCCCGGCCACCTTGGCGGCCTTGAGGGCCACCGGCGCGTGCTCCCGGGAGGAGCCGCAGCCGAAGTTCTTGCCCGCGATGATAAAATCTCCGGGTTTGGCCTTCTTCCCGAACTCCGGGTCCGCGTCCTCCATGGCGTGTTTCGCCAATTCCATGGGGTCCGAGGTGTTCAGATACCGGGCCGGGAGAATCTCGTCGGTATTGATGTCGTCCCCGAATTTATGTACCTTGCCTTTTAGCGCCATAACTTCCCCCACCCGGCTTTCCGGGCTAAGATTGAATTATATAATCTATCAGCAATTGAGGAGAATTCAATAGAGAACCGCTTGGTTCTTTGCGTCTTGGCGTGAAAAAAAATCTCACGCCAAGAGGCAAAGATTGCAAAGAAATAATTTTCTTCTGGTTCCCAAGCTGCTCTTGGGAACCAGTAAAAAAATCATTAAACCGTAGAGGCGAACCTTGTGTTCGCCTTAAAACGGCGGGCGAACATAAAGTTCGCCCCTATCCAAAAAATATCTGTTTGTTGAAGAATTGACATCATTGCCTTGCGTCTTTGCGCCTTTGCGTCTTGGCGTGAAAAAAAACCCCCGCCAGGCCCCCCTCAACTCCCCGCCAATTCTCCACCAAATCCCTTCTACAACTATTCCTTTACAAATGCGAAATATAGTCATATTTTTATTTACAATCCCCAAGGATTAGGGACCTTAAGGGAGGAGTTCATGGCCCCCAAGAAAGAGTCCGATAAATCTCCCAAGTCTCCCAAGTCTCCCCAATCCCCGGCCGCCAAACGTCAAAAAGCGTCCCATCCATCCCCAAACCCCAGCCCTGAGGTCAACAAGACCGGTCCCCAATTAGGAGAAAAAACCGGGTGCGTGGAGTTTATTCTCAATCCCGGGGAAATGGCCCAGGAACTGGCCAAGATCAGCCGCCACCCCTTCTGGACCTATTACCAGACCCCCATCCCCGCGGAGCTCCTGCCCGAAGCCGAAAAAGAACTGGAGCCGATCCTGCTCCTCCTCCAGAAGGTCACCGGGGTGAATTTCTCCTTATACAAGCGCAACACCTTGAGACGCCGCATCATGCGGCGCATGGTGCTCCGCAAACTGGACAACCTGCAAAGCTACCTCAGTTTTCTTAAAGATAATCCCGCGGAAGTGGAAGCCCTTTACCAAGACGTGCTCATCAAAGTCACCGGCTTTTTCCGGGACGAGGGGGCTTTTGACGTCTTGAAAAAAACGGCCTTTCCGGAGATCCTGGCCGCCAAGCC
>JACQYN010000148.1 GCA_016208235.1 Deltaproteobacteria bacterium
CCCCACCGGACAGACGCTGGCGCAGGCGGGGTCCGCGCAGTGCATGCACTGGCGTTTGGCGAAAAACCAGTTCAAACTGCCGTCAGGCTTGACGACTTCCCGAAAAATCACCCGGGTATACTGGCTGCTGCTCAAGTATATGGGGTTGGTCCAGGTCCCGCTGAAGGCGGCCTTGCCGCCCTTCAGATCGTTCCAGCTTTTACACGCCACCTGGCACCCCCGGCAGCCGATACACTTGGTGGTATCGATCAAGATGGCTTTGCTCATCAGCATTCCCCTTTCGGCCAGCAGCCTAGACCTTTTCCACGTTCACCAGGAATACCTTGTATTCCGGGATCATGGTGTTGGCGTCCCCTATCTGGGGGGCCAACTGGTTGGCGGCGTAGTTTTGGCGCCCATCCGACCCGCCGGTGATATAACCGGCAAAGCCGAAGTGCCAGGGCAGGGCCACCATTTCCGCGGTATTTTGGGAACCTTTAGCCCCGCAGCAAAAGGGGGCGACCCGGTGAGTCACATTGGCCCGGGCCAGAACCTCGCCCCGGATGCTCTTGACCCTGACCCAATCACCCGGCTTGATCCCCTTGGCCCGGGCCAGGGTGGGGCTGATCTCCACGAACATCTCCGGCATCAGCTCCGCCTGCCAGGTGAGGTTCCGGGTCATGGCCCCGGCCTGCCAGTGCTCCGTGAGCCGGAAGGTGGTGGCGATGATGGGGAACCGGGGGTCGCTGACCTGGGCGAGCTTATCCAGGCTCGATTTCCAGATGCGCACCGCGGGGTTGGACTGCTGGGCCGACATAGGGTTGTTGAAGGGGCACTCCAGGGCCTCGTAGTGTTCCGGAAAAGGCCCGTCTTTGCACAGCCCTTTGGGGACGAAGAAACGGCTTTTTCCTTCAGGCAGCATGAGAAACGGGGCCTTGGCCGATTCCTCCGGGGGCACGTGGACCTTGGTGGCCGGGTCGATCCATTTGAAATCCGCCACGTCGGAATTTTTCCAGGCCTTGGCCAACGGGTCCCAGCGCACCAGTGCCTTTTTTGTATTCCAAGGCTGGCCCTGGGGATCGGCGGAGCAGCGGTTGTAGATAATGCGCCGGTTTACCGGCCAGGCGAAAGCCCAACCGGGATATAGGCCCAAGCCGCTGGGGTCTTTCTTATCCCGGGCCGCGGCCTTGTTGTCCTTCTTGTCCGGCCCGGGGTAAAAGCCGGAGTAGATCCAGCAGCCGCAGGCGGTGGAGCCGTCATCTTTCAGGCCCAGGAAGTTGAGTACCTGTTTTTTGTCGACCACGGTGTAACCGTTGATCTCCCTGGCCACCAGGTGGACATCCGGATCGGCCCCGTAGTTCCAGTGCAAATTGACGATGGGGTCCGGGAAGACCGCGTTAGCGTCTGCCTGATAGAGCTTTTTCAATTCCAGCCCCAGGCGGTTGGCGTACCACAAGTCGCTCCGGGCGTCACCGTGAGGCTTTACCGCCTGGTAACGCCATTGGATCCAGCGGCCGCTATTGGACGCGCTCCCCTCCTTCTCCAGGGAGTCCACGGCCGGGAAGAGAAAGACTTCGGTCTTAATGTCCCGGGGGCTGGCTCCAGGACGCTTCCAGAAGACCGAGGTGTCGGTTTCCCAGAGGTCGAAGACCGCCAGCCATTGCAATTTGTCCAGGGCAGAGTAAGTTTGGTTGAGGTTAGCGGACCCCACCGCGGGATTCATGCCCCACACCAGCATGCCCTTGATGGCGCCCGCGCCCATGGCCTCGAACAGGGGAATCCAGGAATAGCCCGCACCCTGAAAGCCTTTGCCTGCCTTGGGGAGATAGTCGTAAGCGAAGTCGTTTTCTTTTTTGGCCGCGTCGCCCCAATAGGCCTTGAGGAGGCTCACGAAAAACTTGGGTTTGTTCATCCAGAAGCTGGCCTTGGGGGTTTCTTTGTCCAGATAATCCTTCAGGGTGGGATGGGCCGCTTCATTGGGAGCGGCCAGGTAGCCGGGGACCAGGTGGAAGAGCAGGGCCATGTCCGTGGACCCCTGGACGTTGTTCTCACCCCTGAGAGCGTTGATGCCGCCTCCGGCCATGCCCATGTTGCCCAGAAGCATCTGCAAAATGGAATAGCTCCGGATAATCTGCACCCCCGTGGAATGCTGGGTGCCCCCCATGGCGTAGAGGATGCTCCCGGACCGGCCGGGCCGGCCGGTGGCCCCATAAAGGGCCGCCATCTTCAGGAACACGTCTTCAGGCACCCCGGTGATGGCGGCCACCATCTCCGGGGTATAGCGGGCGTAATGGGCCTTCATGAGTTGGAAGACGCCGCGGGGATTGCTCAAAGTGGGGTCGGTGACTGGCTTGCCTTCTTTATCGATTTCATAATCCCAGGTGGCCGCGTTGTAAGCACGTTTCTCTTTTTGGTAACCGGAGAATAAGCCTTCGCTAAAAGCAAAGTCTTTATTAACTAGAAAAGCGGCGTTGGTATAGTTGGCCACATAATCTTGATGGAACAGATTATTTTTCAGAACGTAATTGATGAGGCCGCCCATCAAGGCGATGTCCGTGCCGGGCCGCAACCTCACGTAAAGGTCGGCCTTGGACGCGGAACGGGTGAATCGGGGGTCCACAACGATGAGTTTGGCCCCTTTTTCCTGGGCCGCGGTAATCCATTTAAAACTGATGGGATGGTTCTCTGCGGGATTGCAGCCGATGATCATCAGACAATCACTGTTGGCCAAATCATTCCAGTGATTGGTCATGGCGCCCCGGCCGAAGGTGGGCCCCAACGAGGCCACCGTGGAGGAGTGTCAGAGCCGCGCTTGATGTTCTAGATAAACGATGCCCAGAGCTCGGGTGAGCTTGGCGATGAGGTAGCACTCTTCATTGTTCAGGGCGGCCCCGCCGATGGAGGCCAGGGCCTCGGTGCGGTTCACCGTCATCCCGGCGGGTGACTTGGCCAGAAAACTGGCATCCCGGGTGGCCTTGACCCTCTGGGCCAGAATGTTTATGGCCCAATCCAGGTCCTTCTCTTCCCACTTGTCACTGTGCGGGGCCCGGTAGCGCACCTTTTTCAGGCGCCGGGGGCTGGTGACCACCTCCATCACCGCCTGACCCTTGCTGCACAGGGATCCCTGGTTAATGGGATGATCCGGATCGCCTTCCACGTTCACCAGCTTGCCCCCTTTGGTGTGGGCCACCAAGCCGCAGCCGACGCCGCAGAAGGGGCAGATGGAATGGGTGATGCCGGCATCCTTGATTTTTGCGGGTGGAATGGTGGCGGCCCAACTGGAACGTTTGCAGATGACTTCGGTCAGACCGGCCGCAGTAACGCCACTCCCCAAAACCTTAAGAAAAGTTCGTCGAGAAATGGACATATTTCACCCTCATGCTCATTTTAAGTGGTTAAGAAGAATGTATCTTAAACACTGATCTTGACTTTTTCCCGAACGCATCACCTCCATTGTAAGAACATACTCTACTATTATAGTAGGAATACACCATAGCTTCTTTTTGTAGAAATATGTCTACTTCATTTGTAGTATTATACCCTACTATTATAGTAGGAATATGTCCTGTTGTTTTGTTAAGAATATGACTTACACAATTGTTTCAGAATTGCAACAATTTTTCTTGCAACAATTATTTTATTAACATAATTATGTACATATGTTCATTTACTACTACCCTCAAACTCCCCGGGAAAATATAAAAAAAGCCTGGCAAACCTAAGTTTGCCAGGCTCCAAACGGGTGGGGACTAGCGAGGAGGATTAATTCCGGTCTTTTCCTTTTCTCCTTCTATCTTTCATTTCGAGATTCCGGGACCGGGGTTGGATCTAAAGCAGAATCTCTTTAACCTTTAAGAGTAATAATCTGAATTTTTAAACTTCTTCACGTCTTCGGCGTCAAGTTGGCGTCTTCCTCCGTGAGAAGAAAAGTTGGGGCAGGTATGTTCGTCCCGGGCGAATTGACTTATGCTCCCGTCCCAGGGTTCCGCATGGAGACAGGTTCCCATCCGCAGCGATGCCGGGTCCGGCTGAAAAAACTTGCATTCCACACATCTGATTAAGTCCATATTGCCTCCTCAATTAAGGGGATGGCATTTCGCTTGTTTCCGGATGGGGAGTATTTTATAAGAACCAATGTTCAAAAGTCAAGAATAAAAAAAGCCCGGCAAACCGAAGTTTGCCGGGCTTCTTAATTTATATAATGAGGGTTTATTCTTCTTCCAGTTCGATGCCGTCCCTCTCGAACTGGGCGTCCCGGGCCGCGCGGGCCGCGGCCTGCTCCTCTTCGCTCCAGGGCTCATATTCCAGGCAGTTGGCCACCAGTTCCCAGAGGTACAGGGTCTCCGTATAGTTGCCCATGTCGAAGCCTTCCCTGCCCTTCTTGAACTCCCCGGCCAGACCTTTCATGATCTGGTCCCGGCAGTTGTGGCAAGGGGCCACGACGATCTCGGCGCCGCTGTCCCGGATCTGGTCCACCTTCACCTTGCCGTAGGCCAGGCGCTCTTCGTCATAGGGCATGGCCCAGGCGCCGCCGCCCGCGCCGCAGCAGAAGTTGTTCATGGGGTCGTCGCACATTTCCCGGTAGAGACTCTCGTCAAAGCACTGCTTGGTGATCCACCGGGTCTTTTCCCCCGTGTGGTCGCCAAAGGCCATCTGGGACTTGCGCACGTAGTTGCAGGGATCGTGCACCGTCACGGTTTCATGGTACTTGTGTTTGTTGAGCTTGATCCTGCCGGACTTGATGTAGTCCTCCAGCAGGTCCATGACGCTGACTACCTTGAATTCGTCGTAAACTTCGGGGAACCAATTTTTGAACCCGAACCGGGTTGCATAGTAGGCGTGCCCTCATTCAGGGTACAAGATGGTTTTACACTTAAGTCGTCGGGCGTTCTCGATGACCCGGCCTACCTGTTCTTTCATTCTGGGGTCGTCACCGGAGAACAGCCCCCAGTTGACGCCTTCCAAGTTCACCGAGGACACGGTCCAGTCTTCCTTGGCCGCGTAGAAGATGCGCCACCAGAACTTCATGTCGTCCGGTTCGCCGAAGGGCTCCTTGGAGTTGATGGTGGTGATGATGTTGGCCCCTTCCTTGTCCACGGGCACGTAGAAACCGGGAGTGGGCTGCTCCTCATCGTTTTCCATCTCCACGCCCAGGTCGGCCAGGAGGAACAGAAAATCATCCTTGGGGATGCCCAGGTTGTTGCCCCTCTCCAGGTTCATCATGGTGCCTTTGTGGATGGGACCGGGCACCAGGTCACGTTCCCGGGCGGTGCGGCAGGCCCGGAAGGTCCGCATCAACTGGATGCCCATGGGGCACTGGTACTGGCAGCGGCCGCAGAGGGTGCAGACCCAGGGCCACTTGGAATCCACCACCTCCTGCTCCATGCCGAAAACAATGGCCCGGATGGCTTTCCGCGCATCCCAGCCGGGGACCAGACCGGTGGCGGGGCAGCCACCGCCGCAGGTGCCGCAGGTATAGCACCGATCCGCCATCTCGGGAATGACCGGGATTTTCCGGTTTTTTCGGTTAACCTCAATGGCTGCTTCCATTTACTATTCCCTCCATATGTTGTCTGAATTCTTGTATTTTTCTTAGATGTCAACCATGCCAATGTTGGATGCGATGCGGAGATTTATACCTAAAAAAGTATAGCAAAAATTTTCGATATATTCAATTTTTCAGGGTTCTATCACCTTAGCAGAATTTTTTCTAATTAGCAAACCTCAGAATATGCAAAATTTGCGCAGCCGCGTCTTTAATGGCCCCGGCCACCGCCGGAGACAGGCCCGGCCGGACTTCTTCAGGAATTTCCTGGACCTGCGCCACCACAACGTGAATCTCCACCTGGGTATGCTCCTTTAGTTCCTGGAGCATGTTCACCGTGGGAAACTGGTGCAGGGAGAAGTCCGCGGTTTTCTTGGGCGGAATCGCTTCCACCGGAATTTCGAAGATCTCCCCGGGCCTGCGGTCCGGATGGTCCACCGCGTCAATGATGACGATCTTTTGGGGTTTATTCTCAATGAGCACCAGGTCAAAGAGCAGATCCCGGATGCTGGTGCCAACATCCAGGACCAGGACGTCTGCGGGCAGGGGATAATTGTCCTGGAGGTATTTAACCACCGCGGGGCCGAAACCGTCATCGCCAAAAAGAATATTGCCGCAACCAAAAACCAGCGTGGATTTTTCAAACAACTCTCGAACCATCGGCTGCCCTTCGGGTGGGGGGAGGAGGAATTCGGGGCCCCCTTTTCCCTCCCGTAAAATGATCTACCAGAGAGCTACATTATTTAAGGAACGCAATTTTTTAAATTTAACGATAATCATCCCGGACGTAAACCCCAGGATGGGTGGAATCAGGACATGACTTACCCTCCGAGCCCAAGCGCTGCTCTCCTTTTGTGCCCCCCAAACCCCAGGAAGCCCTGCCCCTCCCAAAAAATATTTAAGAAAACCAATAGGTTTAACGATAAATGAATAAATTAAAACCCTATAAATTTTCCGCATGGAAGGAAGAGATTAAAGCATGGCAAAAGGCTGGTTGGCAGTGCCTCACCATTACCTTATCGCTGCTCTTGATGGCGGGCCTGGCTGCCGCCCAGGCATCGATTTCCTCCCAGGCTGACCTTCCAGTGCCGAATGGCGATTGTTGCACCGCAACCACCTAATTTATTTGCGAATTAGTATGAGCCCCAAAAAATCAGGAGCCACAGGCTGGGTTATTTTATACCCTGTGGCTCCAGATGTCATCAAAGCTGACGGCTGTCAGCTTCCAGCTTAATTTTTCAGCGTGTCGATCACGTTGCCTTCCATATCGGCGATGGTGATCTCCACGGCAATACCGCCATCCAGGCGGTGAGTGGCGCAGCTCAGTCACGGGTCGTAGGCGCGTATGGCCATCTCCACCTTGTTCAGGGCTCCCTGGTCATACTTGCCGCCCTGGATGCAGGCCTTGGCCGCCTGGTTCACCGACAGGTTGATGGCCGCGTTGTTGTGGGTGGTGCCGACGATGAGATTCACCTTGGTGATGAGACCCTGGTCATCGCACTCATAGTCGTGAATCAGAGTGCCCCGGGGGGCCTCCACGCAACCTACGCCCCGCCCGGCCTTGGGCGTGAGCGGCACCCGGATGTCTTTGCTGGTGATCTCCGGGTCATTGAGGAGTTCCACGGCCTGCTCGGCGCACTGCAGCAGCTCGATCAGGCGGGCGTAGTGGTAAAGCAGGGTGAAGTGGGCCGGGCGGCCGAACGCGGCCCGAAACTCCTCCAGCTCCGCCTGGGCCAGGGGGGTGGCCATCTTGTCCGCCACGTTGATGCGGGCCAGGCAGTTGGTGCGGTACACCCCCACCGGGTCCTCCAGGGAGAGGTTGAGTTTGCCCCACTTCTTGGCATAGGGGAACTTCTGGTAGGACCAGGGCTCCACCCATTCGCCGATAAAGTCGGTGTACTGCTCGTAGGTGAAGTCGTCGTAAGCGCCGTCGGCCTTCATCAGCCGGAGTTTGCCGTCGTAGAAGTCGTGAGTGCCGTCTTCCCGCACCGTGCCCAGATACCCTACCTGGATGACGCCCAGGGTTTTAATGGCATCCAGGTACTTGGGGAAGACGTTTTCCTTGGCGAACTTCATGGAGAACTTGGAGAACTCCAGGAGTTCGTTGGCCAGGGGCAGCATCTCCTTCCGGTCCGTTTCGGTCATGGGCTTGCTCACCCCGCCGGGTAGCGAGAGCGTCGGATGGATGGCCCGGCCCGCGAAGTGCTCCAGCATGTTGGCGGTCATCTGCCGCATCTTCACCACCTGCTTGGCGATCTCCGGCGCGGCCTGGATGATGCCCACCACGTTGCGCACCGCGTAGTCGGCTTCGGGACCGATGACGAAGTCCGGCGCGGCCAGGAAGTAGAAGTGGAGGATGCGGTCGCCGATGTAGGCGATGTTTTGCATCAGGCGGCGGATCTTGACGGCCGCGGGGGGCGGGGTGACCCCGAAACAGGCGTCCCCGGCCTTGCTGGAGGCCAGGTGGTGGGCCCAGGGGCAGATGCCGCAGATGTGGCAGACGATCCGGGGCATTTCCTCCACCGGGCGGCCTTCACAGAATTTTTCAAAACCGCGCAGAGCCTGGACGTGGACCTTGGTGTCCGCCACGTTGCCCGCATCGTCCAGGGTGATGGCCACCTTGGCGTGGCCTTCGATCCTGGTAATCGGCTGGATGTTGATAACTTTTGCCATGTGCGTCACCCCCTATCTCACCGGCCGTGCCGGAATAACGGTCAAATAGCCGTGGCCGCCGATATAACGGTTCATGATGGCCCGCCGGTCCACCAGGGTCTTGGGGTCCAGCCCCACCGAGGTCAGCGCGCCCATCATATCCACCATGGGCTTGGCCCCCTTGCGGATGGGACCGAAGCAGCCCCGGCAGGGGGTGCGGGCCTGGATGCAGCGGGGCACCCCGGACTTGCCGCTGCAACCCGCCAGCGTCACCGGGCCCATGCAGAAGATGCCCTGTTCGTTGAGGCAGCGCATCTTGTCCAGGCCCTCTTCAGGATTGAATTCGGCGTTGGCCAGCATCCGCTTGATGGGGCCGCCGCCCGACTTCTTCTCCCGGATCACCGGGCAGGTGTCGCAGACGCTGCGCTCCGGGAGCTTCCACTCAGTCTTGCCGGCCAGCAGGGCCAGGAGGGCGTCAGCGATCCAGTCCGGATGCGGCGGGCAGCCCGGGATGGCGATGTCCACCTTGGTGACCTCATCCAGGGCCTGGCAGGTGGCGGTCCATTTGGGGACGTCGGGATGCTCCGGGTTGGGGGAAGGGTCGGTGGAAGGAGAGCCGCGGAAGACCTTGTCGAAGATTTCCTCCTGCTTGAACATGTTGGCCTGGGCCGGGATGCCGCCATAGCAGGCGCAACTGCCCAGGGCGATGAGGACTTTGACCTTTTTCCGCATCTCATCCAGCACGTGCTTGTGCTCGGTGTTGCGCACGCCCCCGGAGACGATGCCCACCACGGCCTCGGGGATCTCCAGAGCCGTGCCCTCGCCGGTCTGCCCGTAGTATTTGTGGTCCACCAACGCGGGGATGTGCACAAAGTTGAGCTGAGGTAGTAAATCCAACAGCGCCTCCCCGGTGTTGAGAATGGAGATCTCGCAACCGGAGCAGGCATTCAACCACTCTGACGCTACGTTTACCGCCATCTTCTGCCCTCCTTTAAGATGGGCGTTCAGCGGTCAGCTTTCAGCTTGGCGAAACAAACCGCCAAGGCGCTGCGAGCTGAACACCGGCCCTTGCCGTCATTCCCCTGACTGTACCATGGCCACTCGCCGGGAATACACCAGGTAATGGTTACCCTCCACCAACATCCGCGTTTCAAAACCATCTTTCTCGTAGCCGTGCATCACCTGTTGGGCTTGATCCTCCGTTTCGTAGGTCCCTCCATCCCACATGAACTTTTTTCCATCGAGCTTCCGGGCCAAAGGAATATCCATTGTTACTTACCCCTTTTAACGCCTCTGCCATCTTCTGTAGGGGCGGACCCATGTGTCCGCCCTTGAGGGCGCACACGCGGGTGCGCCCCTACAATTACCCTCGCGTACTATACGGACTCGGCCCCAAGCCCCGCAGGGCCTCGGTCATCTCCGTCATCACGTCCGCGAATTTCTGGGCCTCGCTGGACGCGATCCACTCCAGGCGGAAGCGCTCCGGCTCCAGGCCGAAGTCTTCCAGCCGCGAATTTCTGGGCCTCGCTGGACGCGATCCACTCCAGGCGGAAGCGCTCCGGCTCCAGGCCGAAGTCTTCCAGCATCAGGTCAATTCCTTCCGCTCTGCTTTGGGCCTTTTTATTACCTTCCAGGTAATGACATTCGCCCAGGTGTCACCCGCATACCAGGACGCCGTCCGCGCCCTTGGTGAGCGCGTCGATCACCAGGTTGGGGTGGACCATGCCGGAGCACATTACCCGGATGATGCGGGCGCTGGGGGGGTACTGAATCCGGGATACCCCGGCCAGGTCCGCGCCGGCATAGGAGCACCAGTTGCAGCAAAACGCGATGATCCTGGGTTCGTATTGATCTTCCATTGTTTTCGACACCTCGCTAGTCCACTCCGTATTTAAAACTTATCCTCTTTAAAAGAGTTTTCTTAACCGGGCAGTCTCCCGCCACCCGCAACAGGGCTTGGTGCTGCGGCTCCGTCAAATTCCCCTGCAATTCCACTTCATATGCGAAAGTCACTTCCTCAGCGCGGCTGCGATCCAATTTTACTTTGGTGACCGCATTGCTGAGGGGAATCGCGTGTTTGTCTGCATACTTTCGCAAAGTAATGTTGATGCAGGTGGCCAGGGCAGCCTCAAGCAAGGTATGGGGCCAGAAACCGCCACCGCTGCCGCCCTTTTCTTTGGTGGTGTCCGCCACCGCGTGATGCTCCCCGTCCGAAAAAGGAGTCCGATAAACCGGATTTTCGCTGCCGGCAATAATCATGGGTGCAAAGCCTCTTGTGTAGGGTGCGTCCTACGCACCATTTTCCCTTTTATTAGTGGTGCGTAGGACGCACCCTTGTTCAAATCAACCCCAGCGCGGCCTCCACCTGCGCGCTCAACTGCGCGGGCGTGAACCCGGCCACGTAGATGCCCTGTTTGGGGCAGGTCGCCATGCAGGAGCCGCAGCCCTTGCACTGGATGGGGTTGACCTCCACCGTCTTCTTCACCTGGCCTTCCTTCATGTATTCGATCAGGGTGATGGCCGCGAAAGGACAGGCGTCCACGCAGAAGGCGCAGCCGTCGCAGTTCTCATCCACGGGATTGGAGATGATGGACTCCAGTTGCAGGAAGTCCCGGGAGAGGATGGTGTTGGCGCGGGACGCGCAGGCCAGGGCTTCGGCCACCGACTCCTGCATGGGCTTGGGATAGTGGCAGAGCCCGGCCATAAAGATCCCTTCGGTGGAGGCCTCCACCGGCTTGATCTTGGCGTGGGCTTCGGTGAAGAAACCCTCGGCGTTCAGGGGGATTTTGTACAGCTCGGCCAACGGCGCGTTATGGTGCGGGATGATGGCCGTGGCCAGGGTAAGCAGATCCACATGCAGGCTCACCGGGCGCTCTAGGACCTGGTCCTTTACTGTAATTTTGATCCGGCCGCCGTCTTCTTCCACCAGGGGCGGGTCCAGGCGGCGAAAGCGGATGAAAACGATCCCCATTTCCCGGGCCCTCTGGTACAGGAGTTCCCGCTCCCCGTAGGTCCGCATATCCCGGTAGAGGACATAGACGTCCATCTCCGGGTTCAGGACCTTCAGCTTGATGGCGTTTTCCACGGAGTGGGAGCAGCACACCTTGTTGCAATAGGGGCGCTCCGGCGACCGGGAGCCCACGCACTGGATAAAGGCCGCGGCCTGGGCCGTCTTCAGCCGTTCGCTCTTCTCCAAAATCTTCTTGTCCAGGTCCAGGGAGAGCAGCACGTTGGGGTTCTGTTTATAGAGGTATTCGCCTTCGGGGCGATAGGGTTCGCCGCCGATGGCGATGACCACGATGCCGTGGTTGATTTCCTCGCCGGTGGTGAGTTTCGAGGTGAAGTTGCCCACCACTCCGGTGACCCCGTCCACGATGGCGTTATAATGGATGATGATCTTCTCGTGATTCAGCACCTTTCTCAGGAGCGCGTCCAGCCGGGGCTTCACCAGGCCGCCCCGCCAGGTGGTGTGGAGTTTGAGGGCGTTGCCTCCCAGGCGGTCTTTGCGTTCCACCAGGTGCACTTCGTAGCCCTGGTCCGCCAGGCCCAGGGCCGCGGTCGAACCGGCCGCGCCGCCACCGATGACCAGGGCCTTGCGGTTGACGTCCACGATAATGTACTCCAGGGGCGTCAACAGCCTCGCCTTGGCCACCGCCATGTTCAC
Source organism: Deltaproteobacteria bacterium (assembly GCA_016208235.1). Lineage (GTDB taxonomy): Bacteria > Desulfobacterota > Desulfobaccia > Desulfobaccales > 0-14-0-80-60-11 > SURF-52. The sequence continues at coordinate 11,841 of JACQYN010000148.1, forward strand.
CAGGTCTTTGCACTTTTCCGTGGCCAGCATAGGCTCGTTCTGGTGCACCCAGGTGCACTGGTTGCGGATGTTGGCCATTTCAAAGAGATACTTGTTGAGGCCCGCGCCCCGGAGCATGTCCTGGAAGATGGGGGCATGGGTGGAGGGGCTGCAGGCCGCGACCACCACCCGATTCAGGTCGTGTTGTTTAATCATCTCCACCATCTGGGCCTGGGCGTCCTGGGAGCAGGTGAAGAGGTTGGCCTGGGAGTAGGCCACGTCGCCGATTCCCTGGGCGTACTCCACGATGGCCGGCACGTCCGCCACCCCGCCGATGTTCAGGCCGCAGTTGCAGACAAAGACCCCCACCCGGGGCGGCACGTCGGTGAGGTCTTTTTCCGGGGGGAAGACCTTTTCTTTGAGCATGGTGCCCCGGGCCGCAGCCAGGGCCCGGGTGGCCGCGGCCGCGGCCGCGCTCCCCTCCATCACCGACTGGGGGATGTCCTTGGGGCCGTTGAACGCGCCGCAGGAGAAGATCCCTTCCCGAAAGGTGGAGGTGGGCTCGAAACAGGAGGCCTCCACGAAGTTGTTGGGGCTTAAGGGAATCTCCAGCCTTTCCGCCAGTTCCACCACGTCCGGGGGGACCACCATGCCCACGGAGAGCACCACCGCGTCAAAGATTTCATCCCGGACCTCGCCGGTCTCAGAGATGTAACGAACCTCCAGGTCGCCGTTGCTCCCTTTGGGAACAACGGTATGGACCCGGGAGCGGATGAGCCGGGCCCCCTGGTCCTTGATCTTGACGCAGTATTTTTCAAAGTCCTTCCGGGGGGTGCGCAGGTCTATGAAGAAGAGGGCCATGTCCAGATCCGGGCCGATGTGCTCCCGGGCGACGATGGCCTGTTTCAGGGCCGCCATGCAGCAGAAATTGGAGCAGTAGGGGTGCTCCCCTTCCCGGTGGCTGCGCATGCCCACGCAGTGAATCCAGCCGATCTTCTTGGGCTCTTTGCCGTCGGAGCGGCGCTGCACGTGGCCGTGGAAGGGCCCCCCGGGACTCAAGATGCGCTCGAACTCCAGGCTGGTGAAGACGTTGGGGTATTTACCGTAGCCGTAGGCGGTAAGATGGCTGGGGTCAAAGGTCTGGAACCCGGGGGCCAGGACCACGGAGCCCACGTTCAGGGTGAGCTTTTCCTCCTTCTGGCCGTGGTCGATGGCGCCGGCCTGGCAGACATCGAGACATTGCATGCATTCGGAGCAAACCTCACAATTCAGGCACCGGGAGGCTTCGGATAGAGCTTGGGTTTCGCTGTATCCCTGAGCGATCTCCGAAAAGCAGATAGAGGAGATTTCGGGGGGGAGGGTGGGCATGATTTCCCGGGGGCGGCCTTCCTCGTCCTTGGGAATCTCCCGCCAACGCTGGCGGGCGGCGATGCCCCGGACCCGCCCCTCATACATATCTACGCCCCGGAGGTAGCGGTCGATGGACTCCGCGGCCTCGATGCCGCCCCCCATGGCCTCAATGGCGATCCAGGGTCCGGTATGGGCGTCGCCGCCGGCAAAGACTCCGGGGCTGGAGGTCGCGTAAGTGACTTCGTCCGTTTCAATGGTACCCAACCGGCTAAAGGTAATCCCCGCGTCTTTCAGGCCGTCCAGGGAGGCCTCTTGCCCGATGGCGGCCACCACCATATCCACCGGCAGCTCAAACTCGGCACCGGCAATGGGAATCGGCCGCCGCCGACCCGAGGAGTCCCGTTCGGCCAAATCCATTTGCTGACAGAGCAACCCGGTTACCCGGCCCCCATCATTAAATACTTCCAGGGGAGCCACCTGGTAAAGGATTTTCACCCCTTCGCACAATCCCTGGTCGATCTCCCAGGCATGGGCCGGCATTTCCTCCCGGGAACGGCGATAGACGATGGTCACCGTGGCCCCATAGCGCCTGGCGGCGCAAGCCACGTCCAGGGCGACATTGCCGCCGCCGATCACCGCGATTTTTTTGCCCACCTGGAGATTTTGGCCCAAATTATGACGCCGCAAAAACTCTACTCCTTGCATGACTCCTTCGGCGTCTTCCCCCGGGATCCCCAAGGCCCGGCCCTGATGACAGCCAATCCCCAAGAAGATCGCTTTATATCCTTGATTGAAGAGGCCATCCAGGGTGAAGTCCCGCCCCAGGGCCGTGTTGGTCTTGAGCTCCACTCCCAGGCGCAGGATGTTGTCGATTTCTTTTGCCAGGACCTCTCTGGGGAGGCGGTATTCGGGGATCCCCACCCGGAGCATGCCCCCGGGTTTCTCCAGAGCCTCGAAAATGGTGGGCCGATAACCTCGCTGGGCCAGATGATAAGCGCAGGTCAGTCCCGCGGGGCCGGAGCCGATGATGGCGATCTTTTCCTCCCGGAGGGCCACCAGGGGCACGGGGAGATCCTCTATGTTCACCTGGTCGGCCGCGAACCGCTTCAACCCGGAAATGGCCAGGGGTTCGTCCACCTCTTGCCGCCGGCATTTCTCTTCGCAAGGATGGGGGCAAATGCGGCCCAGGGTTCCGGGCAGGGGAACCCGCTCCATGATGAGCTTCACCGCGTCCGCGTTCTTCCCTGACTTGATGAGCTGGATATAGCCTTGAACATTGATGTGAGCCGGACAGGTGATGGTGCAGGGTGCCTTGTCCAGTTTGGTTATGGCGTAGGCTGAGGGGATGGCCTGGGAGTAAGGCCGAAAAACGGCCTGGGCCTTATCCAGTCCCACATTGAAGTAATTGGACACGTTCACCGGACAGACCTTGGCGCATTCGCCGCAACCCGTGCATTTCTCCAGGTCCACATAGCGGGGATGTTTGTCCAGGGAAATGGTGAGATTACCGGGTTCGCCGGATACGTCCCGCAGGTCCGTCAGGGTATGGATTTCGATATTGGCGTGCCGGCCGACCTCGACCAGCTTGGGGGAAATTACTCACATGGCGCAGTCGTTGGTGGGAAAGGTCTTGTCGATCTGGGCCATCTTGCCGCCGATGGCCGGGCTTTTTTCCACCAGGTGGACGTAGTACCCGGAGTTGGCCAGATCCAGGGAAGCCTGAATCCCGGCAATGCCGCCCCCCACCACCATTACGGAGCCCAACACTTTTTCGCCCATAAAGCCCTCTTGAATCCTTTCTGTATGAGAGGAGGTTACTGCCTGTGGATGGATAACAAAACCATCCCGGCAATGAGTGCCTAAGCCTGAAGGATTCTTCCAAGATTTTTGGATAAAATCCAAAAATTATTAGTTTGCTATATCTATGCCAAAATTTAAAAAATATTGGCATTATCGCCTGGGGATAATAGAGGGGATGTTGCAAATCCGAACAGTCCCATATGAACATATTTTCGAATACCAGTCAACTTCAAACTCTGTCCATAATCCTTTCTATAAAGGAATGTGTCTTTACTAGATTGCGGGCGGGTATATCCGCCCCATGATGGGGAAAAAGGTTCCTTGCATAACCCTCCATTAATGAATAAACTGAGGCCATCCAGGGAGGATTTGGGTCCTGCGGGCTTATGCGCCTGGATGCGGTGGGAGGGGCCTACATTGTTTGGCGGGGAGGAAAGGGACCTTGCATGAATACGGGCTGATGGAGGAAGTGGTCAAGAGCCTGCTGGCCAAGCTGGACGAACCGGGGATAGTCACGGAAGGCGCGGAGATGGAAGTGGTCTTGAAGGTGGGGGCCCTGGCGGTGCACTCCGCGGCCGCCACCCGCCAGGCCTATGAAGTCCTGGTTAAGGGCACCAAACTGGAGAAATCCCGGCTGACCCTGATCATCGAACCCCTCATCCTGACCTGCTCCGGTTGCGGCTTTTCGGGGCCTCTACCGGAAGGCGCGGTGGACCCCCACGAACAACTGCCCCTGGCCCCCTGCCCGCAATGCGGAAGCATCTCCCCGGTGGCCGGCAGCCGGGGCGTGGAGTCCATTGAGCTTGTTCTGGATTAAGGGCTTCACCACAAAGGCACCAAGACACAAAGGTTCACAAAGAATAGAATTTTTTTGCCCTGGTAAAACCAGGGCAAAAATTTTCCTGTCCTCTGTGAACCTTTGTGTCTTGGTGCCTTTGTGGTGAAGCCTTTCTACTTCTTCCCCGCCTGCTGAATCTTCGCCCAGGGGTCTCGTAAAGTCACGGTGCGGTTGAAGACCGGCGCGGCCGGAGCCGAATCCTTGGCATCCACGCAGAAATAGCCCATCCTCTCGAACTGGAAGAAGTCCCCCGGCCGAGCCCCGGCCAGGGACGGCTCCAGGCGGCAATCCCGCAGGACCTCCAGGGAGTCAGGGTTTAAATCCGCTTTGAAATCACCGCCGTGCTCTTCGCCGGGCGCGGGCTGGGTGAAGAGGCGGTCGTAGAGGCGCACTTCCCCGGGCACGGCCTGGGCCGCGGCCACCCAGTGGAGGGTGGCTTTCACCTGGCGGCCGTCCGGGGCGTATCCCCCCTTGGTCTCCGGGTCATAAGTGCAGCGCAGCTCCGTCACTTTCCCGGTTTCGTCCTTCACCACCCCCACGCACTTGAGGTAGTAGGCGTAGCGCAGCCGCACCTCCCGGCCCGGGGCCAGGCGGAAGAACTTTTTAGGGGGTTCTTCCAGGAAATCTTCCTGCTCAATATATAACTCCCGGGAAAAAGGCACCTTGCGGGTGCCCATGGCCGGGTCTTCGGGGTTATTCACCGCTTCCAGCTCCTCCACCTGCCCTTCCGGGTAATTCTCGATGACCACCTTCAGGGGGCGGAGCACCGCCATCACCCGGGGGGCCCGGCGGTTCAAATCCTCCCGGACGCAGTATTCCAGGAGGGCCAGGTCCACGATGTTTTCCCGGCGGCCCACGCCGATCTTCTCGCAAAAGTGGCGCACGGCCTCCGGGGTGTAGCCCCGGCGGCGCAGGCCCGACAGCGTGGGCATGCGGGGGTCGTCCCAGCCCGAGACAAAGCCTTCGTTCACCAACTGCAGGAGTTTGCGCTTGCTCATCACCGTGTAGCTGAGGTTGAGGCGGGCGAACTCGTACTGATAGGGCCGGTAGGGCACCGGCAGGTTGTCCACCAGCCAATCGTACAGGGGCCGGTGGTCCTCAAATTCCAGGGTGCAGATGGAATGGGTGATGCCCTCTAGCGCGTCGGAGAGGGGGTGGGCGTAGTCGTACATGGGGTAGATGCACCACTTGTTCCCGGTGCGGTGGTGTTCCGCGTGGAGGATGCGGTAGAGCACCGGGTCCCGCATATTCAGATTGGGGGAGGCCATGTCGATCTTGGCCCTAAGCACCCGGGCGCCGTCCGGGAATTCCCCGGCCCGCATACGTTGAAAGAGGTCCAGATTTTCCGCCACCGGCCGCTGCCGGTAGGGGCTGTCTTTTCCGGGCGCGATGAGGGTGCCCCGGTACTCCCGGATCTCGTCGGCGCTCAGATCATCCACGTAGGCCTTGCCGGTTTCGATTAATTTTATGGCGTACTGATACAACTCTTCAAAGTAATCGGACGCGAAATACAGCCTTTCCCCCCAGTCGAAGCCCAGCCAGCGCACGTCCTCCTGGATGGATTCCACGTATTCCACTTCTTCTTTGGTGGGGTTGGTATCGTCGAAGCGCAGGTTGCAGAGGCCGCCGAATTCCTGGGCCACCCCGAAATTGAGGCAGATGGACTTGGCGTGGCCGATGTGCAGGTAGCCGTTGGGCTCCGGGGGAAAGCGGGTCATCACCCGGCCGTCGTTTTTGCCGGCTTTTAAGTCATCGGCAATGATCTGGCGGATAAAATCCAGGGGTGGAGTGGACTCAGTGGTGCTCATACGCTTAGCTCCTGAGTATTTCCTTTTGCAGAAAATGTAATTCTAAGCGAACATCATGACCTAAAGGCCACAACGAAGCAGGAAAAAATTAAGGACGGCGGGCACAGAGGCCCGCCCCACCAGCACAGAGGCCCGCCCCACCATAAAACATGTTTTTGGTGGGGCGGCCGTCTCTGGCCGCCTCCAAATGCAACTGGTGAAATGTATTTTCATATAAAGCGAATTTACTGATTGTCAATTTCCCAGAAAAAAGCTCTCAGCCCCGCCGATAGACAAAGATAAACGCCTCAGCGTTAATATCGATAATCAGGTCGCCGCCCCGGCTTAAGCCGTAAACCAGCCAACTGGGCAGGTCCTCCCGGCAGCAGACGATATTGGGAGAGTATTGCCCGGCAGCCTGGTCAAACCAGGCCAGCAGCATAGGGTCGGCACAGAGTTTCCGGGCCCGGTGGTCCGCGGCCTGCTTGGCCCGGGGAAAATCCAGGGCGTCGTCCTCCAGGCGGAGATCCACCGGATCAGGGAGCATCTCCCGCCTCAGCGTGGGGCAGGTGGTCAAGGTATCTCCTATCGGGTCCCTGGATTAGTGCTTCAGACTTAATATGACATGAACATTTAAAACCACGTTTTTTACCCCCCTTTTCTAAAGGGGGGCAGGGGGGATTTTATCAGGCCTTGAAAATCCCCCTAAATCCCCCTTTTCCAAAGGGGGACTTGGCTCTAACCCTGGCCAGGCCGGAGATCAAGGCCAAAGGCACTCAAGCACTACCTCCGGCCGCGAGCCTCCACGGTTTACTGGAAACTGACTTCCTCTTCCGGTGATTCCATGGCCTCAGGAAAATCCGTAAACGGGAAGGGGCGGCGGTTTTCGTTCAAGGTAATATACCGCCAGACCCGGTAGGCGTAGGTAACCACCTTGTTGGCGAAGGCACGGACCGGCTCGCTGTGCTGCAAGGTGATGAACAGGTAAACAAACTGGAACAGGGTGGTCAGATAAACGATGACCTTCAAGATGCAGAAAACGGCCACAAACAACAGAGTATAGAGCAAGCGCATGGCGATCTGGCCCCTGGTGACGGGGGTCTGTGTTTGTTCGTTCATGGTTCCTCCTGGGCCAGGGTCCGGCGGCGGCCCCCCGGCGAATTATGGTCGCAAACATGGAAACCTAACCAAATATATGGTGGACCGGGAGAATTTGCAAGGCAACGAAATCTGGATAACCATCCTGGCCCCCCTGGGTTTCAAAAGTTTGATTAATTTTTTCTTGATCGCAAGATCATTTCTCATGAGAAACCAGCCGCTTGCCCGGCCCGCCCGCGGCCCCCAAGCATCTAGGTCCAAGAGCCCCCCTGCAACTTCCTTTAAATATCCCTCTTTTCTTTATAAATGATATGCCTTAATTTAGATTATTATGGCCTTCTGAAAGGCGGGCGCACCCCCTCCTGGTTCTGGGAGCCGGGGGAAATACCTGGGAGAGCGACTCGGCCGGAAGGAATAAGGAGAAGCAAAAATGGAAGCCAAGACCAAGGCCCCGGGGCAGCTGCTGGAGCCACAGACCATAATCGCGGGGTTGTTGCAAGAGAGCCCCATTTGCGGGGAAAGGCGGGCTTACCAGCCCCCGCTTTGTCCGTCGCTGCAAGGCCTAGGCGCTACCCGGCCCCTGGACGGGGCGGAGTTGGAGGTCCTGAAGGTGGCCCGGGAGCAACTGCCTTTCGTCAGTCAAAATAAGCTTCTGGAAGTCGTTCCTGCCCAGGGCCGGCCCCTCTGGGATGGACCCCGGAACATCGGCGTTGTCCTGTCCGGAGGCCCGGCCCCCGGAGGCCACAACGTCATTGCCGGGCTCTTTGAGGCCGCTAAGCGGGCCCATCCGGAGAACCGGGTCCTGGGATTTTTGGCCGGGCCCAAGGGGATCATCACCAACAAACACGTGGAAGTCACCGGGGAGATGGTGGCCCGGTACAAAAACTCCGGGGGCTTCCACATGCTGGGGACCGGGAGGGAAAAGATCGACACCCCCCAGAAAATGGAGCAATGCCGGCAGACCTGCGCTGTACAAAAACTCTCCGGGCTGGTGGTGGTGGGCGGCGATGATTCCAACACCAACTCCGCGTTCCTGGCGGAGAACATGCGGGACCTGGGCGTGCAGGTCGTGGGCATCCCCAAGACCATTGACGGCGACTTGCAGGTGCCGGGGCTGTGCCAGATTCCCTTCGGGTATCATTCCGCGTGCCTGGCCTTTGCCACGGAGATCGGCAACCTCAATTCGGACTGCAAGTCGGACCTCAAGTACTGGCACTTCAACCGCCTGATGGGCCGCAGCGCCTCCCACATCGCCCTGGAGGTGGCCTTCCAGACCCATCCCAACGTCATCCTCATCGGCGAGGAGATCGAGGAACGGGAGCTGACCATCCACAACGTGGTGCGCCTCATCGCCGACGTGGTGGTGGCCCGGGCCAACCTGGGGAAAAACTACGGCACCATCCTGATCCCCGAAGGCATTCTGGAATTTATCCACGAAATCAACGCCTTGATCATCAAGATCAGCCATATCATCGCGGTTTACAACCGGGAAGCCCACGAAGAGGAGTTTTTTCACAAACTGACCTTTGAAGACCAGGTGCAGCTCATCGACAATAACGACATCTGGCGGGACTACGACAGTCGGGTCTTTTTGGGTCTGCCTCCGGAACTGCAGCGGGGCCTGCTGCTGCCCCGGGACAGCCACGGCAATTTTCAATACTCCCTGGTGAACACGGAAAGAATCCTGTTGGGGATGGTGGCCACTTACTTACGGAAACAACGCTCCAAGGGGATTTATAAGGGAGCGTTTCGCACCCAGAATCACTTTTACGGCTATGACGGCCGGGGCACCTTCCCCACCAAGTTCGATTGCGATTACACATATAATTTGGGGCAGGCCGCGTTCAGCCTCCTGGCCAACGGGGCCACGGGCTACATGGCGGCTATCAGGGACCTGCACCTGCCCTTGGAAGAGTGGCGGCCCATCGGCATTCCCCTGGCGCCGCTGATGCACCTGGAGGAGCGCACCGCCCGCCTGGAGCTGGTCATCCAAAAACAGAAGGTGGATCTGGGGAGCCCGGCCTTTAAGATTCTGGAACGGGAAAGGCAGAAGTGGGCCATGGAGGATGACTACCGCTTCCCGGGCCCCATCCAGTTCCATGGCGCCAGCGCCGAAGACAAACCCATCACCCTGATGCTGAACGCCTTGGGGGGTAGAAGTGATCCTGAGGGAGGGAGCCAGGGGTCGCGGGCCCGCTAACAATCCTCCCTCAGACTCCCTCCCCCAACCCCGTATACTTAGGGGACCAGTGGTCAGTGGCCAGTAGGCACAACAAGAATTCAACACAATGGCAACTGACCACTAATATGGGGCTTGGGGCGGGCCTCCGTGCCCACTTTAAGGTGTGCGGGCGCCGAGGTCTCAAAATGCTTGCAATCCCCGGGGCTGCCGGTCATAATTCTTTCGGGAGGAGGCAGTGTCTCTTCTCCCGCCAACCTGGGGGATCGTCCAATGGCAGGACAGCGGCCTTTGGAGTCGCCGATCTAGGTTCGAATCCTAGTCCCCCAGCCATTGTCCTTCCGGTTGACCGGCCTCCGGAAGACCGCGTACCGGAGCGGAGGCCTTTTTCGCGGCCAGGTTCCCCTCCAGGCAGCCCCAGGTCCACCTTTTTCTGCCCGCAATGCTTGAGAAAATCCCGCCTATGATATAATTTAAAAGAAGCAGTTTTCGCCCGCGGAAGTGCAAGGCTCACTGGTGGGGCCCCCGGACTTCAAATCCGGTGTACCGTCTGAGGAAGGCGGTAGGTGGGTTCGATTCCCATGCACTTCCGCCATTTATTTGGGGCCTTTTTCCGGAAGCATCCCTCTCAGGAACGCCAGCTCGCCCCTCTGTCCGTCCCGGGTTTTCTTCGCCGGAGTTCCCGCAAAAACGCGCATCGGCTTGCGCCAGCTGCCTGCTGGAAGGGTCTAATATACCGTCTTCAATCTTCGGTTAAAAAATATTAATTATCAATAGCTTAGCAATTGGGTTTGTTGCAGCAGAAATTGAACCTGGCATAGGCAGGGCGGGCAGGAAGAGAGGGGGGCGAAAAAGGAATTGAAACGCAGAGGTGTTGGAACTATCGCGGCCTGGGGATGGGCCGGCCACGATTTTCGGTTATAAGTTTAACTGGACCGCAGAAGCAAATTCCGGGTAAAGATCCACCAGACAAGACGGGCAAACGCCATGGGAAAACAACGAATTATTCATGTCCAGCCGAAGTTCTCCCAGATCCTGCCAATTGCCTAAATTAATGGATATTCCTAAATGTGCTTGGGGGAGGCCGATTAAAATTGATACAATATAAACAGAAGTCTGAACCGGAAAACGACCGGAAAAAGTTAGGCCCTTAGTAACATAGGTCTTGCCACCTACCGGCCATCTTTCTGGGCGTCGGTTCTTTCCTCTCCGTTATCCTCCTGAGAGGAGGTCCAAGCTGGGCAATTGTTGGGGAGGGTGAACCGGTATCCCCTAGAAAATGCGAGGGGGGAGCCAAGGACTAGACAACCATTAATCCTCGGGGATCGGCCAAGGAAACGTCTGTGCAATTAGCGGATGATCAGTTCAGAATAAGAAGATTCCAGCTTGCCGACGGCCAAGATATTAAGATCTATTGCCGGCTGGTTAAATCTCGCCCGGGCATAGCCGCATCTTTTAGCCTTTATGAAGATACCCGGGGTTTAAAATGGATGGATATTTCCATCAATGATCGATCCTACCTGATATCCATAACTGATGAATCTTTTGAACAGCGAGTGGCTGAGGAACTTTTGGCCCTTGGCTTCAATAAATATAGCGGTTAATATCCCACGTTCTAAACACCGGCATCGGGGGGATGCCGTTCATACCAATTCACATCCGAAAGGTATTAAAATGTGGGCGAACCTTGTGTTCGCCCACCAAATTAGGGCGAATACAAGATTCGCCCCCACTCGATTTTCCTGCGCTTTCGTTAATTTTTTGAGTTAATGAAAAATCTTCTGACTAATTATTTGACAAAAAAGTTTGTTTTTATAAAATTTAACTAGCACCACAGGTGGAAACGTTGCCATAGCTAGGCCAGCAGGGGAACGGTTTGCCGGTCGTTCCCTTTTTTTTATCTGGGTGCGCCCCACCAAACGGGGGGATTTTTTGGAGGTTTTAAGAATGCGTGTAAAAGGCAAGGTTAAATGGTTCAGCGATGCCAAGGGCTACGGGTTTATTTCCCAGGAGAGCGGTCCGGATGTCTTTGTGCATCACAGCAACATCATCGGCGAAGGCTTCCGCACCCTGGAAGAGGATCAGGAAGTGGAATTTGAGATAGTGGAAGGCAAAAAAGGACCCCAGGCCCAGAATGTGGTGAAACTCTAAGGTTGGGCGTCTCTTATCCTTTGTGGGGGCCGGGGCGCAGTTTCCCGGCCTTTCCCGAGGTCCCCGGACCTCTTTAAGACCGGTCACGGTTTTCTTGCGGGCTGACCGCTACTTGGCCTGCTGCGGCTATCTTGGCGGCATAAGCCGGCTGGGCGCAGGCGCTTCCAAAGCGCCATCCTCCCCGCACCAACCCCAAAAGGAGTGTTTTAATGGCTAAAGTTAAAAATGGTGATTATGTCCAGGTGCATTACACCGGCGCCCTGGAAAACGGCGACGTCTTCGATAGCAGTGATGGCCGGGGGCCCCTGGAGTTCCAGGCGGGCGGCGGCATGGTTATCCCCGGCTTCAATGACGCGGTCATGGATATGGAAATCCATGAAGAAAAGCAGGTGGTCCTGAATCCGGACCAGGCCTATGGAGAGCGCCGGGACGACATGGAACGGGAATTTTCCACGGAGATGCTGGGCGGCCAAAAGGTGGAGGTGGGGCAGATGCTCCAATTTTCCAGCCCCCGGGGTCCCATGCCCGGCCAGGTCCTGGAAGTTACCGAGGACAAGTTCAAAGTGGACTTTAACCATCCCCTGGCGGGCAAGACCCTGGTGTTTACCATCAAGTTGGCGGGCATCAGCGATCAGCCCACCCAGCAGGCTTGCGGCTGCGGCTGCTCTTCCACGGACTGCGGCACTTCCTGCGGATAAACCGATTAACCCCGGGAAAAGGGTTTCCTGTTCCCGGAAAACTCCATTAAAAAGGGGAGGAACAGAGGCCGATGGCCTCTGTTCCTCCCCTTTGTCTTGGCTTACTCGCGGAAAAGAGTTATTGATTTATATTGGGGTTATTGGCCTGGGTATTCGGGCCTCTGCCCTGGGGGCCCATGGGACCCTGAAATCCCTGGGAATTCATACCCCGACCCTGACCGCGGCCACGGTATCCGGGGTAGTTGGGGCAATTGGGGTTGCCCTGTCCCTGCCCCTGCGCCTGCCAGGTGTTCTGGGAAGTTTGGTTCACGGGGCACCAGGGGCCGCGGCCGCCGCCTCCCCGGCCCTGGGCCCAGCTAAGATTGGTCCATAACAAGACTCCTGCCAAAGCCAAAACCAGACAGGCAGCCAGACGTTTATTAATCTTCATCTTGAGTTCTCCTTAAAACATCATTCTCAAATTGCCCATCTCTTAGGGCTTGTCCGGTGGCGGCGGGGGCGGCCCTGGACGTCCTCCCGGGCCCCGGCCCCATCCCGGCCCGCCGTGCGGCCCCCGGGGACCCATCATGGGCCCGCAGCCGTCCCCTCGGGGAGAACACAGCCTGCGTTCCACCAGGCTGACAAAGGCAGCGTGCTGCTCCGGCTTCAGGTGCTTTTTGCACTCCAGAAGAAATTGCACCACTTCTTCTTCCAGACGGCCTTGCTGGGCGCTGATCTCCCGGATCTTGCCCTGAATGGCGCTCCAGTCGGGTTTCTCTCCTTTGAGCAGTTCGAACAGCTCCTGACGTTTGGCCGTCATCTCCCGGCGCAACTGGGCCACCCGGTGCCGATGTTCCGGCGCCAACCGGCGCAGGGTCTGGCGCTGCTCCTTGTCCAGGTTCAGGGCCAGCCACAGATCCCGCAAGCCAAGAGGTCCCTGCGTTTCTTTGCCGCTGACCGTCTGCCGGTCCTGATAACGCAAATAGGCAAACACGCCGATAGTCCCGAAATTGAGGGCCAGGGAAAAAATCACCAAATATAATAACCAGTTCCGTTTCATGAGCCGTTAATCTCTTCCCCTTGATAGGAGACCATCACCGCGCCCAGGGACCCCTGGGGAAAGTCATGGAATTCTTCCAGGGCCAGGACTTCGCCGTTGCCGTTAGAGGTGGGGTAAGGATAAAAATCCCGGGCCAGGGTGCCTCCCAAAACGATGCCCAGGACCAGGGACGCGGCCATGGCCAGGGACTGCCACCAGTAGCGGCGGCGGGGCCGGAGCCGGTCCAGCACCCGTTCCGGCAACTGTGCCGGCAGAGGCGCCGCCAGGGTCCCCAGGGCCGCGTCCAGCCGCGAAAGTACGGCCAGTTCCCCTTGACACCCGGGGCAATCTTCCAGGTGCGCGGCCACTTCTTGGCGCTCCTCTGCCGCCAATTCGCCGTCCAGCCAGGCCGACAGCCGCTCCTGCACCTGCTCACATGTGGTCTTCAATTTGCGCTTACCCCTCAGAAAAAACCTCTACATTTAGAAAAACACCGGAAATCGGCAAAATCGGCGCGGCAGTTGTTATTTTTTAAAAAATTTTGCAGGCGGGGGTAGGGGCCAGGGGCATCGGCGTCTCGCCTGTGATAGCCCCTACCCCCTCACCCGGAATCCCTTTCACAGCTACTTTAACTTCTTAGAAGGCGCACCGCACCATTATTCACTTGACGCCCTAGCCGGACATGCTTACTTTGCCTCAAGAAACGACAATAAACAACCGTCAATTTACCAAGACCAAGGAGTGCGCCATGTTATCCACCATCCCCGCGGATTTAAGCAAACTATCCAAAGAAAACCTAAACCAGGAGCTCCTGCGCATCGGCATCATCGCCGAACTGGACGCCATCAACCTGTATGAGCAACTGGCGGCCATGAGCGACGCCCCCGACATCAAGAAGGTCTTCCTGGACATCGCCAAGGAAGAAAAGACCCATGTGGGGGAATTCCAGACCATGCTGCTGCGCCTGGACAAGGAACAGGTCCAGGAAATGGAGCACGCCAAAAAAGAAATCAAGGAACTCACCGGGAAGTAGGGAATGCGTCTAGTTGGGGAAGGGGGCAGGGGCAGTAGTACAGGCGTCTCGCCTGTGGACCTTAGCCCCTCCCCCAAACCCCCACCTCCAACCCCTTGTTGGTTTTTTTATACCGAGGTGCAATCACTAGGCAGCACCGGCGTCTCGCTTATGCCCGCGCAGGCTAAAGCCTGCGGCTACCAAATAATGCCTGTTTAGAGGCCATCAGGTATGATCCGGCCTTGGCGGGGATTTAAGGGATGGACCTGAAGGAGGCCGCCATTAATCTGCTAACGCTTATTTTCCGGTAAACCCAGGCTGGCTAAATTTTTTTAAGGCGGGGGTTGGGTAGGCGGGAAGAGTGACTTGGAAGCGAGCGCTTTCCAAAGGGCCGGGGTTTTAGTTGCTTAACTCTCCAGCCCGCAGGTAATTGTCGATCTTTTCTTGATAATCGCTCAGATCGATGGCCCCATCTCTGTCGCTCAGTCTCCTTACCAACCGATAACGATCCCGCAAGGGCATCGTGAAGTAAAAAGGGCTTTCCACCAGCACGGAGATTATCGCTTTCATGATTCCGTTCCATTGCAAATATAGTACCCGCTAGGGTTTTCCTAGCCAATCGTCACAAATGCCCATTTACTTCATAGGGAAAATGCGGTTTAGGAGGAAAAAAAGTCTATTTTTGCTTAATCAATGGGCCAGGGGGGTGGCGAAAATTGCCTAGGGCAGGCAACGGCAGGGCCGGGGGGTGGCTCAGTCTTCAAACTTCTCGTCGAAGACCTTCATGGCGCAGAATTTGCCGCACATGGTGCATTGGTCTTCTTTGGCCTGGCTCAGGTCCCGGTAGCGCTGGGCTTTGTCCGGGTTGATGGAGAGTTTGAGTTGAGTGGGCCAGTCCAGGGCCCGGCGGGCCTGGGACATTTTCAGGTCCCAGTCCGCAGCTCCGGGGATGCCCAGGGCGATATCCGCGGCGTGGGCGGCGATGCGGGAGGCCACCACCCCGTCGATGACGTCTTCCACCTCCGGCAGCTTCAGGTGTTCCGCGGGGGTGACGTAGCAGAGAAACGAGGCCCCCTCCGTGGCGGCCAGGGCCCCGCCGATGGCCCCGGCGATGTGGTCGTAGCCGGAGGCCACGTCCGTAACCAGGGGCCCCAGGACGTAAAAAGGGGCGTTTTGGCAGTATTTTTGCTGGAGGCGCACGTTTTTCTTGATGGCGGAAAGAGGCAGGTGCCCCGGGCCTTCCACCATCACCTGCACGCCCTTAGCCCAGGCCCGCTTGGTCAATTCCCCCAGAATCTTCAATTCATGGAGCTGGGCCCGGTCCGTGGCGTCGGCCAGGCATCCGGGGCGCAGGCCGTCCCCCAAAGACAGCGTCACGTCATGTTCCCGGGCGATTTCAAGCAACCGGTCATATTGCTCGTATAGCGGGTTTTCCCGTTTATGGCGCCGCATCCAGGCGCTTAAAAACGCCCCGCCCCGGGAGACCACCCCGGTGACCCTTTGGGCCAGCAAAGGGAGCGCCTTCCTGGTGACGCCGCAGTGCACGGTGACGAAGTCCACCCCCTGTTTCGCATGGTGCTCCACCATCTCCAGGAACCAGTCCCCTTTGACCTCCTCGAGGCTCTTCGCTTCGGTCATCACCTGGTAGATGGGCACCGTGCCGAAGGGCGCGGGGCATCTGCCCAGGAGCGCGGTGCGCAGCTCGTCCAGGGGCCCGCCGGTGGACAGATCCATGACCGCGTCGGCCCCGTAGCGCAAGGCCGCGGCCAGCTTGGCCTGTTCTTTCTCCAAATTACCGTCGTGGGGGGAGGTGCCGATATTGGCGTTGATCTTCACCCGGACACC
>JACQYN010000175.1 GCA_016208235.1 Deltaproteobacteria bacterium
ACCGAAGGGGTGGAAGGCCGCCAGCAAAGGGGGTTTAGCCCCAAAATGACCGGTCAAGAGGATTTCGGCCCGCTCTGCCTCCCCCGGGGCCAGGAATAGTTGCATGCGTCTGTCCCCGGTGTCGGCTCCCAGAAGGCGCACGAAATCCAAGCGTCGCTCAATGGCGTGCTGGAAGGGGTCACTTCTTTCCACCTTGGCGGAATAGGCGAAGCTCAAGGGGCTGCCTCCGGAGCCGATGATATAGCGGCTGCCGGTGGCCCAGGACACGAGGGTGGCCTCCGGGTCGTTGCCATGGAGGATGATCACCAGATCGTAATGGGACCGTTTCAGCTCCCGCATTAAAGGAAAAAGGCGCCAACTCCGGCCCGGGAAGGGGAGGATACGATCCAGATGGGGATTATGCTGCACCAGGGCGGCATAACCTGGGTTTACCAGCAAGTCCAGACGCCAGTCCGGAAAAGTCTCTTTCAGGGCCCGGATGGCGGGGGTGGAGAACAGAAGATCTCCCAGCGCGGTGCTGTTAATCAGCAGCACCCGGCGCACTTTCTCAGGATCGAACCCCTCCAAAGGCAGAGGCGGCCGCGTCCGCACCTGTCGGCCCAAATATTGGCGAGCCCACCGCATTAGCAACTTATGTCCCAAAGTTTGATCCTAAGAGTTGGGGTTGGGATTTTCACTTTCAGCGCTCAGCTTTCAGCTTTAAAAATCAAGAGATAAAACCGGAAAGCAGGCTGAGTTCAATTTAAATGCCATTTTCCAGTATCATTTTCTTAAGCTGACTGCTGATAGCTGAAAACTGACCGCTCATCCCCCCACAATCTCATCATAAACTTCTTCCTGCCGTTGGGCGATCTTTTCCCAGGTGAAGTGCTCCCGGACCCAGGACCGGCCTTGTTGTCCCAGGCGCAGGCGCAGGTCCCGGTCT
Source organism: Deltaproteobacteria bacterium (assembly GCA_016208235.1). Taxonomy (GTDB): domain Bacteria; phylum Desulfobacterota; class Desulfobaccia; order Desulfobaccales; family 0-14-0-80-60-11; genus SURF-52. Next base: position 926 of record JACQYN010000175.1, read on the forward strand.
TTAAGGAGCTGGATGATCTGCGCGGCCAGCTCCTGGGGATCATCGTGTTTTTGCAGGAGCAAGCCGTTCAAATCCTCCCGGACGATTTCCGGGATGCCCCCCCGCCGGGTGGCGATGATGGGCAGGCCCGCGGCGGACGCCTCCAGGAAGACCAGGCCCAGGCCTTCCTCAATCTGGGAAGGGCCAGCGAAGATGTCCCCCAGGAGATAGGTTTCCGGAATCCGCGCCGGTGGGATAAAGCCGGTGAGGACCACCCGGCCCTGGGCCGTCTCCACCCAGCGGTGCAATTCACGGAGAAAGGGGGTTTCCCGGTCAGTGCGGCCCCGGCCGAATTCCGTTCCCCCCACCAGGACCAGGACCGCCTGGGGGAATCGGGGCCAGACCTGGTCCATGGCCGCCAGCAAGATATGCACACCTTTGCTTTCCCGGAGCTTGCCCACAAAGAGGACCGTGGGCTCATCTATTAAGTGATACTGCCGCCGCATCTTCTGCCTGGGGGCCGGGTGGTCCCAGGGCGTCAAAAAAGACCCGGTGTCCACGCCGTTATAGACCACAAAGTGAGCGGCCGCGTCCCGTGCCAGCCGGGATTTCTCCTGCTCCACCACGAACTGGCTGCAGCCGATGAATCCGGCCACCGGTATGGGGGTCACGGGGGTCGGTCTTTCCCGGCGGCCCAGGGAATTATGGAGATTGTGCATATGCAGAATGAGGGGAATCTTTTCCAGCCCTCGTTTTCTTTGCAGGGCCAACGCCAGAAGGGGGCGGTTGTGCACGTGTAGCAGGTCCGGCTGCACCCGGCGGAGAATTGCCACCACCTGCCGGTCGTAGAAGGGGAAGAACCGGCGGTGGCGCTTATAGAGCCGGCCCCGCCAACCGCTCAGGGGGACGCGAAAATATTCCACTCCTCCGCGCACTTCGTGGTTCGGCAGCTCCGGGTCCGATGGGCCGATGACCACCGGCCGCCAGCGGGTGAGGCGGGCGGCCATTTGGTCGATGAACAGCTCCACCGCGCCGCCCCGGATGGGGGGGATGGGATAGAGTTCGGGGCCGATGAGGGCGACGGTGCGCATTTTGGGGTTTTGCGTTTTCCGTTTTCCGTTTTCCGTATTGGTTTTCCGTATTGCCGTATTGGTTTTCGGTCTTCGGTCTTCGGTAAAAAGCTCTTAAAAACAGTATATCAAATCTGGACTTGATCTTACCTGGAAAACGGCTTAAGACCGGGAAAGGAAGGCAGGGAGGAAAGCTATGAACCGAAAACTGAAAACTGAAAACTGAAAACCCACAAATTTCTTGACACTTGCCCAAGACTTTGTAATATGCTTCACATGGTTTAGTGTCCGGGAAAGGCCGAGAACCTTTTAGATAACTAAATGCCATAAGGAGGACGCAGTACATGGGTAAAATTCCTGCAGATTATTTGCCCCCCAAAGAACTCTGGGCGGAATATACCGTACCCGCGGAGTTCAAGCAGTTTGCTTCAGGCCAGTGGAACATTGCGGAAGAATTTCTGGACAAGCATGTGAAGGAAGGCCGTGGGGACAACGTCGCCATTCTGTTCGGCGATCAGAAAATCACCTATAAAGAACTCCTGGCCATGGCCAACAAGTTCGCCAACGTCCTCACCAAACTGGGCGTCGAGTCCCAGGACCGGGTGGGTCTCCGCCTGACCAACATGCCGGAAGCCGTGGCCATCAACTTCGGCATTATGAAATGCGGCGCCATCCCCGTGCCCGTGTCCCCCTTGTGGGCCAAGGAAGAAGTGGCTTTCGTGCTGAACAACGCCGAATTCAAGGCCTTTGCGGTGAGCTTCCCCTTGATGGCCGCGGTGGAAGGCGGAGCCCACGAATTCGAGTTTCCCACCAAGATGATCGTCGTGGGCGGCAATCCGGATGAAGTGGCGGCCAAGGGTTACGTCCCCTTCGGCAAAGAAATGGCTGCGGCGTCCGACCAGTTCACCAATGTGAAACTGGACGCCAATGACATCGGCTGCATCCTCTTCACCTCCGGGACCACCGGCCAGCCCAAGGGCTGCGTCCACTTTGTCAGAGAAGTGCTGATTGAGTCCCACATCGTCAACAAGTACGTCTGGAAACTGGCTCCCGGCGAGGTGCTGGGCGGCTCCGCGCCGGTGTCCTTCGCCGCGGGCTACGGCACCTTCTGCATGGTCCCCTTTGCCGGCGGCGGCGCCATTTCGCTGCTGCCCAAGTTTACCCCGGACGACATGATGGGCATCATCCAGAAACACAAAGTGACAGTAGTCACGGGTCTGCCCACCGCCTACCGGAAACTTCTGGAAATGCCCAATTTCAACGATTACGACGTCTCCAGCGTGCGCATGTACACCACCGGCGGCGACGCCTTGACCGGCAAGACCCTGGCCATGTGGCAGGCCAAGACCGGCAAACCCATCTGGGAAGGCCTGGGCGGCACCGAGATGATGCACCTGGTGACCTCCAACTCCATGAGCGACATCCCCATGCCCGACTCCATCGGCAAGGCGCTGCCCGGCTTTGAGATCAAGGTCGTGCGGGAGGACGGCACCACCGCGGGCCCCGGCGAAGTGGGCAGCATGATGATCAAGGGCCCCACCGCCACCCTGTACTGGAAGCCCTACATCCAGGACAACAAGCTCCTGAAGACCATGAAGAAGGGCATCAAGGACGGCTGGAACATGATGGGCGACGCGGTCCTCATGGACAAAGACGGCTTCATGTTCTTCCAGGCCCGGGAAGACGACATGATCAAGTCTTCCGGCTTCCGCCTGGCGCCCACGGAGATCGAAGACGCCATCATCCGCCATGCCGCGGTGCGGGACGACGCAGTAGTGGGGGTTCCCGACGAAATCATGGGCCAGAAAGTAGTGGCCATGGTGGAGTTGGAGCCCGGCCACAACGCCTCCCAGGAGTTGGCCAACGACATCATCAAATCCACCATGGACGTGCTGGCCACCTACAAGCTGCCCCGGGAAGTGGTCTTCCTGCCGGCCATTCCGCGCACTCCCACCGGCAAGATCATCAAGAAAGACCTCCGGAAGCACTATCCGGAATATAGCACCAAGTTCGTACCTAAGGTAAAGTAAGCCAAATCTCTCTCGGGGACGGCCTGGCCGTCCCCGGCTCGAACCTTCACGATGCCCGGCTCCGGCCGGGCATTTTTCTTTTTGTTTTTCCCGAAGCTTGTGATTTAATATACAGGGTTTTTTTTAAAGGAGGGACAGGTTTGCCTAACGTCGTGGTGGTGGGCACCCAGTGGGGTGATGAGGGTAAAGGGAAGATCGTTGACCTGCTGACGGAACAGGCCCGGTTGGTGGTGCGGTACCAGGGGGGCAACAATGCCGGCCATACCCTGGTGGTAGGCGGAGAAAAGTTTATCTTCCATTTGATTCCATCCGGGATTTTGCACCCCGGCACCCTGTGCCTCATCGGCAACGGCGTGGTCCTGGACCCCGAGGTCTTCCTGTTGGAGGTGGACCGGCTGAAAGAGCGGGGTCTACCCGTGGGTCCGGAGAATCTCCGCATCAGCGAACGCACCCAGGTGATCATGCCCTACCACCAGCGGACGGACATCGCCCGGGAAGAGGCCAAGGGCGCAGCCAAGATCGGCACCACCGGCCGGGGCATCGGCCCCTGCTATGAAGACAAGGTGGCCCGCCGGGGCATCCGGGTGGCGGACCTCCTGGACCCTGAAGCCCTGAAGGCCAAGCTGGCCGACGTCCTGCCGGAGAAGAACTTCTATCTGGAAAAATTTCTTAACAGCAAACCTTTCTCCCTGGAGGAGATTCTCACCCCCTACCTGGCCATGGCGGAACGCCTCCGGCCCCTGGTGGCCAACGTCTCGGTGATCTTGGACCAGGCCGTGCGGAAGGGCCAGAACATCCTCTTTGAAGGGGCCCAGGGCACCCACCTGGACATCGACCACGGCACTTATCCCTATGTCACTTCCTCCAACCCGGTGGCCGGGGGCGCGGCCACGGGCGCGGGGGTGGGCCCGGGGCAGCTCCACCACGTCCTGGGGATCGTCAAGGCCTACACCACCCGGGTGGGGGGCGGCCCCTTCCCCACGGAATGCCTGGACAATATCGGCGACCACCTGGTGGAGTGCGGGGTGGAATTCGGCTCCACCACCGGGCGCAGGCGGCGCTGTGGCTGGCTGGACGCGGTGGTGCTTAAGGACGCGGCCCGGCTCAACGGCTTGACGGGCCTGGCCATCACTAAGCTGGACGTCCTCACCACCTTAAACCCGGTGAAGATCTGCGTGGCCTACGATCAGGACGGGGTGAAAAGGGACAACATGCCCGGCACCTTAAAGGAACTGGAGCGCTGCCGGCCGGTGTATGAGGAACTGCCGGGTTGGCAGGAAGATATCCGGGGGGTGCGGCGCCATGAGGACCTGCCCGCCAACACCAGGGCTTATCTGGCCCGGGTGGAGGAACTGGTGGGCGTGCCCATCCAGCTCATCTCCGTGGGTCCGGACCGGGAAGAGACCATCATGCTCCGAAATCCCTTTGGATAAACCTAAAAATAGTAATATGTAAGAAAATTTCCTACGAAGGAATCGGAAACTGCCTGACTTTTTTAAATGAGATGCCGATGATATACAGAGAATATTTTGGTCAGCGCGAAAAATCTTTAGTCTAAAGCGAGGTGCAGCCCGCCCCGGAGTATGTCCAACCGCTTTACAGGGTGAAAAAAATACTTACAGTATCCTCATGCAGCCATTGGAGACAGACCCCGTTCATTCCAATAATTTCCCAATTATTGCTTGAAGTTAACGAACGGACCCCCGTGACGGTTGGTTGGCACGGCTGATGCTTAACAATCTGGAATGATTGGACTCCTGTAATGTCCATAATTGATAAATCATTTCCCATAAATCAAGGGCAAAACTTATGATCGAAATCCGCTTTCACGGCCGCGGCGGTCAGGGCGCGGTGACGTCGGTGGAGTTGCTGGCCCTGGCGGCCATCGGGGAAGGAAAATTCGCCCAGGGCTTCCCCTCCTTCGGACCGGAACGCCGGGGCGCGCCGGTTCTGGCTTTCTGCCGGGTGGACGACCGGCATATCCGCCTGCGGTGCAAAATCGCCAGCCCCGACGTGGTGGTGGTTCTGGACCCCAGTCTCATCCGCATCCAGAACCCGCCCGCGGATCTTAAGCCCGAGGGCATCATTGTCTTGAATACCCCCAAGACTCCGGAGGAAGTGCGCCGGGAATACGGCTTCAAGCACACCCTGGCCCTGGTGGACGCCAACAAGGTGGCCCGGGAAGTCCTGGGGGTGCCCATCGTCAACACCACCATGATGGGGGCCCTGATTAAGGCCACCGGGGTGGTGAAGCTGGAGTCCCTGGAGGAGCCTTTGAAGGCTCGCTTCGGCCCCCTGGCGGTGAAAAATTTTAACGCCTTGAAGGCGGCCTTTGAACAAACCGTTATTGAGGAGCGGCGGTCATGAGCAGCAAACCCATGGATCAAGTTACCTGGCAAGAGATCGAGGTGGGCGCCATCATCACGGAACCCGGCAGCGCCCGGGCTTACAATACCGGCGACTGGCGCTCCCAGCATCCCGTGTGGACCAAGAGCCGCTGCATCCGTTGCGGCGTCTGTTGGACCGTGTGCCCCGAGGCCGGCATTTCCGAGGAGCCGGGCGGTTACTTCGACATGAACACGTACTGTAAAGGTTGCGGCATCTGCGCCAAGGAATGTGTCACCGGCTGCATCAGCATGGTGCCGGAGGAAGAATAATGGCCCACCGAGTAGGCATGGAAGTATCCATTGCGATATCCCACGCGGTGCAGATGTCCCGGGCCGAAGCCATCGCCGCGTATCCCATCACCCCCCAGACCCACATCGTGGAGCATCTCTCCTCCATGGTGGCCAACGGCGAGTTGGACGCGGAGTTCGTCAACGTCGAGTCGGAACACTCGGCCATAAGCACCTGTATCGGCATGTCCGCCACGGGGGCCCGGACCTACACCGCCACCAGCTCCCAGGGTCTGGCCCTAATGAACGAGATCCTGTTCATTGCCAGCGCCTTGAGGCTCCCCATCGTCATGACCGTGGCCAACCGGGCCTTGTCCGGTCCCCTTTCCATTTGGAACGACCACGGCGACATCATGGCGGCCCGGGACATCGGCTGGATTCAGGTCTTTGTGGAAAACGGCCAGGAATCCTTCGACCATTCGGTCATGGCCTTCAAGATTGCGGAAAACCATGAAGTCCTGCTGCCCACCATCATCAACCTGGACGGCTTCATTCTCTCCCACGTGGTGGAGGCCATGGAGTTCCCGGACCAGGAAATGGTGGATAAGTTTCTCCCCGCGTATCATCCCCGGTTCAGCCTGGACACCAAGAAGCCGGTGACCATGGGGGCCTTCGCCATGCCCGAGGTGTACACCGAGATGAAGATGGCCCACCAGATGGCGCTCACCGGCTCCTATGACCATATTCTGAAGGTCTGGAAGGAGTGGGGCGACCTCACCGGCCGGCACTACCAGCCGGTGGAGAAATACAAGACCGAAGGGGCCAAGATTCTGCTGTTGACCATGGGCTGCCTGAGCGAAGTGGCGGAAGTGGCGGTGGACGAGATGCGGGATGCCGGCCTGGAGGTAGGGCTCTTAAAGCTGCGGATGTGGCGGCCTTTCCCCTTTGCGGACCTCAGGAATGCAGTGGCCGGCGCCAAGCACCTCATTGTCTGCGACCGGGCCCTGTCCCTGGGAGGCGCGGCGCCGC
>JACQYN010000176.1 GCA_016208235.1 Deltaproteobacteria bacterium
TGAAAAACCGGGTCAGCGGCTTGTTGCGCAAATCCGGTCTGAGCATAAACAGTAAGTAGCAGAAAGCGCATGACCAACGGTCAACCTGAAACGAGGTGACAGTAAATGGATTTTTTTTTTCTTTTTTTCTTAGTGTCCTTGTTAGCAGTGTTGGGACTGGTCGCCGTGGCCCACTTCGGCGCGCAGGCGGCCAGCTTGCAGGTCTTTTTCGGGGTGGTTGTCCCCTATCTGGCCGTTCTCATCTTTGTGGAAGGGCTGATCTACCGCCTCCTCCAGTGGGCCCGTTCCCCGGTTCCCTTCCGCATCCCCACTACTGCGGGGCAGAACCGGACCCTGCCCTGGATCCAAAGGGACTTGGGCGATAAACTGGACAACCCCGACACCTTCAAGCATCTGGTGGGCCGCATGGCCTTGGAGGTTCTGGCGTTCCGCAGCCTTTTCAGGAACCTGCGCACCGAATTGCGGAAAGACCCGGACAATCCGGAAGGCGACCGGTTGATTCACTGGTCCTACAAGTGGCTGTGGCTGGGGGCCATCGCTTTTCACTACGCCTTTCTGGTCATTATCCTCAGGCACTTGCGGTTCTTCACCGAGCCCGTGCCCATGCCCTTCCAGTTGCTGGAGCACGTGGACGGCTTCTTCCAGTTCTTTACCCCCGCGGTTTATTTGAGCGGCGTGGTCCTGGTGGTGGCCGCGTTCTATCTCCTGGCCCGCAGGATCACCAACCCCACTCTGCGCTACATCTCCCTGGCCGCGGATTACTTCCCGCTCCTCTTGATCCTGGGCATCGGCATCAGCGGCATTCTCATGCGCTACGTTTATAAGGTGGACATCATCGCCGTGAAACAGCTGGCCCTGGGGCTGGCCACCTTCCACCCCGTGGTGCCCGCAGGGATCGGCCCCATCTTTTATGTGCATCTGTTTCTGGTCTGCGTGCTGTTTGCGTATTTTCCCTTCAGCAAGCTGATGCACGCGCCGGGAGTATTCTTAAGCCCCAGCAGAAACCTGACCTGCAACAACCGTTGGGTCCTGCACGTCAACCCCTGGAACTATCCCGTCAAGTTCCATCACTATGACGAGTACGAAGATAGATTTAGGGAAGCCATGATCGAGGCCGATATCCCGGTCGAAAAGGAGTCATGATTTTATGGCTAAGGTTCCAAAACCCGCAGAATTACTACCTGGGCTAAACTACCAGCCGCCGGCCAAGGGATGGATGGACGTCAAACCGGAATTCCGGCCGGGCACCTATTGCAATGCCGCCGCGCCCAAATGGATGGAGTGGATCAACTACCCCTACCCCCGGGCCTGGAACGCCGCGGATGAGGACTGGAAGCTCCCCGACAACTGGAAAGAGATTATCCTGGAAGGGATGGAGGACCGGCTCAGCCGCTTCCGCTCCCTGAAGGTCTTCTTTGATATCTGCGTGCGCTGCGGTGCGTGTGCGGACAAATGCCACTTCTTCCTGGGCACCGGGGACCCCAAGAATATGCCGGTCCTTAGGGCCGAGCTGATGCGCTCCGTGTACCGGCGCTACTTCAAGAAGGCCGGACAGATCCTGGGAGAATTAGCCGGCGCCCGGGACCTGACGGAAGACGTCATCAAGGAATGGTTCTTCTACCTGCACCAGTGCACCATCTGCCGGCGCTGTTCGCTGTTCTGCCCCTACGGCATCGACATGGCGGAGATGACCCTCCTGGGCCGGGAGCTGCTGGCCTCCATCGGCGTCAATATCGACTGGGCCCTGGCCTCGGTGGGCCAGTGCTACGATAAAGGCAGCCACATCGGCGCCACTCCCCAGGCTTTCAAGGACATGGTGGACTTCCTGGCCGAGGAAAACGAGCGCGTCACCGGCATCACCACCACCCCCTCATATAACCGCAAGGGCGCCGAGGTCCTCTTTGTCATGCCCTCCGGGGACTACTTCGCCGACCCCGGCACCTTCACCATGATGGGCTACATGCTGTTGTTCGAGCATATCGGCCTGGACTACACCTTCAGCACCTACGCCGCCGAGGGCGGCAACTTCGGCTGGTTCATCTCCCACGAGATGGGCAAGCGCTTGAACGCCAAGATCTACCACGAAGCCAAGCGCCTGGGGGTGAAGTGGATCCTGGGCGGCGAATGCGGCCACATGTGGCGGGTCTGCAACCAGTACATGCCCACCTGGTGGGGGCCGGTGGACTTCCTGGAAGAGCCGGTATCCCCCATCACCGGCACCCGCTTCGAGAACGCCAAGGTCCACAAAATGGTGCACATCTCCGAATTCACCGCGGACCTCATCAAGAACGGCAAACTCAACCTGGACCCCCAGCGCAACGCCCACATCAAACTGACCTTCCATGACTCCTGCAATACCGCCCGGGGCATGGGGATCTTTGAGGAGCCGCGCTACATTATTAATAATGTGTTGCCCGAGGGCAACTTCGTGGAGATGCCCCCCAACACTATCCGGGAAAAGACCTTCTGCTGCGGCAGCTCCAGCGGCATCAACGCCAACGAGAACATGGAACTGCGTATGCAGGGCGGCTTCCCCCGGGCCAACGCCCTGCAGTTTGTCCACGAAAAGTACGGGGTGAACCATCTGGGCTGCATCTGCGCCCTGGACCGGGCCACCCTGCCCACCCTGCTGACGTACTGGGTGCCGGAAGTGGAGGTCACGGGCATCACCGAACTGGTGGGCAACGCCCTGATCTTCCCCAATGAGATCGAGCGCACCACCGATCTCCGCGATCGCGACCTGGTGGGATTCGGGGAAGCCGCGGAGGAAGATGCGGAGGAAGCCGAATAATGGGCGAGAAATACAAAAATGAATTCGGGGTATTTGCCGAGCGCCCCCAGGTGGAGAAAAAGTACTACAACGCGAAATATATCTTCACCGGGCTGGCCGTCTTCCTCATCCTGCTTATCCTGCCTCTGGCGCCGAACCTGGGGAAGACTGTGCCGCCGCCCCAGCGGCAACTGGACACCCCGGTCATCCAAAAGATGGCGGAAAAGGACCGGCAGTGCATCATGCCTACGGACTGGATGCGGGCCAACCACATGCAGATGCTCGTGGATTGGCGGGACAAGGTAGTCCGCACCAATGAGAAGGGCGCGCCCAACGGCAGAGATTTTGTTTCTCCTGACGGTAAAAAATACCTTGCCAGCCTCACCAACACCTGCATGGATTGCCACTCCAACAAGGAGAAGTTCTGCGACCAGTGCCATAATTACGTGGCAGTGGCGCCCAACTGTTGGGGTTGTCATCTCCAAGAAGGTAAGAAGCTGGCGGAGGCGAAGTGATGGGTATGGATAGAAGAGAATTCATCCGGATAGCTGGACTTTCCACGTTACTGGGTCTCGGCGGCAAAGGGGCCTTTGAACTGCTGCGTCCGGGCCAGGTGGAAGCGGCGATGGCCGCCAAACCGGAGGCCCAGGGAGTCGTCAGATGGGCCATGGTGGTGAACATGCAGAAACTGGACGAAGCCACCGCGAAAAAGTGCATCGAGGCCTGCCACCGGGTCCACAATGTCCCTGATTTCAAGAAACCCAAGGACGCCAAGGACACTTTGCCCCCGGAAGTCCTCAACCGTTATGAAGTTAAGTGGCTCTGGACCGAGCATTTCCACAACGCCTTTCCCGGGGAAGACCATCCCAATATGCTGGAGAAGGTGGCGCATCTGCCCTTCCTCCTGCTCTGCAACCATTGCGATAATCCCCCTTGCGTCCGGGTCTGCCCCACCAAGGCCACCTTCCGCCGGGAAGACGGCATTGTCAACATGGACATGCACCGCTGCATCGGCTGCCGCTTTTGCATGGCGGGCTGTCCCTTCGGGGCCCGGAGCTTCAACTGGAGAGACCCCCGGCCTTACGTCGCCGATACCTTTCCGGGTTATCCCACCCGGGAGATCGGGGTGGTGGAAAAGTGCACCTTTTGCGCCGAGCGGCTGGCCCAGAACATGTTGCCCGCCTGCGTGGAGGCTTCCGGAGGGGCCCTGGTGTTCGGGGACCTGAACGACGAAAAGTCCAGGGTGAGGGACACCCTAAAGAGATACTTCACCATCCGCCGAAAAGTCCATCTCGGTACGAACCCGCAAGTTTACTATATCGTGTGAGGTAGGTCATGCTTGAAAAAGCACTAATCGGTACCAAGAGATATTACCTGCTGCTGGCCGTCCTGGGGGGTATCTTCGCCCTGGGGTTTCTCTTCTACCTCCAGCAACTGAAGGTCGGCCTGGGCATCACCGGCATGGGCCGGGACGTCTCCTGGGGTTTTTATATTGCCCAGTTCACCTATCTGGTCGGGGTCGCGGCCTCGGCGGTGATGGTGGTCCTGCCCTATTATCTCCATAATTACAAGGCCTTCGGCCGGGTGACCATCCTCGGGGAATTCCTGGCGGTGGCCGCGGTGACCATGTGCGTTACCTTCGTGCTGGTGGACATGGGGCGGCCGGACCGGGTCTTCAACGTCTTTAAGTACCCCACACCCAACTCCGTCATGTTTTGGGATATCATCGTCCTGAACGGCTATCTCCTTCTCAATATCCTCATCGGCTGGAACGTGCTGGAATGCGAGCGCCATTCGGTGGCGCCCCCCAAGTGGATCAAGTTCCTCAGCTACGTCTCCATCCCCTGGGCCGTCAGCATTCATACGGTGACCGCGTTCCTGTACGCCGGCCTTCCCGGCCGGGGCTACTGGCTCACCGCCATCATGGCCCCCAGGTTTCTCTCTTCGGCCTTTGCCGCGGGTCCGTCGCTCCTGGTGCTGCTCTGCCTGCTCGTCCGCAAGTACACCAAGTTCGACCCGGGTAGGGAGCAGATTCAGAGCCTGGCGAAGGTCGTCACTTACGCCACCCTGATCAATGTCTTCTTCTTCTTCTGCGAAGTTTTCACCGTCTTCTACAGCCAGATTCCGGACCACATGCTGCACTTCCAGTACCTCTTCGCGGGGCTGCAAGGCAAGGCCCGGCTGGTACCCTTCATGTGGTTCTCCATCGTGGGCATGACCATCACCGCCATTCTCCTCACCAACCCCAAACTGCGCCAGAATGAAAACACCCTGGCGGCCCTCTGCGGCATGGTGATCATCACCACCTGGATCGACAAGGGCCTGGGGTTGATGACCGGCGGCTTCGTGCCCAATCCCATGGAAAAAGTGACGGAATACGCCCCCACCGTGCCCGAAGCCTTCATTACTCTGGGGGTATGGGCCCTGGGGTTCCTGGTTCTCACCCTCCTTTATAAGGTGGCCGTATCCATCAAGGAAGAGATCAGGTCCTGAAAAAGGCGTCAGCCCCGGGGCCTATTTCCGGGTCCCCGGTTTTAATATTTAAGTGTAAATTTAAGGGAGGTAAAGCTTAATGGCCTGGAGAGTAGAAGTCGACACCGACAAGTGCACCGGGGATGAAGAATGCGTCAATGTTTGTCCTACTGGCGTTTTCGAGATGCAGGAAGGCAAAGCGGTCCCCGTCAATGAGGATGAGTGCCTGGGCTGCGAGAGCTGCATCGAGGTCTGCCCCTCGGCGGCTATCACCATCACCGAAACCGAAAGCGCTCATCGCTCTGGACAAAGAACGCCGGCCTGATCCCAGGCCGGCGTTTTTTTGTTGAAGAGTTGATATGTGGAGGAGGGGCCTAAGGGCCTGGTAGGGCGGGCCTCTGGTCCGCCTTTAGCCCTTTCCCCCTACCTCTGAGAAATTGCCTCTCCCAAGAGGTCAATAAAATCCTTGGGGTTTATAACCTGCGTATCGCGGAATTTTTTGAAAGGGAAGTGCTTGGCGTTGCCCGTGATCAGGTAGTCCGCTTTGGATTCCAAGGCGCATTCCAAAAATTTATTGTCTGCCGGGTCAACGGAAACGACATTTGCGGAAACTTGTGGTCTAACCATTAATGCTTGTTTTTCGATTTGGGAAATAAACTTATTAATGCTTCCACGATCAAGTTTCTTAAACTTTTCCCGTTTCAAAACCTCCCCATATTCAGCCAATATCTCCTCGCTGAGGCAAACAGTAAGGTAGCCTTCAGAAAATAAGGAAAGAATAAGAGCCGGATTGCTCTCCGGCTTGAGAAAGGCCGAAACTAGAACATTGGTGTCCAGAACCACCTTTGGTACTGGCGGAGGCATTAATCATTCTTTGCGCGGTAAGCTGCTATTTCCGCGTCAATCTCTGCATCGCTTATTTTGTCCAAACCTGCCTCTTTAGCACTTAACTGTATTTTTGTTAGCAATTCCGGTTGCTTGACTATGTTTCTCAGGTAATCTCGGACGCTCAAGATCACTACTTTCGCTTTGCCTCGCCGACTCACCACCACCCGCACTTGCTCCTTATCAACCTCGTCCAGAAGCTCCCCGAAGCGGGTGCGAGCGGTTAAGGCGTCAATTAATTTTGTTATAGGTTTGTTTTCAACCTGCAATTTGTCCTCCATAAACTCATTAATTAACTCATGAGTTTAATAATAGCAATGCTGCAAAGTTTGTCAAGTCCTTGAATCTTATCTGGATAGAATATGTTCGAAGGAGATGAGCCGGATAATTAGGCAAAAAAACCCGGGGGGGGTGTGGGGAGGCCAGGGAACCTAGGGCCCCGGACCTTCCCCTCACAAGGTTCCTGCCTTACTTCTTCAACGGATTCACCAGGTGGACCGGCACCGGGGAGTTGGCGATGACCTTTTTGGCCACGCTGCCGAATTCGGCACTGATCCGGTCCACATCCTCCGCGCCCCGGCCGTGGGTGGTGATGACCACCATGTCCGCCTTCTCCTTCTTAATCGCCTTCATGATTTCGGTGGCCGCGTCCCCTTGGACCAGCCGGACTTCCAGGGCGGGGCAGGCTTTCAGCTCCTTTTGGCACACGCTTTCCAGCTTTTTCTTGGCATGATCCATTTCCCAGTTCTGGAAGTGGTGCAGGTGTTCCTTGCTGGGCTCCCCGTAGGCCCCGAAATGACTCAGCAAATCCACTCCCACATAGAGCAGGATGACCTTGGCTTGGTACTTCTCCGCCAGTGATTCCACGTTCTTCGCGGCTTTGATCGAATTTTTGGACAGGTCCGTAGGCCATAGGATGGTGCGCACTTCCATGGGTAGACTCCTCCTCGCAGAATTGCCCATAATAATAAGCACGCCCTGCGGGGAAGGGAAGGGATTTTGATTTATAGCA
>JACQYN010000177.1 GCA_016208235.1 Deltaproteobacteria bacterium
AGATATCTCCATGGCTCACCGTCAGGGAAACGCCGTGTAGCACTGGTTGTCCCTCAAAGCTCTTTTTTAACTCTTGAATTTCTATGGCAGGCATGGCAACCTCTTGAAAAAATTCCGGGGGCTTAAGATAATCCTTAAGCACCGGGAAAAGCTAAGGGTTAATCTTCTTCTTCGCGTCCCTCGCGCCCTTCGTGACCTTCCTTCCCGGCCGGCTCCTTGTGGAGGACACTGCCGTTGCCGGCGTCCACCTTCACATCCATGCCGTTGCTCAGGAAGACGCTGTACACCAGGCAGCCGTTTTCATTGTCCAGTTCCACTTTTCTCACCTGGGCGCCGGGGAAGGCGGTTTGGGCCGCAGCCATGGCCTGATCGGCCTTGATCTTGGCCAGGGTGGACAGGTCCGCGGGTTCCGGCTCCGGCACCTTGATGCTACAGGTGTAAGTGGGGACCTGGGCATTGGTCTGCTGATCCGCGGCCAGGGCCGCCTTGCATACCCCTCCGGCTAACAGCAGGGCCAGAGCCAGGCTCGCTCCCTTCCAAAAACCACTGTTTTTCATAATTCGCACCTCCTTTTTGAACTTCATCATAATCAGCCAGGATTACCGGAACCTTGCCCGGAGATTACAAATAAGTAATTATGGCGGCTGCCTTTGAACCTACGATAAGAAAGCTTAAATTTCTATGCGGTTATCCCCAGAAGTGCCAGGGGCCGGAAACCCTGGCGTTTCCAGCCCCGCGCCTCAAAGACGACTGTTACTCGTGGGTGGGAGAACCTTATAAGCCTTGGTGGTTTTACCTGCCGAAGAACGAGACGTCCCTGGCAGCCTTCCAGTCCGGTAGAACGGAACCGTTTTGACCGTGGACCGACATTTCTGCGACCGCCGATCCTTTATACAGCAAAGGAACCTTCCATTCGCCTTGTTTGCCCAACCAGGCAGCGCCCACCTGCAGTTCCGAAACCATTCCCTGGACCGTCTTGGCTGCCTGTTCCGGAGTTACCGACAGCTTTTGGGCCCAGGATTTCTGTCCCTTAAGAAGAACTTCCCCAGTGACAGGATTCAACCTGGCCTTGGCGACAATTTTCCCCTCCAGCATCAGAGGGACTTCCAGCTTGATATCTCCCCTTTTCCCCTGCTTGGTAAAAGGCTTCCCCACCGATAGGTTGGGGATGGCAGCACTCACGGTGCCCTTGGCTTGCTCAGCGGTGATTATGGGCGGGACTTGGGGGCCTCCGCCTTTTTTACCTTTTTTGGCCAAGGCAGGCCCAGCGCACAGCAGGGCGATGGCTAACATGCCAATCATGGCTCGGATAGCGGTCTTCATGGATTTACCTCCCGGTTTCCAGGGTATGTTTGACCGTTATTTTAGAAAGAAATGATTACCGCAACCTTTCCGGAACATTACAAATCGGCAAGGTTGGGGTCAGGATGATGGGAAATCGCTGAAACTCTTGGTCTCTGGCAAAAACAGGTAATAGACCATGAATCCAGATGCCGCAATAGAGGATAGAACCAGAAATCCTGTGTTGAAGCCCCAAGCATGCACAATATACCCTGCTACCGCGTTGCTAAGCGCAGCTCCTATGCTTTTGGCAGTCCCAATCGCCCCCAGCACAAGATTGTAGCGCCCGGTCCCTTGAGTCAAATCGGCAACCACGATGACCGATAACACCCCATAAATTCCTTGCCCGATTCCGTCAAATAATTGGACGAAAACAATGAAGAACGGATTATCGCTTAAGGTATAAAGTAAACCTCGGATGGTTAGAGCGGTAAGCCCTATCAAAAAAATGGGTTTCCTGCCCCATCGGTTGGCCGATTTACCGGATAAAGCAGCCACGGGAGCCATCACCATTTGAGCGGCGATAACGCAGGCCGCCATGCCGAGGGAAGCGAAGGTTTTGTCGCTCCGTGTAACCAATTGCCCTGCTAAAGGGAGCATGGCTGCATTGGCGAAGTGAAACAGAGTCACGATCGCGGCAAAAACCAGAATATGGCGATCCGTGAGTAAGGCCCTGATACTCGAAGCAATCACCTTGTCCGGTGTCTTTTTGGGCGTCGCCGCCCGCGCTTGGAGGTAATCAATGTCATCACTTCTAATAAATAGCGCCGCAACAATGCCGGCTACTCCAGTAATCGCGACCAGATAGAAAAACCACTCATGTCCCCAAAAATGTCCTACTATACCCGTTAATGCAGCAGCAGCAATCTTGCCAGCATGGTTGAACACTTGATTGCGTCCGGTACGAACAGCTAATCTTTCTTGACCCACCATACCTAAGGTAATAGCCGCGATGGCCGGAGGGAAAATTGCCGCGGCGACGCCGTTGATGCCCTGGGCGATGTTGATGAAGGAGTTCGGGAAAAGCGTTATGGCACTGCAGCTCAGGCCCATCGACATTGCGGCCATGACGATTAACAGGCGTTTTTCTTTGAAGAAATCGACCAATGCTCCACAGGGGGTTTGCGCCAGCAGGGTGGCAATTCCCATTATGGACATGGCCACCCCAATATCAGCGGGATTCCAGTGGTGACTGGCCATGAGATAAGTTGCCAGAAATGGTCCGACGCCAGCCTGCACATTCGCCAGGAAGAAATTAAGATAATCGAGGGCGCGCAGACTTTGCTTGCTTGGCGATTTTTGTTCTTCGAGGTTTAGAGACATGCTCTCCCCCTCTCGATCTCGGGGGGGTGCAGCGCTTTTCAGTTTTGGATAACGGTTGATCTCGCTAACGAAGCCCTCGCACGGAACGGGCCGAGCACCCGCAATATCCTTCTAAGTCCCTTCTTTTTCCCCATTCGCCGTCTTAGGCGGTAGCCGATGGCTCTTTCCAAGTATGAGCATGGGAACGGCAGCCAGCTGAATCCCCACAGAAAACACAATAAGGGTTACCAGGGAGAAATCGTACAATACCCCCATGAGGACGCTCCCTCCGAACCAGAAGAAGCCATAGAAGGTATTCAATACTCCAAAGGCGAGTCCCAGCTTGTTGGCAGGCACCATATCCGCAATCGCGGCCCGCACCACCGACTCCTGGGCCCCCATGCCGATCCCCCATAAAACCATCCCGGCAAATGCTGCATGGAATCCGCCCATAAACACCAGGGGAGCGAAAAATGCCGATAAGAGGACCGAGAAAATCAGGGCCGAGAAGCCGATACGGTCAAATACCCGTCCCAGCACAAGGGCGGCGACCGCATCAACACCCATAGCCACGGCATAGAATATCGGAATCCAGTAGTCGGGAACCACGGCCGCTTTTTTAAAATGAAAAGCCACCAGGGCAAAATCCGCATATCCTGCGGCAATGAAACCGACGGCAATCACATAAAGCCAAAAAGTACGTGGATAGCCTTTGGTTTCCAGTTTGACAGAAGCAGGCTCGAGATCGTGAGGATGCGGATACAATAGTTTTGCGGCTAATAACACACTCAGGGCGATCAGAGCCGGAAACAAGAGGATTCCAAAGCCCTCTTGATAACTGCCCCTAAAATAAAAAATCGCCGCGACTATCAACGGGCCCGATACCGCGCCGATCTGGTCCAGGGCCTCATGGAGGCCGAAGCCCCAACCTCGTCCAATGGGCTCCGCGGCGCACGAAAGCACCACATCCCGGGCCGGGGTTCTGATGGCCTTACCCATTCTTTCAGCAACGATCAGGACCGCGGCAATTTCCCAGTGGCCGGCCAAGGCCAGGAAAGGAACCGCCAAGAGGTTGATGGCGTAGCCCAAAAAAATGATGGTCCAATATCGACCCGTCCGATCAGCCAGGTAACCCGATGCCAGGCGCAAGGCATAGCCGCCCAATTCACCGAAGCCCGCGACAACTCCCACTACAGTTGCGCTGGCGCCAAGAATGGACATGAAGGGACCGGTGATACTGCGGGCCCCTTCGTAGGTGACGTCCGCGAAGAGGCTTACCATACCCAGCAAGACCACGAATTTCAGCGCCGCAGGTTTTGAAATATCGCACCCAGGTCGGGTTCCGGCGATTCTATCTCCCATGGGAACGTGCTCCTGAAACCTGGGCAGGCAATGTTGATATGCTACTCGTGGACAATAAGTGAGGGGACATTATCGGGACCTTTCACCAGGATTACATGTCCGAAGCGGACCGCAGCACTTGGCCGTTGCCCGCGTCCACCTTCACCTCCAGGCCGGTGCTGAGAAGCACTTCATAAACCAGACAGCCGTCCTCGTTTGCCAACTCCACTTTTATAACCCGGGTGCCGGGACAGGCGGCCAGGGCGGTGGCCATGGCTTTATCGGCAGAGATCTTGGCCAAGGTGGTAAGATCCATCGGCTCCGGCTCAGGCACTTTAATGCTGCAGGAAGAGGTGGGAGCCTGGAAGCCGGTTTGCCCCAGGGCGGCTGGTGGCGGCATCCCGGCTGACCCGGCTCCCACGCTTATCAGAACAATCAACAATGCCGACGCCGTAATCCACCGCCACTTCTCTCCCAAAAGACCTTTCATGGTTATCACTTCATTTATGATTTATGGAGACAACGACGGCGATTAATACGTCACCCGTGCCGGACCTGCCCCACTTACCTGCCGAACATGGTCACGTCCTTGGAGGCCTTCCAATCCGGGAGGATGGAGCCGTTTTGGCCATGAACCGACATTTCGGTAATCACGGCGCCCTGGTAGAGCAAGGGAACTTTCCATTCCCCCTGTTTGCCCAGCCAGGCGGATCCCACTTGCAGGTTGGGCAAGATTTTCTGGACCGCCGCCGCGGCTTGCTCGGGAGAGACGGAAAGCTTCTGGACCTCCAGCTTCTGTCCCTTTACCAGGACCTCCCCGGTCAAGGGATTCAGTCTCACCCTCCCCACCACTTTATCCTGCAACATCATAGGGACTTCCAGCTTGATATCCCCCCTTTTCCCCTGTTTAGTAAAGGGCTTGCCGAGGCTAAGTTTGGGCAGGGCGGCCGTGACCGCGGCTTTAGCCTGCTCCGCGGTGATGGTCGGTTGGATCTGATATGCTTCCCCTTTGTCTTTCTTGGCATAAGCGGGCAAGCTCAGCAGGACCGATATCGCCAGGATGCCGACGCCGGCTGACACGATTTTCATATAAGCTCCTCCTTTGGCATGTAAGTCTGAATGATTAGATAACCTAAGAAATATTACAAGAACCTTGCCACATCATTACAAATTAGTAAGGTGGTTTTTCGCGAGGGGATGGGGGGAACCGGGGCGGGAAATTATTGGGGCAGAGCGATCTCAAAGGCAGAACCGACGCCGGGAGTGCTGGTGACGGACACCTGGCCGCCGTGCGCCTGGATAATGGCCCGGACCAGGCTCAGTCCCAGCCCCAGGCCCCGCTGCGACCGGCTTTTGTCCCCGCGATACAGGCGCTCCCAGATTCGAGGCAACTCCTCCGGCGGAATCCCCACCCCCGTATCCTGAAAGGCCAATAGCGCCTGCCGATCCGTCTCCCGGGCCTTCACTTCGACGCGCCCGCCTGGGGGGGTGTACTTCAGGGCATTATCCAGCAGGTTGGCCAGCGCCTGGCGGAGTCGGTTTTCATCGGCAGTTACCCAGAGCTCCGAAGGATATTCGGTGGTAACTGTGATCTGCTTTTCTTCGGCGACATAGCGGTAAAGGTCTATGACGTCTTCCAACAGCCCGGCAAGATTAACCCGAGCCTTTTTAAGCGGCAGGGTCCCCGTCTCCGCCTCGGCAATATCCATCAGGGTGTTAATCATAGTGATAATCCGCTCAGACTCTTCCAGGCAATCACCCAGGGCCTCCCGGCAGGCCCCCGGATCTTCCGGGGCTTGCAACGCCATCTCGGCCGTCCCCCGCATCCGGGTCAGGGGGGTGCGCAGATCATGGGCGACGTTGTCCAAGGTCCCCTTCATGCCTTTGATCAAAGCCTCGATTTTTTCCAGCATCCGGTTGAAGAGCCGGGCCAGCTCACCGAGTTCATCCCCGGAGGAGGAAGCCGGCATGCGCGCCTCTATCTCGCCTGTGGCAGTGATGGTCTGGACCGTCTGGATGAGCTGTCGGATGGGGCGCAAGGCCCGGGAGGCCAGGAATTGACCGCCCATAAAGCCCAGGAGGATGACCGGGAGCATGACTCCGAGAAAGATGCCGCGAAAGGTTTCCAGGAATTCCTCCGAAGGGTTTACCTTCCAGGGATGCCAAGTCGAAATCGGCCCATTGGTCGGGAAGGCTCAAGAACAGCGTCCGGTTGTGCGGTCCCGCTAGGCGGACGAAATATTCATGGCGCTTGCCGGCATATTTCTGAAACTTGAGGTCGTTTCTCAGGGCGATAATGCCCCCCGCCTGGTACTGGGCCTGGTAGTCTTTGAGTTTCCCCAAAATCGTCTCGTGGTCTTTTTGGCGCAGGGAGGCGGCGAGAAACAGATAGGCGGTAACAAACAGGACCAAGGAGCTGATGACAAAGATGGCCGAGTACCACAGAGTCAGACGCAAGCTTAGGGTTTTGCGAAACCGCCTAAGAGGCCTTAAGGGCATAGCCCACTCCCCGGATGGTGTGGATCAGCTTTTGCTCGAAATCCCGGTCCACCTTGGTGCGTAACCGGCAAATCAGCACGTCCACCACGTTGGTCTGCGGGTCGAAGCTGTAGTCCCAGATATGCTCCAGGATCATGGTCTTGGAAACCGCCTTGCCCGCGTGGCGCAGCAGGTATTCCAGCAAGGCGAATTCCCGGGGTTGCAGGTCGATCTTCACGTCACCCCTGATCACTTCCCGGGAAACCAGGTCCACAACCAATTCTCCAGCCGTCAGAAGGGTGGGGTGAGTCATCCCGCTAGCCCGGCGGATGAGCGCCTGGACCCGAGCCAAAAGTTCAGTAAAGGCAAATGGCTTGGTGAGGTAATCGTCGCCCCCGGTTTGCAGGCCCTTGACCCGATCATCCACCGAGCGCTTGGCGCTAAGGATGATCACGGGGACGTTGACCTTTTGCCGGCGCATTTCCTGGATAAGGCTCAGGCCGTCCAACTTGGGCAGCATCAGGTCTATGACCGCCACATCGTAAGGCTCGCTCAGGGCTAAGTGCAGGCCGTCCTCGCCATTGGCCGCATGATCTACGGCGAAGCCAGCCTGCTCCAATCCCTTCCTGACAAAGGAAGCAATCTTGTCGTCATCCTCCACCACCAATACCCGCATCGATAAATTTTCTCCCGTAACAAATTAAGTTAGGCAGGGGGATACCCCATCTGAGGGCAGAAATCGAGTCGTTTCAGCCACCTAAATCGCGTTGGCAGGAAATCCTCCTGTGAGTCAGTAGCCACAATGCCTCCAACCTCCTCCCGACCTTAGCTTTTTTGTCGTAGCTTCATTATACCGAAAGACGCAAGAAAATATCTTTTTAAGGGTTATATCCACGAGTTTCTTGAGCCAACGAGACCATGCCCATAAATTTTCGCCCGCCTAACTGGGATACCTCTCCCTGCTGATGGCTGATTCATTTTGTAATTTTGAAGGGTCGCACTAACTGCTCTGTATCCGCACTCTTGCTCCCACCGGTTGGGGTTCTGATATTCATTAGGTATCACTAAAAATCACCTCCTGGACCATGGGGGGCGAGGCCGGGGAGAGGGTTTAAAGACCGTGAGCGTTATTCACTAACCGTTGGATCGTCTAGAAAAGGATCTCCCACCACATGCACGGAAATGTCGAACTCTTTGTAAATCAGGCCTTCCTGGCTGGGCATCCGGCAAAGCATTTCCGACTCCCAGGTTTGCCGGGAAACTTTGCGTTTGGCTGAAATGGCGTCTTCCACAGGGTAAAAGCCGTCGGCATGGCGGGCCCGGCCTTCGCAATCCTCCCAGAGTTCGCACCCTTCGCACTCCCGGCCCGCACATTTCTCCATGACGTCAAAGACGCACCATTTGAAGACCCGATAGCCGCTCTGCGCCGCCTCGCAGATCACCTTATTCATGAGCCCGTAAGCTTTGTGCATCGTGGAGTAGATTTGTACCGAGGCCTTGATGCCCATGGCAGACTTGGGGATCAAAAGGGCGGCCTCGTAAATCCGGTCCTCGATCTCGTCGACTTCATCCAGCCGGAGCTTTTGAGGATGCGGGCCCCGGACGCTTTTGGTGGAGGCGGTGAGAATCTGGATATTGGAGCCGTTCACCAGGTGGGTCCGGGTGCGCAGGGCTTCACCATCCACCAGGTGTTGGAAGGGCGCGGTGAGGAGGCTCAAAATGTGCTCATACATCCTCAAAGATTGCTCGCCGGAGCCGCCCAGAATCTTGGTCTCGCAGTGGCTCTTGAACAGGGAGTCCAACCAGGTCACCAGGGCACCGTTAAAGGTTTTGCCGCCGCCACGGTTGGCCCAGCACACCGAGTCCTGGACCGTCTCGAAGAAACTGTCGATGATGTACTCCGCCGGCGGAGTATGATCGGGGCAGACTTTGGCCTGGGGAATGTGCACCCCCCAAAAGACCTCGATGAAGGTGAGGAGCTCTTCCGGGCTATCGAACCCTTCGACGCGGTGATATTCCACCCATTGAGCGATCTCCCTGGTAGTCATGGAGTTGGCTGGAGCTATCACCATACGTCACCCCTTGCCGCGAAGGTTGGGACCTGCGCCTGGTAGCAACCTGAAGGCCGAAGCCGCCGAAATGCTTCAGGCGGACCCCAAAATGGTCTCCCGAATACGCCCCTCCTATGGAGTAAATACGGGCATTTCGAGAGTGAAGGTAATGAGTAAGGTGGGTTCATGTTCATCAAAATACGGATTCCTGGTGACCCCGGAAAGCATAGAAATGTAGAGGGTTTTCTCATAATCCCCTTAATTTTTAAAATCAGTGGGGCCAGAGTGGCACCTATATGGGGGATGACACCTCCCTGGCCCCGTTTTCTTTGGGCAAGTGGGGAACCGACATTATTGTAAAAAGACGGTTCCTCACAGGCCTTGGATGGGCACGCCTTTGGCTCGGGCCTCCAGCAGCAGAGCAGCATACCGTTGCCGAAATTCTTTGTCGACGAACGGATTCTGCTCGATCATGATCCGCTGTGGTGCCGCAGCCAGCAGACCGGTGCTTTGGAGCAAGCCGGTCAGCTTACTGCTGATTTCGCCGGCCAGGCGCAGGAAACCGAGTTTGACGCCCTCCTGCTTTGCCATGGCGTAGTCGTGCATGGTCTTCCGCCGGAGCTCCTCCAGGAAACCAATCTCCCGGCCTAAAAACGTGTCGGAATCGAAGTCCTTTACTAACGCCCGGTAAAGGACCTTCGCGTCCTGGAGGTCTTTGTAAACCTGCTTCCGGGAGACGCCAAAAAAAGTTGCCAGGTCTCTGACCCTCATGCCGCCAAGATGCAGGTCCTGCATCTTCCAGATTCGGGTCTGCCTCTTGGGGCCGATGGCGGGCAGGGGTTCGGTCTCCAGCTGCGCGCCGGTCTTTAAGGAAACCACCTTGTTGCCGTGATCCATGGTAACACTCCTTTCCGTGTCCTATTTGGCCCTGAGCCTTGCTATGCCTGGCCCCGGGGCCGGTTTATGAGGGCCGGTCCCCCTCCCCCGAGGGAACCTCCCAGGTTCACAAAAGTTGGTTGGCCTGGCCACATAGGCAAGGACACCAGGGCCGCTGAAGACCTCCTGATCCACCGGTTATGTTTGACTAGTCAAACTTCTCAATTCCGACAAGATTTTCTGCTTAATAGAGACCAGTCGCTCCTGTTCCAATTGTTCCACTTCCACCTGCTCCCGGAAGAGGTCCATGTCGAAATGGCTTTCTATGGCCTCGACTGCCAATTCCCGAAGGACCTGGGGGTGCAAGGCGTCTAGTTCCACCGCGATATCACCAAACCGCTTCACATATTTTCGATAACGCTTGTCTGTAACTCATTATGGTCTTCCCATCCCCGTTTATCGCTTACCCGGCGCACCCGGTCTTCCAAAACCTCCCACGGGAGCCAATCATCCAGGCGCATTTGTTTAATAAGGGCCGATAAATCGTTGTATTTTGAACGGGTATTGTCGAGGTGCCCGGCAGCCACCAGGCGGTAATAGATTTGGCGGAGGGTGAGGGGCCAGTAGTCTTGCAGCTCGTTGACAACCTCCATAACCCGATTCCCCTGCCGGACCCGGTGATCTGTCCAGGACCATTTCCGCCTTTTGGCCTTTGTGAAGTTCATTAGAATGCTCCTGTGGTTTCGTGGTGGTCAGAACTCGCCTCCCTGGGATGCGATACCGACCTGGCTTAATTGCCTTCGTACACCTGCCGCCTTACCCTGGCACTATGCTCCAGGACGCCCACTTGGGTGTCGCAATAGTCGTAAACCCGGGCCCGGTCCTTACCAGGGGCCGGCAGCAGCACCCGGCCAAGGCATTGCAGCAGTCGGCCGTCAAACCGGATCGGGGTACTCAAGAAGAGGGTCGACAATTCTGGACAGTCGAATCCCTCGCCAACGAGTTGTGCGGTGGCCAGCAAGACTTTGACCTGGCCGATCCCCAGGGCCTCCACTACGGCCCGCCGCTCGCTACTGGTCATGTCGCCGATGAGGATTGCGCTCTCGATGCCCTTTTGGGCCAGGCGTTGCTCCAGATCTTTGACGTGGTTTTTCCGGTCCGAGAGCACCAGGCAGACACCGCCGCCGTTTGAAGCTTCCTGGGCTATGTCGCCGACGATCAGTTCGTTGCGCTCCGAATCCCGGGTCAGTTCGCTCAACATCCGGGAATACTCGGTCGACGCGTCGAAGCTGGATTCGAAGTCAGTCTCCCGCCACACAACCTCGGCCCGCAACACCTGGCCGGTGTTTTGCAATGCTGCCCGATCCACCTCAAACACGAGGTCGCCCAGGTGCCACCAGATCAACCGGGCAAGGCCGTCACGGCGCCAGGGAGTGGCGCTCAAGCCGGTCATGAAACGGCAATCAAAAGCACTCACCGTCACGGTGAAGGTCCGGGAGGGGGCCCGGTGACATTCATCCACAACAAGATGGCCGATATGCGGGACAACTTCCCTGGCGCATTTGTAGAGAGACTGCACCAAGGCCACCGTTACCTTGTCCCCAACCCGCTTCTTTCCGTTGCCAATGACCCCCACATCGCTGGCCGGGATGCCCAGGAAAGTTCCAATCCGCTCGATCCATTGCTCCAAAAGCTCTTTGGTGTGTACCACCACCAGGGCCGGCTGCCGTCGCATTGCGATGAGAGCCAAAACCATGACAGTCTTGCCGCTGCCGGTGGGGGCCGCCAGGACTCCGAAGTCCCGGGCCGACATGGCTCTTACGGCCTCCTGCTGAAAGTTCTTCAGTTCACCTTGAAAGGTGAAATCCACCTCTGTCAGGATTCGCCGCCGGTCATTCACCTGGTATGAAATGCCGGCCTTTCTGAAGATCATCAGGAGCTGTCTGGTGAAGCCCTGGGGAACAATAATCTGACCCCCGGTGAACTCGTAGCCCCAGATGAACTGCGGGATGTTCCCGGTGAAAAATCCTCTTTTTTCGGCCTCCTGATAGGCGGGATTCGGAAACGTCAACCGACCCATCACTTGCTCCAAGACTACGGAGGGCAGATCGCAGGCGTGAAAGCTGGTTTGCCTACCAACAATAAGTTGCATCGCCTGATCCTCTATATCTTGCTTATGCTCGACTCGCAGGCCGTGGCACAGGCGAATCGTCCCCTTTTGCGCCTTCGGCAAAACCCCCAGCCGTGCCGGGGGTTCGGTCCACGGTTGGCCTCAAAGTGGGGACAGTCTGCACAGGTCAAGATGCGCTCTATCAGGATGGCCGATTTTTCCTCTACGGCTGAAGTGTGGTTTTCCGCCTGGCCCGTTAAGTTGCGCCGCTGTCCGTGGACTTCACCCTCGACGGTTGCCGCTTTCATTGCCGCCAAGGCCATTTTCAGATAGCTCATGTTTCCCCTCGATTGCGAAAAAAGCGAATTAAGCGAAATATGGGTCAGGCCAGGAGACTTTTTTCGCTTATTTTGCTTTTTTCGCACCGGTGTATCTTATTTTTTCGGTGGGTCTGCCACCTGTCGAAATCGTTTCAATGGTAATTAATCCATGCTGGAGTAGTTCGGCGATCGCCTGCTGGATCCGATGGGCCGTTTCGTGACGACCGAAGAGGTGGCTCACTTCGGTCCGGGTGAGTCCGTCCGGGGCCGCTTTCAGCGCTTCGAGGACCGTGTCCGCAACCGGGTCCCCCAAAGTTTGCCCGAAGATGTACCGGACCGAAGCTTCGCAGTAGTCCCATACCGCCAGAGCCGGCAGCAGGTGTTGGGGACGGACCAATCTTTCGCCGTCCAGCAATGCGAAAATCATTGAGAGCCTCAGGACCTGGGCTTCGGCGCGAGAGGTCAAGGCTCCTACCATGCCCGGCTTGCCTTCCGAAAGTTCAGGGTAAACCTCAGCCCACAATGTCCTGGCCTTGGGCTCTCTGCTGACTTCGCCAGCACTGGCCGCAAAGGTCACCGCCTCCCTCAGGTGCTTCAGGAACGGCGCAAAATCGACTTCATGAATGCGCCCGCCTTCCGGCAAAACTTTGGACCGTCGCACACAGAACCAAAGAATTCGATTTCCGAAACCGTTGGCGGCCTCGGTCCGGGTCAGGTAACGTTTCAGTTCCCCTTCCGTTATATGACCTATCAGCGAGATGTGGGCCCCGGAGGCCCGGGTGGGGGAATTCTTGGTCAGGGTGGCGAGGTCCCCTGAATCCCAGGCATCTCGGCACACAGCGCTAAGAACATTACCCTGCCGCTCGATTTGCCTCAAAACATTGGCAAATTCGCTCTCTACCACCAGGAGGCGCTTGTCTGGTTCGCCTGAATCTACGACCTCGTCTTCGTAAACCGTCTGCCCTTTAACCCTCCTTGCCACCTCTTTGATAATCTGGTCCCTGACCTGGAAGATCAGTCCCTCTCCGCTGCTGAGCCCGGATTTCACGCGTGCCTGCCAGGTCTGGTCAATCGCGGTGAGAGGAGCCCTGACCTGCCCCCAGCTTGTTCCCTTCCGCCCCTTGGACGTCTCCCCCACCGCGACGCCATAGAGGTTGCAGTAATGCCTGTCTGCTTCGACTTTGGCGTAGGCGCCCCTGCCGATCAGGTTGCCGAATCCGGTTAAAAATTGCAGCAGCAGGGCCACCGGGTCGGATTCGGTGTGCGGCGTAACTAACCCCACAAACTCCCCAGCCAGACCGTAAAAAGCCTCCTGGGCCATCACCGGCCAGGATGCCGTTTCCTTGGACCTCGCGGTGGGGGCGGCAGCACCGTTGCCACCCGAATCATATCCCTGGCGAGGTCCTTCGGTGAAATCCCCCAGTTTGGCCTCGCCGCTGATGATTCGTCGGGCCTCGGCCCAGGTCCTAGTCATGCAAGACTTGTGGAAGCACTGATAAAACATCTTCCCATCAGCCGCTTGGCCAATGGCTGCCTCCCCACCGTTGGGGGAGGAATCGAAGAGACAATGCTCCAGGCAATAGAGCATCCCCCCGGCGTGGGGTTTCACCCGCAGCACTTCCACGCCATAGTGATGGAGGTAGCCCTCGAAGTCAAAATTCATGGCTGTCCGACCATGGAGCGGTTTGGTCCCAAAAGTTTCTTTGGGTTCAGCTTCCTGAGCAATTCCCTCCAGGAGCTCGATGGGGACGGGCAGCCGGGCCGCAGGAAGGGAGAGAATTCTGGCCAGCCGGTGCGGACGGTCCTGGGTATGGTCCCCTTTACAGGCCATCGTGCCGTATAGCTTTGTAAGCCTGGCCGGGTTGAAGACCACCTGGTCGAGCTCCAGGTTCAAGCGGACCAAATGGTCTGAGTATCGCTGGGCCAAGCCGGCCAGCACTGCTTTCAGGAGCGCCGCGGTTTCCTCGCCTCTGGGCAGGTCCAGAGGATACACCAGGTGCCTGCCGTTTCCCGAGTCTCCAACCAGCGGTTCCGACCAGCCCTGATTTTCAAGGTCAGCCCGGATGATCTCGGCCATCTCCAGGGCGGCTTCGTGCTCGGCATCGGTGCTGGAGATTCCCTCGGGCCTGATAGGGTCAAGGTCGATGAGGAGGTTTCGGATGTGCTGGATTTCTGCGTCTTTGGTTCTGCCAACCCCGGCTACGAGTCGTTCATTGGCCCGGGCCAGCAATGCCTCCTTGCACGTGTTCAAAGTTATATGAATCCCCGCCGCCTGAACTTGCGCCGCCAGCGCCACTGCTTTGTCATGGTCCCTGAACCAGCCGGACAGCACCGCTTTTTTTCCCCCTGCGTAGCCCTCCCAGAGGGAACTCGTTAGGAGTTTGGGGCCGATTATGCACAGCTCGAATACCGAGTCGTGAGGGTGAAGGAAGCCCAGGGCCGCCGCCATTGTAATCCTCGCGTCCCTATCAAAGAGAGGCTTCAACTCGGGGATAGTCGAAGGTCCTCCCTCGGTTTCAAACTCATCGGGCCTAATTTTTTCCATTTCCCGCTCCCCCCGGGGTGCTTGCCTGCTGAGCTTATAAGTTGTTAACTTCAATCCGGTGTGATTCCATGAAAGCAAGGACATCTTGAAGCCGATACCGAACACTTCGGCCGAACTTCGAATATCCAATCCCCCTTCCTTGGCAGCGAAAATTTCTCAAAGTCTGAAGGGGGATGCCGGTGATCCTGCTTACCTCCTTTTCGTTGATGTAGCGTACATCGCTTCCATCCGTACCCATGTCGCCCCTCCCAAAAATAAAAAAAGGCTGTCTTTTAAGGACAGCCTACACAACCATAGTATGTAAGGGGAGATGAGAGTTTTCTTAAAGAAAAAGAAGAATTATTATTCGGAAAAAGGAGAATTTCTCAATGGAAAATTCTCCATCCTATTATGGAAATCGGAACAGCCTCCATCCACCATTAACCAGTTCTTCATAACGTGCATAATGTTGTTTGGCCTTCCTCTTTCCATTTGGGTCACCAGGAAAAAACCTTTCAGCCACCTTTTCCCAGCTAATTCTTTTCTCCTGTCTCTTTAGGTCTCCAACTTGGATAATTTTATCAAAGTCTACTTTTTTTATTAAATTTGCCTGATCACAATTTCTCGGCAAAAAACATTGTTTCCAATAAATATCAATATGCCAGGTAACTAATTCCTTTAAAGCAGTAATTGAATTTACTTTACTGAAATCAATATCTAATACAAGGTGATCTTTTGGAACAACATGGTGATTGCCTCCAAAATCTGTAATCATAGAAACGGCGTTACCAACATTACGATGTAGGAAATAAATCGTTAAAGAGTCCTTCCCCTTTTCTTTTTCTAATTCATCATAAGATTTTTTATAGTCAATAAGACCTATAGGTTGAGGTATTTCAAACTCCTTGCTAAATTCTTTTGTAGCGTTATCCACTTCTTCTTCAGAGATATTCCCATCATTATAAAGGTTGGATAGCCTTAACAGATTGTTAAAAGCGGAAATAAAATCAGGATCTCGTCGCAGAATTCCCAACGATATTTGACCCATTCTCTTTTTGTTTCAAATAGATAATTACTATTCTTTTTGTTCTCCATTGCTATTGCCTGGTTCTTAAGAGTTTTTCTAAAGGTTCAAAGGGATGGGGGGAACAGAAACGCCACATAGAATAATCTAGGAGGAGCCGTGTTCCCGAGATTATGCGGCTTTTTTTTCATTTGGTCCGCGGCACAGCATAGCCTCCGCCTCAAAATAGTAGCGTATCCGGTTGTTATCGATTAACTCCCCTTCCCTTTATCCTCCCGCAAAATCCGCGTTATTTCCGTTACAAAAACTCGGCCTTCTTCCACGGTAAGATTGGCAGTGGGTTCAATAATTTCTTCAAAGATGCCGTAGTCGGCGGTTTCCCGAACCCGGCGGGCATTAAGAAACATGCGGTGGAATTTGGGGTCCAGGCGTCCAGTTTTGGCAAAATGCCGACCTATCATGGAAGCCACCGCTGAATGCTTAACCACTTCGATGTCATGGGACTTTAGAAGGGCCTGGGCCGCATAGAACATGGCATAGTAAGCCTTGCCCGCGGCATCCGGAAAATCGCCTCCGGCCCGAAGTTTTTCCGCCACCTCCAAGGCATGACGAGCTTTGGTCATTAAGGCTTCAACTTCCGGGGTCAGGTTCACAGGGCGATGCCCTCCTGAGCCACCTTCCGGTAAAAGGAAAAGCCTTTCTGCTGGTAGGCTGCGAAGTTGTCGGCATCGAAAACCTTGAGTGCGATGATGGGGGTAAAATCGTGGTCCCACATCACCAGGTAGGCCGACTCATGCAAAGCCGCCTCCAACTCCGGGGTTAAGCCTTGGACGACCACCGCCACATCCAAATCGGAATCGGGACCGGCGTGTCCCCAGGCTCGGGAGCCATAGACGATCACGGCCTGGAGTCGATCCCCTGCCGCTTCCCGCAGCCGTTCCTTTAGTTTTTCAACAATATCCCGTTCAGCCTGATTCAACATGGTTTAGACTCCACAACCAAAGTTGCTTCATTACTCTGCCATTGGTCAAGGTTACCCTTCTTTCTTAAAAGCCGCCCCGTTGGTGAGTTGCTCAATAAGATTCCCCGCAAGATCAGAGGCCCTCCTGAGAGCTTCATCCCGCAAATGGGCATAGCGCATCGTCATAGCAGAACTCTTGTGGGTCAGGAGTTTTTGCAGGGTGTACAGGTCAACCTGGCCGGAGGAAGCCAACATAGAGGCATACACATGGCGCAACCCGTGTAGGGCGCGGAAGTCTTTTGGGAGCCCGGCCACCTTTTTAATACGGTTCACCTGCTTGTTAATGTCTACACGTCGCCCCCCGTTCCGTCCAGGAAAAACAAACTGGCTGTCCGTGCGGGGATGTGCCAGGAGTAAGGCCCTTGCCGGCTCATTCAACGGGATTTTCTGATCCTGACCACCCTTCGGAGAACGGATATGGATGAAGCCGCGCTCAAAATCGAGGTCCTGCCATTGCAGGCGAAACAACTCGCCCCGTCTCATGCCGGTAAAAAGGGCCAGCTTCATGAAATTGGCTGCCTGGATATTGGCATCCTGTTCCATTGCCTCCAGCAGTCTGGATAGCTGTTCCGGGGTCAGGTCCTCTGTCTTCAGGTTGTTCACTTTGGGCATTTCTAGGTGAAAGGAAAGCGGATTGCACAGTTGGCGCTTAACCCCAAAATTGACAATGCGCCGGAGCAAAGCCATGGTGTTTTTAACAGTCTGGGGAGCCTTGTCTTTTAGAATACGAAGGCGTAGCCGGTCCATCTCCAAGGGTTGAATTTGATGAGGTTCCTTCTCTCCCCAAATGGGTCCTATATACTTATCAAACCTGCATCTATCTTGCACTAAACCCTTTATCGGCCTGTTAGTCGTATACTCCTCCCACAGGTGGGCAATAGTCCAACGATTTTTTTCTTCTTCTCTTTGGGCTTTTTGCGCGTCTCTGATTTCTTTTCTGGACGGGCGTTTTCCTTCGATGCGTTCTGCCCTGATCCTGGCAGCCCTGGCTGGGGTCATATCATCGACAAATTGCCGCCCCACCTTTTCCTCTAAGACTTTGCCGTCCTTCTTGAAAACGATATAATAAACCCGTTCAAGCCCAGCGCCGCCGATCCGCTCCGCCTCCCGGTAAAAGACTCCGGGATAGGTGGTCTTGTTCCTTTTCAAGACTCTCTCCAGCAAGGTTGGAAAAATATCGGAAATCTATTTTTCATCTTGACCACATTCTGCCTAAACCAAAAGGATATTTTCCAACCGCATATCCAACCTACAGGTTGGATATCATGGAATAGCCGGGTAAGTCAAGGGAAATTTAGCTATGCTAGAATAACTGAAATAATAATATCTTAGGATGATATGGTAAGAGTCGGTAAGTTATTCCCTATGGTCTCCGGAACCAAAGGTCGGGCGTTCGAGTCGCCCATCGCCCGCCAAAAATTTCAGGGGGTCAGGTTAAAAGCCTGACCCCTTGTTCTTTCTGTCCCCAACGCCATTCCCAACAGAACCTCCAATATTATTCCTTGATGGCTCGAGACTGGTCCGCCGGGAAAATTTACTAGATTGTGAATAAGTAATGCCAAGGTTCAATCAAAAGGCGGCGCAGCCTTTCCAGCTGTCCCGGCGTAGGCCAAAGCCTGTGGCTGCCGAATCTAACTGATCAAATACCGTACGGTATAAGATGCGGATTTCGGTGAACTTACTGGATGTACAATTTCCGGCCCCCCTCCTCTGGCCTCATCCGGTACTTGCTCGCCCCTTCCCAAAGGACGACAGAATGTCCGGAATCCTCCTCCCCTCCCAGCCGCGGATGAGAATGCAGGATTAAGGTCTCAAAAAAAAATTCTTGACTGGTATAAAGATTGCTATATTTATAATAGGGAGAAAAAATTTCTGGCAGTGTTTCCTCTGTCTGCGATTCTTTTCCTCCCCTGATCCATTCGTTTCCACCCCAGATCAAGAACTCGCGCGTACAACCCCTCGATGTCCGAGGGCCCAGATATAGGAGAAGGGGTCATGTGTGCGCTCACCTCTTTGGAGTGTCATCCCCCTGGGGACGAACTCATTCCTTCCCTGAAGTTCCTGGACCTCCCCCAATCCCAAATTCTCGACGACTATTTTCCCGAAGGGGTCTTTCTGATCAACACCCGCTGGCAAGTAGGGTACTTCAACCGCAGGGCTGAGGAAATCACCGGTTTCAGCCGGGATGAGGTGATGGGCAAGTTCTGTTGGGATGTATTTCGGGCGGACCAATGCCAGAAAAACTGCCCCATGCGCATCACCATGAGCACCGGCGAAGTCCTGGTGGACCGGGAGGTGGAAATCACCACCAAATCGGGCGTGAAAAGACTGATAATGGTCAATACCGCCCAGATCAAGAGGCCGGGCAACGTGGTGCTGGGCGGGGTGGAGACTTTTCATCATCTGACCTGCCCGGAAATGGACACGGAAAAGCTGGAGAATCAGTCTCTATCAGATATCGTGGGGGTGAGTCCCCGGATGCAAGAAATTATTCAAAGCCTGCCGGTCATTGCCGCGGCCGACTCCAATGTGCTGATTCAGGGCGAATCAGGCACCGGCAAGGAACTGGTGGCCCGGGCCCTTCACCTCTACAGCTCCCGGCGCAAAGGGCCTTTTGTGGCCGTGAACTGCTCCGCGATTCCGGAGAACCTGCTGGAATCCGAGCTCTTCGGGCATGAACGGGGAGCCTTTACGGGCGCGGTAGCCAACAAGCCGGGCCGGTTCGAACTGGCCAAGGGCGGCACCCTGTTTTTGGATGAAATCGGCGACCTCAAGCCCGAACTCCAGGTGAAGCTGCTGCGCGTCCTGGAAGAAAAGGCTTTCATGAGAGTGGGCGGCACCCGGAGAATACCCCTGGAAGCCAGGATCGTGGCGGCCACCAACGTGGACCTGAAGGAAGCCATGCGCCAGGGCCGGTTCCGGGATGACCTCTATTACCGGCTGTTCACCGTGCCCATCCACCTCCCGCCGCTCCGGGAAAAACGGGAGGACATCCCCATTCTGGTCAAATACTTCCTGGAACAGCTCAACCGCAAGTTCAACAAAAGGGTGCGGGGGGTGGACCCCAAGGT
Organism: Deltaproteobacteria bacterium; assembly: GCA_016208235.1. GTDB lineage: Bacteria > Desulfobacterota > Desulfobaccia > Desulfobaccales > 0-14-0-80-60-11 > SURF-52. The sequence continues at coordinate 19,460 of JACQYN010000177.1, forward strand.
GATGAAGGTCCTCTGTCGCCATGCCTGGCCCGGCAATGTCCGGGAACTGCAGCATGTCCTGGAATATTGCTTCGTCTTTGCCAAAGGCCCCCTGATCACCGAACGGCACCTCCCCCGCCTGGAATCCGCCTGGGTGGGCCGGGAACTGGAACTGCCCCTGGCCGATAAGGCCGTGAGCCCGCTGCAGGCCCTGGAAAAGAAAACCATTCTCATGGCCCTGGAGATGACCCAGGGCAGCAAGCAGGAGGCGGCCCGGATGCTGAAGATCAGCCGCAGCAAGCTATGGCGCAAGATGCGGCTTTACCACATCAGCGATAAGGATTTTAAAAAATAAAACATATGTTAATTATGCGACAATTTTCCCAAGGAGATAACTCCTCGTATCTTCTAGATAAATTATCTTCCCCATTTTTACGTTGCAGTTCTGCAACATCTTCTCCCCGGCAATAAATTTTCTATAAGATATTTAATCCAAAGGAAAACTTAGAAATTATCGGCCTTTGGTGAAAATAAAACGGCCTTTAATTTGCGCGACATTTTTAATAATAATTAAACTAATTGATTTTATTGAATTATCCTGAAAGACCTCAAAAAACGTTTTAATTCCGCTCATTTTTTCTCTTTGGATTTCCGCAGTTCCTGCCTGCTATTCCAAAATACCTTGTAGTTTCGGATACTTACTCTTATGGCCCCGTCCTTGCTCTGTCATTCTGCAAAGGAAATTACCAGGCAGTTTTCAGGAACGGCAACCTTGAATCCTAAACTTGGAACTTTGAACCCGGAACTTTGAACTCTTTTAAACAGGAGGAAAGGTCTATGAGCGTAACTTTTAAAGCCCTGGAAAATATTTTGGAGCATTATCCCCCCAGTTCGGAACACCTCATCAGCGCCCTGCAGGACGTGCAGGCCAAATTCAATTATCTTCCCCCCGAGGCCATGACCGCGGTATGCGATCATCTGGGCGTGCCCCTGTCCCGGGGCTGGGCCGTGGCCACCTTTTACAAGGCCTTCAGCCTGGAGCCCAAGGGCGAACATGACGTGGCCGTGTGCCTGGGAACGGCCTGCCACGTGCGGGGGGCGGCAAACGTTTATGAAAAATTCCGGCGGGACCTGGGGATTGCCGGCCCGGAAGGCACCACCCGGGACCTCAAGTTCTCCCTGCGCCAGGTGCGCTGCCTGGGGTGTTGCTCCATGGCGCCGGTGGCCCAGGTGGACGAAGAGATTCACGGCAACCTCAGCCAGCGGAAGGCCGGACATCTGCTCCGGATGTACCGTAAGAGGTAACGGCTATGCAGATAACCAGCATCGACGACTTGCAAAAGGCAAAAGGCGTGGGCCTGGCCCAGCTTTATCCGGACAAACCCAAGATTCTGGTGGGCATGGCCACCTGCGGTTTGGCCGCCGGAGCCCAAAAGGTCTATGATTTTCTGTCCAAAAAGGCCCAGGACGCGCACTGGGGCGGGGTGGTGGAAAAGACCGGGTGCATCGGTTTCTGCTACAAGGAGCCCCTGGTGGACGCCATCCTTCCGGGGCAGCCCCGGGTTACCTATGAACAGGTAACGCCGGAAATTGCCGGGGCCCTTTGGGAGGAGCTGGCCGCAGGCAAGATCCCGGAAAAACAGGTCATGGCCCGGATCGACGTGGATGACATGATTCTGAACGGCGGGCCCCGGAAATTCTATAAGGGCAAGCTGAAAGGATTCCTGGCCAAAACGCCCCGCTACGAGGACCTGGACTTTTTCAAGCTGCAGCGCCACATCGCCATGCGCAACTGCGGCTTCATCGACCCGGACAACCTGCTCCACTACATCGCCCGGGGCGGCTATTTCGCTCTCTATAATGCCTTGACGGCCATGACCCCGGATGAGGTCATCGCCGCGGTGACCACCGCGGGGCTAAGGGGCCGGGGGGGCGGCGGCTTCCCCACCGGGGTCAAGTGGGCCTCCTGCCGCAAGGCGAAGGGCTGGCCCAAGTACGTGCTCTGCAACGCCGACGAAGGCGACCCGGGCGCGTACATGGACCGGAGCCTTATTGAAGGCGACCCCCATTCCATCCTGGAAGGGATGCTCATCGGCGCCTACGCTATCGGCTCCAGCGAGGGCTACATCTACGTGCGGGCCGAATATCCCCTGGCGGTCAAGACCCTGCAGCGGGCCATTTTCGCGGCCCGGGAAGCGGGTCTCCTGGGGCAGAATATCTTGGGCACCGGATTTTCCTTCGACATCAAGCTCAACCTGGGGGGCGGCGCGTTCGTCTGCGGCGAGTCCACTGCCTTGATGGCCTCCATCGAAGGCAAGCCCGGGGAGCCCCGGGCCAAGTACGTCCACACGGTGGACAAGGGGCTGTGGGACCGCCCTTCGAACCTGAACAACGTGGAGACCTGGGCCAACGTGCCGGTGATCATCGCCAAGGGCGCGGACTGGTACCGGGATACCGGCACTGAAGGGAGCAAGGGCACCAAGATCTTCTCCCTGGTGGGCCAGGTGAAAAACGTGGGCCTGGTGGAAGTCCCCATGGGCGTCAGCATCAAGGATCTGGTGATGGAGGTCGGCGGGGGCGTGCCGGAGAACCGGGAATTCAAGGCCATCCAGATCGGCGGCCCCTCGGGCGGCTGCATCCCCAAGGAGCACTGGGGCCTGCCCATCGACTTCGACTCCCTCTGGGACGCGGGCGCCATCATGGGCTCCGGCGGCATGATCGTCATGGACAACTCCACCTGCATGGTGGACGTGGCCAAATTCTTCCTGGACTTCCTCATCGACGAGTCCTGCGGCAAGTGCATCCCCTGCCGCCTGGGTTTGAAGCGCATGCGGGAGATCCTGGAAGAGTTCTCTGCCGGGAAAGGCTCTTTGGAGGATCTGGAAGAACTGCAGTCCCTTTCGGAGGCGGTAAAAGACGGCTCACTCTGCGCCCTGGGCGGCTCCGCGCCCAACCCGGTGCTCACCACCCTGCGGTATTTCCGGGACGAATACGAAGCTCACATTCTCCAGGGGAAATGCCCGGCCGCGGTTTGCAAGGACTTGATCACTTATTCCATTAACCCGGAGTTGTGCAACGGCTGCACCGCCTGCGTTAACGAGTGCCCCCAGGGGGCCATCACCGGGACCAAAAAGGAACCTCACACGCTCAATGCTTCCCTGTGCATCAAGTGCGGCGCCTGTTTCGAGGTCTGCAAGTTCGGGGCGGTGGCGGTCGCCTGAAAGGAGGGGTCATGATCACGTTTACTATCAACGGCCAAGAAGTCCAGGGACAGGACGGCTGGACCATCCTGGAAGTGGCCAGGTGGCACGGCATTGATATCCCCACTCTCTGCCACTATGAAGCGGTGGAACCATACGGAGCCTGCCGCCTGTGCGTGGTGGAGGTGGACGACGGCAAGCGCTCCCGGGTGGTGATCTCCTGCATGTACCCCATCCGCTCGGGCATCCAGGTAAAGACCGATAGCCCCCGGGTGGCCAACGTGCGCCGCTGGATCGTCCAATTGCTGCTGGACGAAAGCCCGGGCGCACCAAAAATCCAGGAGCTGGCCAAGGCTTTTCGGGTGACCCCTTCGCGGTTCAAGAAAGAAGGGGTGGAGTTTGCCTGCCACCTCTGCGGCTTGTGCATCCGGGCCTGCCAGGAAGTGGTGGGAGTGCAGGCCCTCACCTTCGGCAACCGGGGTGTACTCAAAGAGGTCACCGCGCCATATCACCAAAGGAGTACGGATTGCATCAGATGTGGGACCTGCCTGTATGTTTGTCCTACCGGCGCCATGGAACAGTTGTTTCCGCAGGTCAGCGCCCCTTAGGACGCAGGCAATAGAAGGAGACCACTATGAAAACTGAAAGCAAAATCGGGATCTTCCTGTGCGAGTGCGGGGGCAAGATCAGTAACCGCATCGACCTGCCCCAGGTGAGCGAACTGCTTCGCTACGAGCCCTGGGAACATTTGGGCACCTACCCCTACCCCTGTCTGGCTCCAGGGCTGGAGGCCATGCGGCAGGAAGTCCAGGCCAAGGGATTGAACCGTATCCTGGTGGGGGGCTGCTCCTCCCGGGTCATGAAAAAGAAGTTCACCAAAGCCCTGGCGCCGGTGGGCGTGGAGAAGCACCAGGTGGAGATGATCAACCTCAAAGACCACGTGGCTGCCGTGCACGAAGCCACCCCCCAGGAGCTGGCCCGCAAGGCAGTGGCCTTGATCGCCGGGGGCATGGCCAGCCTCAGGCTTTTGGAGCCTTATGAACCCGTGTCGTTGCCCTTCGAGGGACCGGCGCTCATTTTGGGGGGCGGCGTCTCCGGCTTCGCCGCGGCCCGGGAACTGGCCCGCCATGGCTTGGAGAGCGCTGTGTTTTCCAAAGCATTAGCTCCTGAACGGGTTCTGGAGGAGCTGCACTGGACATTTCCTGGCTGCCGCATCTTCTGCGCGGACTTGGCGGATTTTCTCCGGGAGGTGTTCACCAGCCCCCTGGTCAAAATAGTGCCTGATCAGCCCATAGAGTATATCATCGGCGGTGTGGGCGACTACCATGTGGGGCTGCGGCAGCCTGACAACACGGTGACCGAAGTAAACGGCGCGGCCATCATCGTCGCCCTGGACCGGGAATTCGGCCCGGCGGACATAGACTACATCGGGGGCGGAGAGCGGGTGTGCGACCTGCTGGACCTGGAGGCACAACTGGTCGCAGGTGACATCAAACCCGGCAAGGTGGTCTTCTGGGTGAACAGCCCGGAACACGGCCAGGCCGCCCAGCAGTTGGCGGCGGTGGCCGCCTGGCGAGACAGCCTACTGATGGTCCGGGAAAATCCCCAAGTGAAGCCTATGGTGGTTTACCCGGCCAACATCACGCTGCCCCTCTCCGGCGCCGACCTGGTGGAGGCCCGGGCCCATGACATCGGGCTGATGTCCTACGCGCCGGAGGTGCATCCGGTGGTCCAGTCCGGCTACTTGAGCTTTGTGAGTCCTGGGGACAACCTGGAGCATGAAGTGGAGTGGGACACCCTGGTGGTTCCAGGAGCGCCTGGAGACCCGGCCGCCAAGGCTCAGGAACTGCTCCGGTGGCTGCCCATCTACCAGGAAAACGGGGGCCGGCTGCAAAAGAGCCATATTAAATTCTGGCCCGATCAGGTCCCCGATGAGTCACTCTTTTTCACCGGGTCGTCCGGGGGCCTCTGTGACCTGAACGAGGTTTTGCAGCAGGGCAAAAAGGCGGCTCGAGGGGTTTTACATATACGGGAAAAAGCCCTCCAGGGGAAGCTGGTGAGTCCCGTAGTGGTCCATGTGGACAAAGACCTCTGCCAGGGGTGCGGCCTGTGCACCGAGATCTGCCCCTGCGGCGGTATCGAGCACGTCAAACCCGGCAGCGGCCCGGTCCCCCGGGAGGTGGACAGCCACCTCTGCAGCGGCGGCGGCACCTGTGCGGCCACCTGTCCTTATGAAGCCGTTAAGATCCTCAATAACACCGCTCAGCAGCTGGAGGCCCGCATCAAGGCCATGATGGCCCGGATGCAGGAAAACGAGAGCCTGGGCTTTGTCTGCGGCTGGGGCGGATTGGCGTCCGCGGAACAGGCCGCGGTCAAGGGGGTCACCTACCCCAGCGGCATTTATCTCGTACATGTGAACTGCCTGGGCTCCCTTGACCCCTTCATCCTGTCCATGGCCTTCCTGAACGGAGTCAAAGGCATCATGCTGGCCGGCTGCACGCCCAAACACTCCTGCCACTACCACTATGGGGTCGATCACTGCTGGTATCGGGTCAACGCCATGAAAAAGCTCCTCTCCCTGGCTGGCCTGGAACGGCGGCGGATATCCATAGGCTACGTGGAGGTCAATGAGCCGGAATCTTTCGTGCGCATGGCGGAGTCCCACCTGGAAACCCTGGACAAACTGCCGCCTCTGCCCCAGGATGACAAAACCCGGGCCAAACTCTGGGCCATTCACGCCACCATGCACCGGCCCCGGGTGCGCTGGGTCCTGGGAACCAGCTTGCGGCGGCCAGCCGAGAAAGAGTTCCCCGGCTCCCAGTTCAACGCCGTGGACGCGGACGAGACCATGATCGAGGTCCTCAAGGAAGAGTTTTTGGCCGCCAGGGTCCTCAAGGCCTTGACCGACCAGACCCTCAACCCGCCGGGAATCGCCAGGGCCTTGGAGGAGCCGGTGAAAAACATTGCCCCGCTGTTGACGGATATGGCCCACGAGGGCCGCATCTCCCTCAAAGGCTGGGAGGGGGGATACCCCGTCTATGCCCTGGGGAAGAAATGAGAAGTCAGAATGATACCGTGATCAAAGGTCCCAGACCCAAGTTCCTGCTCAAGGAGATTTAGGGCGGCTCTGCAAAATCAGCTCGGATAGCGGCCGGAACTTGGGTTGACTGGGCAGGAGGACATCATGAAAACTTTTGCCGATCTGATCCATGAGGTCCAAGAACCAGGCCTCTGCCATCAATGCGGTGGTTGTGTGGCGTTTTGTTCTGCCATCAATTACGGAGCCCTGGAATTGGGAGCGGACGGCAGACCGCGCTACAGCAACCTCGAAAAATGCATCGAGTGCGGCATCTGCTATTCCATCTGTCCGGTGATCCATGAGTTGGACGAAGACACCAAAGAACTGGTATCCTGGAGCGCCCCCATAGGCCACATCCTGGGGAACGTCGTGGCCCGGGCCACCAACCCGCAGGTGCGGGCCCAGGCCACTGACGGCGGGGTGATAACCGCCCTCTTGCTCCACCTGTTTGACCGCGGCCACATTGAGGCGGCTATTGTCAGCAAGACCACCGGACCATTCCAGCGCCGACCCTGGCTGGCTCTCTCCCGGGAAGACATCGTCGCCGCGGCGGGGTTCCACTTCGACACCCTCCCCAGCATTAAGCATTTCTCCGATGTCTACACGACCTTTTCGCCCTCCATTGCGGGTCTGGGTGATGTGGCCAGGAAACCCTTGAAGAGGGTGGCATTTGTGGGGACGCCTTGCCAGATCAATGTCTTACGACGCATGGAGGTTCTGGGGGTGGTGCCATCCGATGCCATTAAATTCCATGTCGGTCTGTTCTGCGCCGGAAACTTCCAGTTTGGCCCGGAGGAGCGGCAGCGCCTGGAACAGATGGGCAATTTTTCCTGGACCGAGGTCCATAAGGTCAACCTCAAAGAAGAATTGTTGATCCACTTAAATAACGGGGAAATCCGCGCCATCCCCTTGAACCAACTTAATTTTATGAAACGGCACGCCTGCCAATTCTGCGACGATTATGCCGCGGAGTTTGCCGACATCTCCTGCGGCGGGATCGGCGCGCCCGAGGGCTGGACCACGGTCATCATTCGCTCACCACTGGGGCGGGCGGTCTTGGCCAATGCCAGGGGGGTAGATATCGAATTGTACAGCTACCGGGAAAATCCCACCCTGATGTCCCAGGCCATGGCCAAGGTGCTGGAATGGTCCGAAAAGAAAAAGCGATCTGCCGCAGAGTATCACCAACAACTGGAAAAGAAAGCCGTCTAACTGAATGTCCAGGCGGACTTTTTTCCGGTCAGAGCAAATTCGGAATGGTGAAATTTCTGTCCGCCAGGCGATGTCGTCATCCTTTCCCGGACCGCCGGGCGGCGGGGAGACCTGCCGCCCTGGTTCCGGGTGTTTAAACAAGAAAATCGAGAACTCTAAGAACGTTGGCGCGACTTCGGGAGAATTACCTAGAACTCTAAGAACGTTGGCGCGACTTCGGGAGAATTACCTGATCAGGCCCGAGCCTGTGGCGGGCAAGTTTAAGTCCCCCTTTTTTAAAGGGGGATTTAGGGGGATTATTAAGGGGTTAGTCATAATCCCCCCTGCCCCCCTTTAGAAAAGGGGGGTTAAAACCCCCGTGATTTAAAGGCAATGGTAATTATAAATCGCCACCCTATCCAAAACGGCCCGTGATATATTCTTCCGTCTTTTTTTGAGTGGGCTTGGTGAAGATCATGGGGGTGGAGCCAAACTCCACGATCCGCCCTTGATAAAAAAACGCGGTGAAATCGGAGACCCGGGCGGCCTGCTGCATGTTGTGGGTGACGATGACAATGGCATAATGGGCCTTTAAATCATGGATCAACTCTTCGATCTTGGCGGTGCCGATGGGGTCGATGGCGGAACAGGGCTCATCCATCAGCAAGACTTCCGGCGCCACCACGATGGCCCGGGCGATGCACAGGCGCTGCTGCTGGCCCCCGGAAAGGGAGGTGCCAGGGCGGTGCAGGTGGTCTTTGATCTCATCCCATAGGGCCGCCCGCTGCAGGGCCTCCTCCACCCGGTCGGCTATTTCACTTTTGCTCATCACATAATGCATTTTTAGGCCGTAGGCCACATTGTCAAACACGGACATGGGAAACGGCGTAGGCTTTTGAAAGATCATCCCCACTCTCCGGCGTAATTCCATGATGTCATACGCGGGGTCCAGGATATTCTCACCATCTAGAAGCACCTCGCCTTCGGCCCGCTGGTCCCGGTAGAGTTCGTAGACGCGGTTATAGGCGCGGATATGGGTGGACTTGCCGCAACCGGAGGGGCCGATGATGGCGGTTACCCGGTTTTGGGCTATGTCTAGATTGTTGTCGAACAGCGCCTGGGTTTCGCCGTAGTAGAAATCGAGATGGCGGGTGATGATCTTGCTTTCCAGGCCGAGCTCCGCCAGGATCCGCGCCGATTCAATGGGGCTTTCCGTTTCTGGTTCTAATTCTGGAAGTTTTCTGGCCATTTGCATCATAATTTAATCCGCGGCGCCGCAGAGTTCCATAGGTTTTTGGGAATCAGGGCTTCTTTTCCCTTAAGGTAAAGCGGGCCAGGAGGGTGATCACCAGGACCCCGGCGGTGATTAAGAGGGACGCGCCCCAGGCCTTCTGCTGCCAGTCGGGGTAGGGAGACATGGCGTAGTTAAAGATGGTGACCGTGAGGTTAGGGGTGGGTTCCCCCAGGGAATGA
>JACQYN010000164.1 GCA_016208235.1 Deltaproteobacteria bacterium
CCGTAAATGTGCTCGTAATGCCAGTGGCCCTCGCTGAAGTCCACCTCCCGGACCAAGCCGCAGTCAATGAACAGGGGCAGAGCCCGGTAGATGGAGGCCTTGGAGACCTTGACCCCTTTCTGCCTAAGCTGCAGGTAGAGGCCGTCCACGTCGAAGTGCCCGTGAATCTCGAAGACCTCCTGGAGAATGCGCTCCCGCTCCGGAGTGCGGCGCAGTTCCCGGTTACGGATATAATCCTGAAATACCTGTAGTTCAGACTTCATTGCAGGTATATTTATTGAGATTCATTTGCTATAATAGCGTAATTCTGCGGCTTGTCAAGGATTATTCTTCCGTTGCCGGGGTTTCCTTGATAAAAGAGGGAGATATGTCATCCGCAGGCTGTGGTGATGTAGGGGCGAACCTTGTGTTCGCCCTTGAGTGGTGGGCGACAAGGTTCGCCCCTACATAAAATATATGTTTGATGGAGAATTGGCCGCATTGGTAGCCGCAGGCTTTCCCGTGAAAAAATCCCCCTAAATCCCCCTTTAAAAAAGGGGGACTTTTTAAACCCCCCCTTTTCTAAAGGGTGGTAGGGGGGATTTTTCATCCACGGGGGTGAGACAAACTTTTAGTTCATGGATGTTTAGCCTGCGGCTGCACAGGCGAGACGCCTGTGCCACCTTTTAATGGGGATTGAGTCTTAGAGGAAGCGCAGATTGGGAAACCAGGAAGAGATCAAGCAAAGTCAGGATTTATCCCCGGAGCGGCAGCGAGAACTCCGGGCCCTGGCCCGGAGACTGGGGCATCGCTTTAAAGATTTGCGCCTCCTGGACCAGGCCCTCCGCCACAGCTCCTACGCCCACGAGCGCCCGGAGTCCGGACCCAGCAACGAGCAGTTGGAGTTCCTGGGAGACGCGGTCCTGGCCCTCACCATCAGCGACCTGCTCCTGGCCTCTTTCCCTCAAAGCTCGGAAGGGGATCTCTCCCGGAGCCGGGCAGCCTTGGTGAACGCCAGGCAGTTGGCCACGCTGGCCCGGCAACTGGACCTGGGCTCTTACCTCCTCCTGGGCCGGGGAGAAGAAAGCCAGGCGGGCCGGGAAAAACCGTCGCTGCTGGCCGACGCGCTGGAGGCGGTCCTGGCGGCCTGCTTCCTGGACGGGGGCCTGAAGGCCGCGCATAAGCTCATCCGGGGCTGGTTCGATCCTCTGCTGGAAAGGAGCGCCCGCCTCCCCTGGCAGGACTTTAAAACCGCACTCCAGGAATTCACTCAGGCCCGCTTCAAACTCTCCCCCACCTACCTCCTCCTGGAAGAAAGCGGCCCTAGCCACCACCGGCGCTTCCGGGTGGAAGTGCGACTGGGCCTCGAACCCCTGGCCCAGGGCGAAGGCCCCAGCAAAAAACAGGCGGCCCAAATGGCCGCGCGGCTGGCGCTGGAGAGGCTGGAGGGGGAGGAAAAGGAGGGTGGGGGAGGGGGCTAAGGGCCGTGGGCCCTTACCCCCTCCCCCAATCCCATACACTTTTTATGTCTTCATGGGCCGGTCATTGTAAATTATCAGTGTTATGGAGGGGGTGGAAGGGAGGGCGGGGGAGGAGAGATGCAGGAGCCAGTAATCAGTAATCAGTTCTTGCTGATCCCTGGCCCCCGACCCCTACAGCCTCGCCTCCGACAGGGCGATATGGTAAGTCTCCACCTCAGTCAATGCGGAGAACACTTCCTTAACCCGGTCTTCGGTGGCTTCCTTGGCAGCCTGACCGTAAAAGATCACCGCCTTCTGCTCCTTTTCATGCGCCTTGGCGAAGTTGGCCTTGGGGTCTTTCAAGCAGGCCTTCTCATCCGGTTTGATCTCCGGTTTTGGCACCTTGAGAATTTTGCAGATGAGGGAGGCGTGTTCCGCTTCGGTGCGGGCCAGGGCCTTGAACATGGCCTGGGACAGGGGGTCCGGCGCGCAATTGGACGCGCAGAAATAGAACGCGGCGTTTTTTACCTCCAGGTCCAGGGCCTTTTCCAGGTTTTCCCGGGACTGTTTGCTGAGGTTGGGGACCGTGTTGCGGTCCACGTAGTTTTCTGCGGGCACCATATATCTCTGGGGCGCGCCGCAGAAGGGGCAAAAGCTGGGCGGCTCACTTCCCAGGTAAGGATCGCCGCAGATCTGACAACGATAAAGTTTCAGTCCCATATTGGGCTCCTTTGCAATTATCTAAAATTAATATCAATTCCCATGTAGGGGCGAACCTTGTGTTCGCCTAACAAGGCGGGGCGAATACAAGATTCGCCCC
>JACQYN010000048.1 GCA_016208235.1 Deltaproteobacteria bacterium
AGAATCAGGCCCGTCAGGCCCTTCCATCCTAGAAATTTCCGCCAGCCCCTCCGGGGCTTGATATGAAAATTTTCCATGCCAATTAGGTCGATTTTCTCTGAGAGAATTATATTAACCCTGGGAAAAAGAGTAAAGGCTTATCTGGTATAGGGGGACTGGGGGGAGGATCGAGACGGGAGAAAATTACCGTGTATCTATCCCCAGGCTTCTGGGGAAATGGCTATCAGCTTTCAGCTATCAGCTATCAACAAAAACCGGAGGATGAAATATGGTGGGCATGGCCCACCATAGCTCCAGGGACATGAAGGGACATGGGTCCCATGTTCGGAATTACTTCCCTGCAAAGCAAGTTATTGGTGGCACAGGCTTCCAGTCTGTGTCCAGGGTAGGTTCCGCAATCTCATCCAACGCTACTAATCACCAGGTGATTTTATAGGTAGCCCAGGCTTTTCGGCCTGTGCCGTCGCAGTCTGAAGCCTGCGGCGGCTACCTTCTCCTTCTCGTTCCCAAGCCCAGCTTGGGAACGCCCTTGCCCCCCAAGCTGGGCTTGGCATTGGTAAGGCTCCAAGCACAACTTGGGAACCAGGGGAATTATTGCCTTAATCTGCCGCCATCCAAAGACTAACAATCGCCTCCCACTTCCCCTGGGCCTTCAGCAGCAGATCACAGACCTCCCGCACGGCGCCCTTGCCTCCCGGCAAGGTGGTGACCCAATGGGCCGCGGCCTTAACCTCCGGGGGGGCGTCGGCCACGGCCACTGCCAGCCCCACCCGGCGCAGATGGGGGAGGTCCACCAAGTCGTCCCCCACCGCGGCCACCGCGCCGGCCTCAATCTTCAGGGCGGCCATGATTTCCTCCAGGACGACTACCTTGTCCCGCAGGCCCTCGTGAAAGCGGTTGACCCCCAACTCCCGGGCCCGGTGATAGGCCGCGTCCGACCTCCGCCCGGAGAGAAAGGCCACCTCGATCCCGGCCCTTTGCGCCATCTTGATGCCGTGGCCGTCCCGGACGTGAAAGACTTTCAGGGCTTCACCCGTGGGGCCGAAATAGAGGCTCCCGTCGGTGAGGACCCCGTCCACGTCCAGGATCAACAGGCGAATGGCCTGGGCCCGCTGCCAGGAATTCAAGAGGGCCTTCCTTTATGGGCGCGGGTAATCCCACGCAAAGACGCCAAGGCGCGAAGGATAAATGTGGAACAGCCGCCCCCGGCTGTTCTTTAAAGATGGCGCGCGGAGCGCACCCTGCATTTAATTTGGCGGGCATTTTCCGCCCAGCATTTGCTTTAATACCTCAAAATCTCCATTATGGTCTGAAAATAATCGTAATTATTCCCCCTCCCCTGGTGGGAGGGGGTTAGGGGGAGGGGGAAGCAACTACGCAATATTGAAGGAATATTTCCCCACCCCCACCCTAACCCTCCCCCCTCAAGGGGGAGGGGATTTTAAAGCATTTCTTCGAGGTTCCGGGCATTTTTCAGAGTAGGATGGAGCAAGGCACGCAGTGCCCCTACGGTTTTTTCTGCTGTCGAATAAATTCATGCAGCGCCTTAAGCTCCCGCCACAGGGGCAAGACCTCCTTTAGCGGCAGGGAATTGGGCCCGTCGCACTTGGCCTTATCCGGGTCCGGATGCACCTCCATAAACAGACCGTCCACCCCCACCGCCACCCCGGCCCGGGCCAGATGGGGAATGAATTCCCGCTGCCCTCCGGAGCAACTCCCCTGACCCCCGGGAAGCTGTACGCTGTGGGTCACGTCCAGCACCACCGGGCACCCCAAACTCCGCATCAGGGGCAGGCTCCGGAAATCCACCACCAGGTTATTATAGCCGAAGGAAGCTCCCCGCTCGGTGAGCAGAATTTTGGTATTCCCCGCGGAGCGGGCCTTCTCCACCACCGGCCCCATGTCCCAGGGCGCGAGGAACTGGCCTTTTTTAATATTCACCACCTTGCCGGTCTTCGCCGCGGCCACCACCAGGTCCGTCTGGCGGCAGAGGAAAGCGGGGATCTGCAGGACATCCAGGATCTGCGCCGCGGGCTCCACCTCGGAAACCTGGTGCACGTCGGAGATAACCGGCAGGCCCGCTTCTTCCCTGACCCGGGCCAGGATTTCCAGACCCGCGTGCAATCCTGGTCCCCGATAAGAGGTCACAGAAGTGCGGTTGGCTTTATCGTAGGAAGCTTTGAAAATCAGAGGTAGGGACAACTCCCGGGCAATCTCCTTCAAGGCCCGGGCAATCTCCAGGGTGGACTCGGCGGACTCGATGACGCAGGGACCGGCGATCATGACCAACTCGCCATCGCCGACCACGAAATCGCCTATGGGTACCTTGGCATTCATTATGAGTGGTCAGTGGCCAGTGGTCAGTAGTCAGTAGTCAGTAGTCAGTGAAAGGCTTTGCTGGCCACTGACCACTGGTCACTGGCCACTATTTTAAATCTCTGTCTCCGCCCGCCCCAGCCCCTGCTTGTAAGCCAAAGCCGCCCCGATGTAATCCCGAAACAAAGGGTGGGGCCGCATGGGGCCGGATTTGAATTCCGGGTGGAACTGGCAGCCCAGGAACCAGGGGTGGTCCTTCAGTTCCACGATCTCCACCAGTTCGCCGTTAGGGGAGGTGCCGCTGATGGACAGACCCGCGGCCGTGAGCCGGTCCCGGTAGTCGTTGTTGAATTCGTAGCGGTGCCGGTGGCGCTCCATGATCTCCAACTTCCCGTAAGCCGCGGCCGCGGCCGACCCCTCCTTGAGCACGCAGGGGTAAGCCCCCAGGCGCATGGTGCCGCCTTTTTCCGTTTCCCGGTCCCGGTGGATGATGGCGTCCCGGCGGTAGTCATACCACTCCCGCATCAGGTAAATCACCGGTTCCGCGGCTTCTTGATCGAACTCCTCGCTGGTGGCCGCAAGGATGCCGGCCAGATGGCGGGCGAACTCGATGACCGCCAGTTGCATGCCGAAGCAGATGCCGAAATAAGGAATTTTGTTTTCCCGGGCATAGCGGATGGCCTGAATCTTCCCTTCCACCCCTCGCACGCCGAAGCCGCCGGGCACCAGGATGCCGTGAAGGTGGCCCAGGAGGCCCTCCGGGCCTTCCCGCTCCACCCTTTCCGAGTCGATGTAGGTCAGGGCCACCTGGGATTCATGGGCCAGCCCCCCGTGCACCAGGGCCTCGTGCAGGCTCTTGTAAGACTCCCGGAGGTCCACGTATTTGCCGACAATGCCGATCTCCACCCGGTCCTTGGGGTGGCGGATGCGGGCCGCCAGTTTTTCCCACTGTTCCAGGCGCGGGGCCCGGGTCCAGATGTTCAGGACCTCCACCAGGCGCTCGTCCAGTCCTTCTTCATGGAAAAGCAAAGGAATCTCGTAGATATTGTCCACGTCCCGGGCGGTGATCACCGCGTTGGGCTCCACGTTGCAGAAAAGCGCGATCTTGGCCTTGATGTCCTTGCTGAGAGTTTTTTCCGTGCGGCAGAGCAGGATATCGGGTTGGATACCGATGGAGCGCAGCTCCTTGACGCTGTGCTGGGTGGGCTTGGTCTTCACCTCCCCCGCGGTTTTGATGTACGGCACCAGGGTGAGGTGGATGTAACAGACGTTTTCTTTGCCCAAATCGCCTTTGAGCTGGCGGATGGCCTCCATGAAGGGCAGGCTTTCGATGTCCCCCACGGTGCCGCCGATCTCGATGATGGCCACGTCCACCGTGGGCGCGACCTTCAGGATGGATTCCTTGATCTCGTCAGTGATATGGGGGATGACCTGCACGGTCCCCCCCAAATAATCGCCCCGCCGCTCCTTGGTGATGACGTTGTTATAGATGCGGCCGGAAGTGAAGTTGTTCTCCTGGCCCAGGGTGACCGTGGTGTAACGTTCATAGTGCCCCAGGTCCAGGTCGGTTTCCGCCCCGTCTTCGGTGACGTAAACCTCCCCGTGCTGGAAAGGGTTCATGGTGCCGGGGTCCACGTTGATGTAAGGGTCCAGCTTCTGAAAGGTGACCCTCAGCCCCCGGGACTCCAATAAGGCCCCAATGGCCGCGGCCGCCACCCCCTTCCCCAAGGAGGAAAGCACCCCGCCGGTGATAAAAATGATTTTGGTCTTCACCATCCCCTCCCCCGCCAGAATATACCGCCACGCGGTCCATTGTCAAGGAAGGTCTGGCTGGAGTGAGCAGTAGGCAGTGAGCAGTAGGCAGTGAAAAAAGAATAAACCGAAAGGTCTTGTTCTTTACTGCTCACTGCTCACTTGTCCTCACCACAACAGGTGCAAATTGCCCAGGTGGACGTTTTGCAGGCCGGCTTCTTGGGCGGTTTGTTGGGCTTTGAGGGCGAAGTCCCGGGTGGTGATGGGGAGGTCGTTTAGGTAAAACTGGGGGTAGAAGCCCAGGAGGCTATAGGGGATTTCCGGGGATTGGCGGGCGATAAAGCGGGCCAGGCCGTGGATCTCCTCCAGGTCCACGTAGCCGGGGACCAGCAGGGTGCTGGCGCAAAGGAGCGGCACTTCCGGGCGCTCCCCCAGGCGCGCGGCCAGGGCCGCAAAGTTTTTCAAGGTCTGGGAGTTGGAGACGCCGCAGAGGGCCAGGTGGATTTCCTCGCTGAAGGCCTTGAGGTCGAATTTGATGATGCCGCCGTTACTGAGGGAGCTTTCCACCAGGGGCTTTAGCCATTGCCCCTGCATGGCCCCGTTGGTCTCCCAGCAGATGCGCAGACGGCGGCCCTTTTCCCTGGCCTTCGCCAGGGCCAGGCGGGACGCGGCCAGGGCGTGGGGAAGCTGGGGCGTGGGGTCACCCCCGAAGTAGCAGATGCACGCAGTGTTTTTCTTCACCGCCCCGGCCAACTCCTGGGCCGGGACTTTCTCTCCCTTGAAGGTGGCCTTCTTGAAGGTCCAGTTCTGGCAATAGAGGCAGTTGAAGTTGCAGGCGTGATAAAAGACCGCCAGGTTGGTATAACCCCGCTCCGGCCCGGGGCAGGAGGCATACTGGGGATAACCCGCGCCCGTGCCCCCGGGGCAGAACCAGTCCGCCACGCAATTGGTGGGCAGGGGATCGTAATAATAGCTCAACCGCGCCCCGGCCGCAGTGCCGCCAATGATCTTACCGTCTTTGACCTTCCTGGCCCCGCAGAACCCGTATCCCCCTTCGGGAATACGGCAGGCATGGAAACAGAGGGTGCAGATTTTGCCGTGGGGGTCTCGGGGAGGGGCGAGGGGCAGGCCAAAAGCCCGGCGGCTTTCCTGGTGCAGCTTTTCAATTTCCGGCCACACCTGCTCAAAATGCCCCCGGATGCAGGCCGCGCAACAGCCCAGTCGGGGAGAGAGGAGGCGGTCAAGGCGACCGCAAAGGCGGCACGCGGTCATCTATGGCTCCACTTAAGGTATTACTTATTAATATTATTTTAAAATAAGAAATATGCCCAGGGAAATAACCCTTTCTCCTGGGCTCGGCAAAAAGGGTGGGAAAATTTTCCCGAGGCTGGGAGAATAATAAGACTGTGGTGAAACGGAATTAAGGAGAGGGCCGGGGGGGCCTTCTAGCCCCGGCCCCCTTCCGGTGTGACAGTTTAGTGGGATGGCGAGGGTGAGGGAGACTTTCGTGGCCAGGGATTCAATTAGACCGCCGCCACCTGCCCCAAATGAGCAGCCCGGCCAATCCGGAGCCCAGGAGCACCAGGCTCCCGGGTATGGGCACCACCACGCTGTCAATCCAACCCGCATAGGCCGCGACCCGCATATCGCCGGCCACTTCGCCGAAGGAGCTGTTCAATTGGTTGTCCAAGTCCCATGGCTGGCCATAAGTGGCAATAAAAGAGTGCACCCCAGCAATCTGGCCGTTGAAAAAGCCCGGCCCGCCTGAATCTCCGGGGGCTAAGTCGACCTCACGGTACTCGGTGCCAAGATTATAAAGGCCAAACAGGTTGCCGAAGGTGTCTCTGGCCAGGGTGCCGTCATCGAAGTCGAAGGCATAAGGGAACCCGGGCATGTCCCAAAAGGCGTCATACCTGTTCTGTCCCTGACGCAGGGTGCCCCAGGGAAGGACGTTGCCCACGTCACCGTTCCCCGACCTCCCGTATCCCGCCAGATTGGCGACTACCCCGATAGTATTGGGGTCCCGGTAGATCTGATAGCCCGATATAGGGGCCGGAGAGGCCAGCCTGACTACGGCCAGGTCATTACCATCGTTGACGTTGCCGGTCCAGCCGGGATGGACGAAGTATTGGACCCCGGAAAGGGTAACCGCCCCCCCGGACAATGTGGCGCTAAAAGAAATAGGGAAAGTAAAATTACCTGTCGTCCCCTGCACCACCATGTGGGCCGCGGTGAGGAGATACTGGTTGTTCCACAGTAACGCCGCCGAACCGCCGTAGGTCGCGGATGGGAAGGAGACGCGCAATTTGGCCACCCCGTCATAAGAGCTGGGGGAGGTGACCACATAGTCCGCAGGGTCTCCATATGTGGTCAACGCCTGCCTGAGGGTGGTGCCTTGGAGGTTAATGCTGGAGGCAAGCGCGGCTCCAGGCATTAAGAATCCGAGAGCCGCCAGCAGCAACAAGATCAGGGGTAGAGTCCTCTTCATTCCCAAACTCCTAAAGCAAATTTACTTCCGTTCTCAAATATTTTTGGGGAAAACTCGGAACAGACCTGCTTCAATGGGCCATAAAAAAACCGAGCTACCCTTTCCAGGCAGGCCGGCTATCTCCTTCCATGAGATCCGTGTCTTTCCGCACCCACTTCACGGTGGGTACGGCTTTATCGTTGGTAAATATTCCTAATGAAACTTGAAAAAGTCAAGCTATTTTAAGGAAAAGTTTTTCGTTCTTTTAATTATCAAATAACCCAGGATGGAGTTTCCTGAAGGCCGGTTGTTGAAAATACTCGACGGCCCGGCTGGTGGTCATCCGGCCCCGGGGGGTGCGTTGCAGGAAGCCGCACTGGATGAGGAAGGGTTCGTAGACGTCTTCCAGGGTGTCCTGCTCTTCGCAGAGGGCCGCGGCCAGGGTGCCCAGGCCCACGGGCCCGCCGTTGTATTTCTCCAGGATGGTGAGGAGAATTTGGCGGTCCATGCGGTCGAAACCCAGTTGATCCACTTCCAGCAGGGTCAGGGCCGCGTCCGCCACCTCCCGGGTGACCCGGCCGTCGCCCCGGACCTGGGCGTAGTCCCGCACCCTTTTGAGCAAGCGGTTGGCAATGCGGGGAGTCCCCCGGGAGCGCCGGGCGATCTCCCAGGCTCCTTCTTCCTCCACCTCCACTCCCAGGACCTGCGCGGCCCGGCGGGTGATCTTGGCCAGGTCTTCGGGGGCGTAAAAATCGAGGCGCAGCATCAAGCCGAAGCGGTCCCGGAGCGCAGGCGTTAAGAGACCCGCCCGGGTGGTAGCGCCTACCAGGGTGAAGTGAGGAAGTTCCAATTTCAGGGAGCGGGCGCCGGGACCCTGGCCGATGATCAGGTCCAGGCGGAAGTCTTCCATGGCGGGATAAAGAATTTCTTCCACCACCGTGGGCAGGCGGTGGACTTCGTCAATGAAAAGCACGTCCCGGGGCTGGAGATTGGTGAGCAGCGCGGCCAGGTCCCCGGCCCGCTCCACCACCGGCCCGGAAGTGGTCTTGATGCCCGCGCCCATCTCCTGGGCGATGATATGGGCCAGGGTGGTCTTCCCCAACCCCGGGGGCCCGTGCACCAGGATGTGGTCCACCGCCTCGCCCCGGGCTCGGGCGGCAGACATGGCGATCTCCAGGTTGCGGCGCACCTCGTTCTGACCCACAAACTCCGACAAGGAACGGGGCCTGAGACCGAGTTCCAGCCCCAGGTCCTCCACCTGCCGCCGGGGATTGACGATGCGCTCTTCCTCAGTCATTGATAGCTAATCTACCCCAGCCGAGCCGCGTTTGCAAGACGGCGCCTTTGGTCGCTATTCCCAGAAATTTCACCCCTACCCCTGCCCTCCCCCTTCAAGGGCATAGGTGCTTACTTAATGAGTTATTACAAATAATTTTTCTATAGTTGTTTATTATTTTGTCATTCTGAACGGAGCGAAGCGGAGTGAAGAATCTCGTATTTTGAGATTCTTCGCTTCGCTTAGAATGACACTCTATTACAGAAAAGCTTCCGTTAAAACCA
This sequence comes from Deltaproteobacteria bacterium, assembly GCA_016208235.1. Taxonomy (GTDB): domain Bacteria; phylum Desulfobacterota; class Desulfobaccia; order Desulfobaccales; family 0-14-0-80-60-11; genus SURF-52. The sequence continues at coordinate 8,096 of JACQYN010000048.1, forward strand.
GTCTTCGCTTAGGTCCTTCCACTCTGGATGGATTGATTCATAAGGGCAATTTTCTTGTCACCCAGCCAGCCTTTAATCTGGTTCTCCCGACCAATTGCTACAAGAATATTATTGGTTTCTTCTCGACAATCAAATCCTGAATAATTTAAAGGAGACAATCTTCAAATACTAGTTTATTGAATAAATCCATCCACAAGTTTATTAACTTCAAATACGAGATTCTTCACTCCGCTTCGCTCCGTTCAGAATGACAAACATTGTTTAAGTTAATGCTTATGCCCCTCAAGGGGAGGCAGAAAAAGCCCAAACCTTAGTCAGGATCAGAAAACTTGGCCAAGACAATCTGGAACATCTTCACTCAGAAGTTCCCCCTTACTCACTTTCCCTCCCGCGCGGTTTTCCGTTCATAGGCCGACTCGATCTTGGCCATCAAGTCCTCCACCGGACAGGGCTTGAGCAGGTAGTCATAACCCCCAAGATTCATGATCTCCACGGCCGCGTCCATGGAGGCGTGGCCGGTGAGGATGATGACTTCGACTTGGGGCGCGATTCTTTTGATTTCCGTCAGGGTGGCGATCCCGTCCATATCCGGCATGCGCACGTCCAGGACCATCACGTCATAGGCCTTATTATTCAGCTCTTCCAGGGCTTCCCGGCCGCTCCCCAGCGCGGTCACCTCCAGTCCCTGGGCCCTCAGCATCTTGGCCAGGGTGGCGCGGAAGCGTTCTTCGTCATCTACCAGTAACACCTTGGGAGTCATGACCTTCCTTCCATAAATTTCTCTTCCGAAAAGTTCTTAGAATTGGGTAGCACATGCTTTCCAGCCTGTGCGGACTGAAGCGGCGAGCGAGGACGCCCGCCCCGACAACTCTTTCATGACTTTCGGGTGGGTCTAAGGCCCATTTATCAACCGCCCCCAAAAAGCCTTTCCCCGCACAGGCTGGAAAGCCTGTGCTACCAATACTTTTCATTTATGGGTGGGCTCAAGGCTCATGTTCAAGTATTCAACGGTTTTTAAGGGAGAAGCAGGGTCCCGCAGGGGGGCCTCCGGGCCCGCTTTTAGCCCTGGCCCCTCCCCCCACCAACACCTTCCCGGGGCTTCAATGGGAGCCTGATGGTAAATGCGGTTCCCTGCCCCACCTGGCTGGCCACGGTGATCCGGCCTCCCAGCTTCTCAATGATCCCGTGGCAGATGGACAGGCCCAAGCCAGTGCCCTGGCCCGGGGGTTTGGTGGTGAAAAAGGGGTCAAAAATCCTGGGTAGGTCTTCCGGCGGGATGCCCGGCCCGGTGTCGCTGACGATTATCTCTAGGGAATCTTTGCCCGCCAAACGAGTGGTAGCGGTGACCTCACCGTTTCTCTGAACCGCGTAAGTGGCGTTATTCAGGAGGTTCAGGATCACCTGGCGGAGCTGGGGCGCGTCCGCGTAAACCTGGGGCAGGTCCGGGGCCAGGCGCAGGATGATCTTAATCCCTTTTTGCCGGGCCTCTTTGGCCACCAACGCGGCCATGTCCTCGATCAGCTTGTTGACGGCCACCCCCTGGATCACCGGTTGCCGCTTGCGGGCAAAGTCCAGGAGGTTATGGGTGATCTCCTTGCAGCGGTCCACCTGCTGGATGATCTCCCGGAGGGAATCGTACAACTCCTTGACCTCTTCCACCCCCCGGAAATGGTCCGTCTGCAGCAGCGTTTGCATCCATTGGGCTTCCTGGCGGATGATGGCCAGGGGATTGTTGATTTCGTGGGCCACGCCCGCGGAAAGCTGGCCGATGGCCGCCAGTTTTTGGGTTTGCCGCAGGCCCTCATCCAGGAGCCACCCGGATTTGGCCTGCTCCTCCAGCCGGCTCTGCAGACGCCTGATGGTCACCAGGAAAACCACCGCCAGCCCGAAAGCCCCCAAGGCCCAAAGGACCCCGCAACTCAGGCCCAGGGGCGCGGCGGCGGCAAAAAGTAAAATTACGGGGAGGTAAGGGAGAAGGTTGCTAATGGAAATGGGGGACCTGGCCGTCATTTTTCTTTCAGGCGTCTTCCGGCAAGGGAAAGACCGCCATGCTTCCCGGAAGGGCGGCCGCTCCTGAGGCGGGGCCGGGCGGTAGGCAGACCCGGGGGCCTCAGGGAACCGGGCCGGGACTGGAAAACCGGTTGCCGATAAGGAGACTGGAGCCGCGAGGGGAAACATGCCCCGATCAAACCTTTCCTTCTTGAATCAGCTTTCTCTCATAGGCCTGGCGCATCTTTTCCAGCAATTCATCCAGGGCCACCGGCTTCATCACGTAATCAAAAGCCCCCAATTGCATGCCCTGAATCCCGGATTCCACCGAGGCGTGACCTGTGAGCATGATCACTTCCGTCAAAGGTTTTCGCTTTTTGACCTCTCTTAAGGTCTCTATCCCATCCATCCCCGGCATTTTGACATCCAGGACCATGACGTCATAGTCCTGCTCGGCCAAAAGCTCCAAGGCCTTCTGCCCGCTTTCCGCGCCGGTGACTTCAATTTTCCTGGCCTTCAGCCTTTTGATAATAGTCTCCAGGAAATCCAGCTCGTCATCCACCACCATAACCTTGAAATTATCCATCACCGCGTCTCCTTGGGTCTTTTTCCGGCTTCAGAATGATTCGTCCCTGGAAGTCTCCCGTTTATCACTTTATCGGCAGGTAAATGGTAAAAGTTGTGCCCTTGCCTTCCTCGCTGGCCACCATCATTCTTCCCCCCAACTTGTCAATAATGCTGTAGGAGATGGATAGTCCCAGCCCGGTGCCTTTGCCCACTTCCTTGGTGGTAAAGAAGGGGTCGAAAATCTTATCCAGCATCTCCTTGGGAATGCCGGGGCCGTTATCGCTGATTTCCACGGCCAGGCTATTGATCTTGGCAATATGGGTGGTCTTGAGCGTAATCTCCCCATCTTTGCCAATGGCGTCGATGGCGTTGTTGAGAATATTGAGAAAAACCTGCTGCAGTTGGGCGGAGTCACTGGTGGTTTGGGGAAGCCTTTCCTCAAAATCCGTTTGAATATCGATGTTCCGGTAACGGGCATGGTATCGTCCAAAACCGCATTAATATCCACTTTCTCCTGGACCGGCTCCATCCGCCGGGCAAAGCCCAGGAGGCGGTGGGTGACTTTTTTGGCCCGGTTGATGTGGACTTCTATCTTACTCACCGCGTCGGCGAATTCCTGAAAATTGGGGCTTTGGGCCAGGTCTTCTTCGTGGAGCAGGTCTTTCAGCCAGCCGGCCTTTTCCCCGATCACCGCCAGGGGATTGTTGATCTCATGGGCAATGCCCGCGGCCATCTTGCCCAGGGCCGCCATCTTACTGGATTGCATCGCCAGGTCCTCGCTGACCGCCTTCTTCCGTTCCATCCGGACCAGCTCTTTCATCATGGCCCGGGTGGTGAATACCGCGCCGACGATGATCAAAAGGACTCCGGCCCCGCAAATCAGTAAGGTGATGTACCGGGCTCGCAACAGGGGGGTCAATTGCTCCTTGGGATCTTCCCTGATCACTAAGACCCATTTCTTGGCCTTGATCACATTGGTGCTGTAGAGACTGGTTTCCCCTTGATAATCAATTTCTTCTACGTTAAGGCCGGTGGCTGAGGAGAAATTCGGGGTATTGGGGGTGGATAGAAGCGCACCGCTGTACCGGGGGGTAGTCTGCAGGACATTATTTCTATTAATAATAAAGGCGTCCCCCCTTTTCCCGATCTGGGCGGCACCCACTATGTTTTCAATGATGTCGGAGTTGATGGTGGCCCGCAAAATCCAGATGTTAGTTTTCTCCCGAACCAAAACGGCGATAATAAAATGAGGAATTTTTCGGAACCCCATGAATACATCACTGATATATACGCCTGAAGCCATCACGGCGTTAAACCATTCTTCATTCTTGTAATTCACGCCTTTTAAGATATTATAATAGGGCCCGACATAAGCCAGATGGTTGCCTTCTTCGTCAATAACTCCCAAATCTATAAAGGACTTGGAACGCGTCTGAATGATATTAAAAACTCTATTTAAATAATCCTCGTTGCGCAGCTTTTCCAAGGGATTGGTATTGGCCAGGGTGGTAAGCTGGGAAATTCTCTCATCAAAGAAGAGGTCAATGGCTCCCACCCGATTTTCAGCCAGGGTCTTTAAGCTTTCTGTAATCTTGGCTGAGTACGATACGCTATACTGTAAATAAATAACCAATCCCAGGACAAACAGAGGAATTACTGAAAAGCCAAGAGTGGTGAGGATGATATCCCACCATAACTTCCGGTAGTACTTTTCTTCCATAAAGGAACCTGTGGGGAGATTCCTTTTCCGGGCCGCGGCCTCCCCACCTGGTTGAGGGAAAACCCCATATTCAGTAAAACTTAATATCATCCTACGGGCGCGGGGCAGAGATGTCAAGGGCATTCCTGTTTTTCCGGGGGCTTCCGGCCCGGAGCAATTCCAATCCCGCAGTTTAATGAAAGAGTTTTAGAGTGCGATGCCAGAAAAACCCAGGTGGCAACTGCATTTATCCTTGAATATCCTTCAATACTAAGCTAAATTTTCAAGAGGAAATTGAGATCCAGGGGGGCCCTCCTGCAGGTTCCCTTTGGGGAGGGGGAAGTGTCCAAAAAGCGCTTTGATGACCCCAAGTGGGCTGCCGGTCAAGCTATTAGTCTTGATTACAACAACTGCATGACTGAATTTGTGGGCGACCAGGGCCTGGGCGCCTCGGACCTGGAGGATTTGGCCCCCAGATTGGCCGCGGCCCATCCAGAACTGGCCGAGGCGCGGCGGAGCGGCAGTCTGGCCTTTATGGACCTGCCTTATCAAACCCAGGTTCTCGCCTCCGTCCGCCAGGTAGCCAAGCCTCTCCTGGAGTGGTGCTGGGATTTTGTGGTCCTGGGGATCGGCGGTTCGGCCCTGGGGGCCCGGGCCCTGCACCAGGCGCTGTGCCACCCCCAGTATAACCGCTTTCCCCTGGCCCGGCGGCAGCACCGCCCCGCTCTCTGGGTCCTGGACAACGTCGACCCCGATAACTTCCACGGCATGCTGGACGGGCTGGAGTTGCGGCGCACCGCCTTTAATGTTATAAGCAAATCAGGGTCCACCGCGGAGACCCTGGCCCAATTTCTCTTCGCCTATCACCTCCTTCAGGGACGGTTGGGCGCGGCCAAGGCCCGGGAGCACTTCGTGGTCACCACCGACCCGGAGAAGGGGAACCTCCGGCGTCTGGCGGCCCAGGAGGGGTTTCCCTCCCTGAGCGTCCCGCCTCTGGTGGGGGGCCGGTTTTCCGTGCTAACTCAGGTGGGCCTGCTGCCCGCGGCCATGGTGGGGATCGACCTGGAGGAGCTGCTGGCCGGGGCCCGGTTCATGGACCAGCGACTGCAGTCACCGGAATATCACCATAATCCGGCCTATTGCCTGGCGGCCCTCTACTATCTTTTTGCCCTCAAAGCCCGGAACATTTTGGTGATAATGCCCTACGCCACGGCCTTGACGGGTATGGCGGATTGGTTCTGCCAGCTCTGGGCCGAGAGTTTGGGGAAGAAGCAGGACCTCCAGGGCCGGGAGGGCCGGGCGGGAACCACGCCGGTTAAGGCCGTGGGAGCCACGGACCAGCACTCCCAGCTGCAGCTTTACATGGAAGGCCCCCAGGACAAATTGATCACCTTCCTGGAAGTGGGCAAGTTCCAGCACCAACTGGAAATCCCTGATCTCTTTCCCGATATGGAGGGCTTGCACTACCTGGGGGGCCATTCCTTAAACGAACTCCTCCAGGCGGAACAGAAGGCCACCGCCTTTAATCTCGCCAAGGCGGGCCGGCCCAACCTCACTCTGCGTCTGCCGGAGATCAACGCCTTCACCATCGGCCAGTTGATCTACCTGTTGGAGGTGGTGACAGTGGTGGCCGCCTCCCTCTTGGGAGTCAACCCCCTGGACCAGCCGGGAGTGGAGGGCGGCAAACAGACCGCCTACGGTCTCATGGGGCGGCCGGGGTTTGAAGATAAACGCCGGGAGATGGAGGAAGGACCGCCTAAAATGGAGAAGTACCTTATTTCTTAAACGCCCATGAAACGCCTAAAATTCAGAGCCTCCTGGTGGCCTACAGGGAAAGACCTCCAGACTTTCCGGCTGGTAAAATTTTTCTCCCTCACCAGTTTCGTGGTCATCCTGGTGTTTACCGTCATCCTCACCCTGTTTCTCACCATCCGGGCGCAGCGGCTGGCCTTGAAAAAAAGCGAGGACTATTCCCTGCTGCTGGCCTCCAATCTGAACCACCAGGTCTTCCAGCTTTTCCTGCTGCCCACGGCCATTGAGAAACAGGGGCGCATTACCATCGCCGATCCGGAGCAATACAAACGCCTGGACGCGGTGGTGCGGAACACCATCCACGGGCTGCACGTGGAACAATTGAACATTTATGACCAGGTGGGGGTTTTGTCCTACAGCACCAGCAACCTCCCCCTGGGGAAAGATTGCTATGAAGACCCGGGGGTGAAAAAGGCCCTCTTCGGCGATTACTATTTTGACCTTCCCGGCTATAACCCCTTGTGGAGCATTCTCTGGCAAGGCTCCGATTCCCAGGCCCACCGCCTCAAGGCCTATATTCCCTTCCGGCTGGAGGAGAAGCTGGGCCCCCAGGTGGGGCCGGTGGTGGGCGTCTTTGAGATCACCCAGAACATCTCCCAGGACCTGGCGGAGATCAGCCAATTCCGGCTGATCGTCCTGGCCACCCTGGTGGTGATTATGGGCCTCCTTTTTCTGGTGCTGCGCCAGATCGTCAAACAGGCGGAAGTCATCCTGGAGCGCCGCCAGGATGAACAACGGGCCCTGGAGGCCCAGTTGCACCAGGCCGAGCGTCTGGCCGCCCTGGGGGAGATGACCGCGGGGGTGGCCCACGAAATCCGCAATCCTCTGGGCATTATCAGCTCCACCGCGGAACTCCTGAAACAGCGCCTGGCCCGCTACGAGCCCCAGAACCGCCTGGCCCAGATCATTGTCGAAGAATCCAACCGCCTCAACGAGAAGGTCACGGAATTTCTGGATTTCTCCCGGCCCCGGGTTCCCAACCTGAGGTCCTGCGACCTGGAAGGAATCATTGACCGCAGCCTGGAGCTGGTGCAGCCGGAGATTGAGCGTCTGGGGATTACCGTGGGCCGCGAATATCACTTAAACGGCCATGCCCAGGCCGCGGACCCGGACCTGCTGCACCAGGCCTTTTTGAATATCCTGCTGAACGCCATCCAGTCCATGCCCGGAGGCGGCCATCTCACGGTGACCACGGCCCGGAACCCCCGGAGCCAGAGCGAAGAAATCCGCATCGCCGACAACGGCCAGGGCATCGACCCGGAAACCCTGAAAAAGGTCTTCAACCCCTTTTTCACCACCAAGGAGAAGGGGAGCGGCCTGGGGCTGCCCATTGTCAAAAGTATCGTTGAGAGCCACCAGGGAACCATCAAGATCGACAGCGCCCCGGGAGAAGGCACAATTGTAACCATCACCCTGCCGGAGCTGAAGGCGAAGTAAGAGATGGGGGGAAGGGGGATAGTGTCGTAGTTCATTAGTTGTATGATATTTATTTGCAAAGGCCTCCCGGGTAAGGGGGGTTTAAGTCCCCCTTTTTAAAGGGGGATTTAGGGGGATTTTTCACCAGATGCATAAAATCCCTGCCCCCCATTTAGAAACGGGGGGAATTCCTCCCTTTTCCCAAGCCTTTCGCTATTAATGTAAATCATTTAGTTTATGAAGCATGACCTTAGGAGCCCAGCCTCCCATTCCTCCAATCCCCTGAAGGGATAGGCGAGGAACACGGAGCAAACGAGCAAAAATATATATGGATACGATCTTAGTAGTTGACGACGAAATTAATTACCTCACGGTCATGGAGGCCCTCTTGGGGGAGGCCGGCTACGAAGTGCTTACCTCCGCCAGCGCGCCCGAGGCCCTGAAGATCATGGGCGGCGCCGATCTGGACCTGCTGTTGACGGACATGAAGATGCCCAAGATGAGCGGCATCGAGCTCCTGGAAAAATCCCACCAGCTATACCCGGATCTCCCGGTAATCATCATGACCGCGTTTGGCACCGTGGAAAAAGCGGTGTTGGCCATGAAGAAGGGGGCCTTCGACTACATCCTCAAGCCCTTCAAAAACGAAGAGATTCTGGTGACCATCGCCAAGGCCCTGGAGCACCGCCACCTGCTCCTCCAGAACCTCATGCTCAGCCAGGAGCTGGAAAAGAAATACGGCTTCCCCAACATCGTCGGCGACAGCCGGGTGATGCAGGAGATCCTGGCCCTGGTGAAACGGGTGGCCCCTTCCCGGGCCACGGTGCTGGTCACCGGGGAAAGCGGCACCGGCAAGGAGCTCATTGCCCGGGCCATCCACCAGGTCAGCACCCGGGCGGCCAAGACCTTCATCTCCGTGAACTGCGCCGCGCTTACCGAAACGCTGCTCGAAAGCGAACTCTTCGGCCACGAGCGGGGCGCGTTCACCCACGCGGTAGCCATGCGCAAAGGCCGCTTCGAACTCGCGGACGGCGGCACCCTGTTTTTGGACGAAGTCGCGGAGATGTCCCCGGCCCTCCAGGTGAAGGTTCTGCGGGTGCTCCAGGAGATGGAATTCGAGCGTGTCGGCGGCACCCGCACCATCAAAGTGGACGTGCGGATGGTGGCCGCGTCCAACCGGGACCTGAAGGAAGAGGTGGAGGCCGGGCGGTTCCGGGAAGACTTGTTCTACCGCCTCAACGTGGTGCACCTGCAGATGCCGCCTTTGCGCCAGCGCCAGGATGACATCCCCCTGCTGGCCGCGCACTTCATGCACAAGTACGTCACGGAAAATCTCCGGGGCAAGATGCGCATCACTCCTGAGGCCCTGAAGCTGCTGGTCAGCTACCCCTGGCCGGGCAACGTCCGGGAGTTGGAAAACGTCATGGAGCGGGCGGTCATCCTCTGCCACAACAGTCTCATCACCCCCCAGGACCTGCCCCAGGACCTGGTGCCCACGGCCGCGGAGACCGCTTTGGATATCGATCGCCTCGTCCCCCTGGGTATCCCGCTGCCCGAGGCCCTGGAGCGCATCGAGGAACAGATGATCCGCCGGGCCCTGGAACAAAGCGGCCACGTCCAGGTCCGGGCCGCGGAAATGCTGGGGATTACCAAGAGCCTGCTGCAATATAAGCTAAAGAAGTACCATTTAACTTCTCAAACTTAATTTACAAAATTTGTTATGAATTTTGATGACTTTTCATTTCAGAACCTATCGTTTTTAACACCTTCCGGCTTTTCTTCTTCTGATATAGACAAGATAGCCAAAACTCGGGCGTCTATATTAATCACCGGGGAGCGTGGTACTGGAAAGGAGCTTTTTGCTCGTTATATTCATATGAAAAGTCCTCGGGCGCAAGGGCCTTTTATTATTATAAATTGCCCTGCTAAAACTGAAACTTTTCTTGAAAATGAAATATTTGGACAGGAAAATGTTACAGATTTCGATAAGATAGATTCGGTCAAAGGCAAAATTGAAAAAGCCGAAGGAGGAACTCTGTTTTTAAACGAAGTTGGGGAACTTCCCATAATGATCCAGTTAAGACTCCTTAGAGTTTTAAATGAGATGAAGTTCGAGAAAGTGGGAGGAACACAATCTTACAAAGTTGATGCCCGTTTTATAGCAGCTAGCAGTAAGGATTTGAAATCTGAGGTAGAAAATGGGAAATTCCGTGAGGACCTTTTCTATCGCTTGAATGTGGTCAATTTTTTCATTCCGCCTTTGAGAAATAATCGCAGAATTATTCCTTTGCTTATTGATTACTTTGTTAAGAAATATTCAAAGGAGCATTTTCTCGATGAAATATCTATTGCACCTGAAGCTAATGAACTATTAAGGAGTTATAATTGGCCAGGGAATATCCTAGAATTGGAAACCATAATTGAGCACGCAATAATAATATGCAATAAAAATTGTATCACTCCAAATGATTTACCAAAAAATACGTTTGCTGTTAAATCACAACCTTTAAATTATGTTGATAAGATAATAGACATTGATATTTTAGCGGAATTAAAAATACCGTTACAGGAATTGCTTGAACGTATTGAAGAGTTGATAATTCTTAAAGCTATGGAAAAGAGCGATCATATACAAACACGTGCAGCCAAAATACTCGGGATTACGAAAAGCCTTTTACAATATAAAATGAAAAAATATAATATTGCTTCAAAATCTGAATCCAATTATTAATTGTCTATAACGGAGTAATAGTGAAACAATCTGATTTCCCCGAAGACATTAAACCCCATCTCATCCCCTCCCCCACCGGCGACATGGTTTACCGCTGCCTGGAGTGCGGCGGGGAGCACGGCATCGATGTGCTGCTCTACACTTGCCCCCACTGCCGGGGGCTGCTTCTTCTCGAAGACCGGGCCCAGTACCTCCTCCGGGAGTATCCCGGGACCTTTTGGCGGCGACTCTTCGATTACCGCAAGATGCTCAATGTCCCGGCATTAAAGGGACTCATCGCCCCGGTCATCCCCCTGGAGGACATCATTTACCTGGGGGAAGGCCACACCCCCCAGGTGGCTGCCAATGACTCCCTTAAGGAGGAAGTGGGCGCGGCCTTTTATTTCAAAAACGACGGCCAGAACCCCAGCGCCTCCTTCAAGGACCGGGGCATGGCCGCGGCCTTGAGCTACTTGAATTTCCTGGTGCGCAAGCCCGGCGCGGGTAAGATGCTCGCCATCTGCGCGTCCACCGGCGACACCTCCGCGGCCGCGGCCCTCTACTCCGCCTATCTGGGGGAGCGGGTGGCCTCCGCGGTGCTGCTGCCCCATGGCAAGGTCACCCCCCAGCAACTGGCCCAACCCCTGGGAAGCGGCGCGCGGGTGCTGGAAGTCCCCGGCGTCTTCGACGATTGCATGAAGGTGGTGGAGAACCTGGCGGACAACTACCAGGTGGCCCTCTTGAACTCCAAGAACCCCTGGCGCATCCGGGGCCAGGAGTCCTATGCCTACGAAATCGCCCAATCTTTTGATTACGACCTGGAAAACATTGTGGTGGCGGTGCCCATCGGCAACGCTGGGAACATCACCGCCATCATGCAGGGTTTTATCAGGCTCCAGGACTTGGGCGTCATCGGCGAACTCCCCCGGGTCCTGGGGGTCCAGTCCCGCCACGCCAACCCGGTCTTCCGTTATTACCTGGAGCCGGACAAATCGAAGCGGGTCTTCAAACCCGTAACCGTCCAACCCAGCGTGGCCCAGGCCGCGATGATCGGCGCTCCTGTGTCCATGCCCCGGGTCATCCGCCTGGTGGAGGAATATACCCGCCGGGCCGGCAATGGGAGCGTGGCGGTTATCGAAGTCACGGAGCAGGAGATCATGGATTCCATGCTCTTGGCCAACCGCGCAGGCCACATCGCCTGCACCCAGGGGGGGGAATCCCTGGCGGGTTACCGCGCGGCCCTCAAGGAAGGTTTAATAGCCAAAAGCGAAGTGGGGGTCCTGGACGCCACCGCCCACCACCTGAAATTCATCGGCTTCCAGCAGATGTACTTTGACAACGCCTTCCCCCCGGAATTCGAGGTCACTCCCAAGCCGGAATACCAGAACCGGCCGCAATTGCTGACCCCGAAGACCGAGGACCCGGCCCGGAAAACCGCGGACCTGGCGACCCAGATTGCCGCCCTCTTGGGCCTGACACCGAAAGAGAAGTGAGAATATTTTAGGGGAGGGCCGGGGGAAAATAGTGGTCAGTGGCCAGTAGTCAGAATCGAAAATAAAAACCAATCACCGACCACTGGCAACTGGCAACTAACCACTGCCCCTTAGCCCCCTCCCCCTCCAGCCTATCAACAAGCCATGGATAATACTTATTTTGACCATTATTGTTTCGTCTGCGGGAAGGACAATCCCACCACTGCCCTTAGCCCCCTCCCCCTCCAACCTATCTACAAGCCATGGATAATACTTATTTTGACCATTATTGTTTCGTCTGCGGGAAGGACAATCCCCGGGGGTTGAAGATTAAGGTGAGTTACGAAGAAGGGGAGATGGCCGCGGTCACGGAGCTTACTTTACCCAAGGAGTTCCAGGGCTGGACGGAGGTGATCCACGGCGGCATCCTGTCCACTCTCCTGGATGAGATGATGGCCCACGCGGTGTGGCGCTTCGCGGGTCCCGGCCTCACCCTGGGGATAGAGGTGCGCTTCCACAAGCCCCTCAAACCCGGGGAGGCCATCAAGGTCCGGGGCGTGCTTAATACTCCTAACGGCAGCCGCCGCCAGGCCGAAGCGGAGATAATCCGCATTGCCGACGGTCAGCGCATCGCTTCCGGGAAGAGCCGGTTTTTGCTGCTGGAGAAGAAAGATAGGGGAGAGGGGGATAAGGGGCAATAATTATCGGGCATGCCGTTAGCGCCCGCTTTTGGCGGCCACGGGCCGCCCTATAATACCGTTTTCGGTTTTCAGTTTTCGGTTTTCGGTTAAAAGAAATAAGGGATATCAATAAGATAAATAATGGGTTTGTTGTATTTGAAAATGAACCCGGTATAAGTCTGCACAGGCGAGACGCCTGTGCCACCAGGACACCTTCAGGCGGATGTATAAGTCTGCACAGGCGAGACGCCTGTGCCACCAGGACACCTTCAGGCGGATGTCTTTCCGCCCTTATGATTCCCATGCTGCATATAACCATCCTGATGGTGGGCAAAACCCGGGAAGGCTTCGTCCAGGAAGGCCTGGCCTTCTATCAGAAACGCCTCCAACCCTTCCTGAAACTCTCTCTGAAAAGCGTGCGCGCCGAAAAAGAAGAGGGAAGACTGCCCCCGGAAACCATCAAGGCCCGGGAAGGGGAACGCCTCCGGGGGGCAATCCCCTCCAAAACTTACGTAGTGGCGCTGGACCCACGGGGGAAAGAACTTACCACCGAAGAATTCGCGGCCTGGCTAACCGCCCGGGAAGAGGACGCCCGGCCCCTTACCTTTCTCATCGGCGGCCACCTGGGACTGGACGCGGCCACCCTGAATAAGGCCCACGAACGCCTGGCCCTGTCCCGCCTCACCCTGACCCATGAATTGAGCCGCCTGGTCTTGCTGGAGCAACTCTACCGAGCTATGACCATCAAGTCCGGCCACCCTTATCATGTATGAAAAAAGTGGGGGAGGGCCGAGGGACCAAGTGCGGGCGCGGAGGCCCGCCCCACCAGATCCAGGTCCTCCCCTGTACCCTCCAGCCAATCCGCGAAAAAGCCGGGTAAAGCAGAACCGATAGGCCCTGCTTTATCCGGCCAAAAAATTCCATATGGAATTGGGGATGAGATGTGGAGGAGGGCAAAGAATGTGGAACAGCCACCCTCGGCTGTTCTCTATCAGGCGAGGGCGCCTCTCTACATTCTTAGCCCCCTTCCTTGCGTCAACCTCACACAGCCTGTACTTCCTTCAGGCCGGGGACTTCTTTCAGGAGCATGCGTTCCACGCCCTGTTTCAGGGTCATCTGGGACATGGGGCAGCCTTTGCAGGCGCCGGTGAGTCGCACTTTGACGATCCCGTCAGTGATTTCCACGAGTTCGATGTCGCCGCCGTCCCGCTGCAGCAGGGGGCGGATTTTTTCCAGGGCTTTTTCCACCAGTTCTTTCACTTAATGCCTCCCAGGGTATAAGTAGTTGCCGAGACAAATAATAACCCCATAAGGAATGAATGTAAAGATGGGTGGGCCTCACTTAAGGCTGGCGCAG
>JACQYN010000143.1 GCA_016208235.1 Deltaproteobacteria bacterium
CTTACATGGAGGGGTCATGAAACTGTTATTATTATCGGCACCTCCGGGAAAAACATTAATCTTTAAATACAACCCTGCCCCAGATTCTCCTCATAGATGGGAAAATCATAATCCCCATAGCTACTTGGGGGTTATCTCCTGCAATTTGGCATCCAATACCCGGCGGATTGCCTGGTGCAATTCTGCGGCAGTAATGGGCTTCAGTAAATAATCTTTTTGGGGGTATGCACTTCACTCCCGCATATACTAAATATTGTGTTTGACTCCGCCAACAATTTTACTGGCAGTAACCGGTTCAATGGCAACCGCCTGTTGAACCAAGCGGTAAAATAGTTTTCCTCGGGAACGTGAGGTTCTTCGATTGAACCTGAAGGTAAATTCATCCAGGTAGTAATCAAGATGCGATGTTTGTACAGCCCCTTGGTGAGTTCCAAGAAGCCAGCGTTTCAGCAGAGAAATGACTCGATTGGCCAACGGCAAAAGGTTCTCTCCTATGGACGCATCCTGGCGGATCACCTCATGAGTATATCCGAGCCGATCCAAGCTGCGATACCCGGCCCAGTCATCGGTGCGAACTATACTGCCCGGCAACACCATTTCTTGCACTGCTTCGCCCAAGCTCTTTCCAGAGGCATCGGGGATGCGACGAAGACGAATGCGGCCAATCCGGTCTCCATCCTCTTGGGCTGCAACGAGCACCAAAACTTTGCCAGCGGCCCCCCGGCCCCGCTTACCCGGCTTGCTTCCGCCAATATAGGTTTCATCAACTTCTACAGCGCCACCGAGGCTATCCCGGCCGGGGCGGACCATGGCGCAACGCAACTTATGCAACCAGGTCCAAGAGGTACGATAGCTTCCCAGCCCCAGCACACGCTGAAGCCCCAATGCACTAACCCCAGGCTTTTGATTGGTTATGTACCACATCGCTTGAAACCAAAGCTTCAGCGGTTTTCTGGTATCTTGAAAAATGGTCCTTGCTGTTATAGAGGTTTGAAGATCACAAGCGGTGCACCTATACAAACCCCGGTTCATGGCCCAAAACCTCTCGTAACCACATCGAGGACACCGAAAACCTTCGGGCCATCTCATCCGGAAAAGATAATCGATGCAGGCTTGCTCTGAAGCAAATTTTTCTTCAAATTCCTGCATGGTCCTGGGATATTCCTCCATGCGGGAGAATACTACATATTGGGGGCACGAGAGTCAAGTGCATACCCCTAATACCTTATTTAGATAATTTAGGAAATGCACGCGCGGATGCAAGCCGACACAGGGAGATAGCTCCTTGCGGGGCTTAAATGGGGGAACCGTTGACTTTCCCGTCAGGTTTGGATAAGGTATGAGTGTTGATTAATACTTTACGTCTTCTGGGTGGAGAGGGAAGAGGGAGCCCCGGAAGGGGCGCATCCGGAAGATGAGGAAGCCGGCGCCCGGGCAGCCGCGGCAGGTCCCCCACCCTTAACCGAAGAAGAGGAGACCTTCCGGTTAAGGGAATCCGAAGAAGAACCTGAGCCGGCCATGGCCGCGGCCAAAGCCGCGTTGCCCAAACCCTCCATCCTCTTCACCTCGCCTGCCAAGCGCTTCCCCTGGCCCTGGATCATTGGTATTGCTTCCTGCCTTTTGGGCGGTGTGCTGGTGGGCGCGGTGATCATGTGGTTCGGGGGGTATGGCTGGATGGCCAAGCACCTCAAGGTCAAGGGCCAGGCCCCGGCCCCCGCGGCCAAAGTTACCGAAACCTCCAAAGTGGAGATCGTGCCTCCGCCCCCCGCGCCCCCGGCGGCCCCCGGGGATTTGAAGGACCTGGAGCTCTCCAACCAGGAGGAGCGTTACCGGGGGTTGGTGAACGCCAAAGGCGGGCAGCTCCTGTTGATCCAAGGCAAAGTGAAAAATTCCTCTTCGCAACCCCGGGGCCCTATTAAGATTAAGGCCATACTCACCGACCCCCAGCAGAAGGCCGTGAAAGAACGGGAATTCTATGCCGGGACCGTGGTTTTTGACGATGAGCTGCAGACCCTGGATCCGGAGGAAATCAACCGCTGGCTGGATACCCCCGGAGGCCGGGCCCAGAAACAGATACTAGACCCGGGGGAGAGTCAGTCCTTCATGGTGGTGTTTTTTGGCGCCCCCCAGAAGCTGTCCGGATACGGCTACAAGATGCAGGTGGTAAAAGGAGCGGTGGCTTCCAGCCAATCTCGCCGGAAATGATTAAGCGTTTATTGCAGCGGTTCCGCCGGGACCGGGGCCTGCACCTGGCCACAGTGCGCATTGATTTTTTCCCTGCGGGAAAAGTCAAGCCTTCCATCTTTTGGCACCGCAGCCAGGACCAGGAGACCGAAACCGTCCCCCTGGTGCTTTACCTCTATGCCCGCATCCTTTTTGAATTGGCGGAGCTGAACGATGTGCGGGTGGCCCGGGAATTAATGGGCTTTGTGACCCAGGTGTGTGAGCTGGTATTGGCCGCGGAAGGCCCGCCGAGCCGGATTCGCCTGCCCCTGGGTGAGTTGAACATCACGGGTGAGGCAGCCGACCCGCCGCAACGTTCTTACCGGGCCGAATTATACCAGTTTCAGGACGGCAATTTCCGCCTGGAATTTCAGGGCAGCATCGGTAAAGAGAGTTTTTACCTGCCCGGAGCCTTTCTGGTGCTCCTGCAATCCTGCCTGGACAACCTGGGAGATGACCCCTTGAACCTGCTGGCCCGGGGATTGACCAGGTTGCACGATTACTACCGTTATCGCCGGGATTTTTGGGAAAGCACGTCCCTCACCGCAGGTCCGGTGTTCGCGCTGGGCAAGGAAGAACTGCGCCCGGATGCGGCCGCGCCGGAGGCTTGAGTTGGTAAGAATTAACCACGGAGACACAAAGGACACATAGGTTCACAGAGAAAGAAAAAGATTTTGCCCTGGCAGCCAGGGCAAAATCTTTTCTCTGGGTCCTCTGTGTCTCTGTGGTTGATGTCCAATAATCATTACTCAATCTTTTGATATCATATCGGCATGAGGACCCTGCTCCTTCGCCCGCACCCCCCACCCCAACCCGCATAAAGGTAGGTATTGCCATCGGTTCTAAGAACTTTCCGGTTTATTAATTGCAACCTTTGCCCAGATGATTAGAATGCTAATCAGTTTGCTGGCGCCAGCAAACGGTGGGGATCCACCGTGCTGTGCCTTTCTTCTCTTGTACCCAGGCTGGTATTTAACTCATTGATAATTTATTGTAATTTTAACGAAAACTGAAAACTGAAAATCATATTGAAGAAAGGAAAAAACTATGCCTGCTCCTGGTGGCGATTTTCAAGATTTAATGACCATGGCCCGGGGTTTCCAGGCCGCCAAGATGCTGATGGCGGCCGTGGACCTGGCGGTTTTTGATTTTTTGGAGGAGCCCCGGAGCGCGGTGGAGGCCGCGGCCTGGCTCAAGGCCAACGACCGGGCCACGGGCATCTTCCTGAACGGTCTGGCGGCCCTGGGATTGGTGGTAAAGGAAGTGGATTACTTCAAGAACAGCGAGCTCGCGTCCCGCTACCTGGTGCGGGGCAAAGACGACTATCGGGGCGAGATCATCAAGCACATGGAGCACACCTGGGAGCGGGGCTGGAACGATCTCCAGCACACGGTGCAGTTGGGCCACCCCCGGGAGGCGGATCTGGAGAAATGGCTGGACGCCAAACCGGAGCGGGATGAAAAGGAGAGTTGGGCCACCCCCGGGAGGCGGATCTGGAGAAATGGCTGGACGCCAAACCGGAGCGGGATGAAAAGGAGGTTCGAGCCTTTATCTGCGGCATGGACGCCATCGCCCGGGACCTGGCCCCCAAGGTGACCGCAGTCCTGGACCTCAAGAATGTCCAGCGGCTCCTGGACCTGGGAGGGGGCCCCGCCACCTACGCCATCGCCTTTGCCAAGGCCCACCCCCGGCTTCAGGCCACGGTCTTTGATCTGCCCCAGCCCATCAAGATCGCCCAGGAGCAGATCGCCAAACAGGGCTTGAGCGATCGTATCAATACCCTGGCGGGGAACTTCCTCCAGGATGATATCGGTAAGGGCTATGATTTCATCTGGGTCTCCCAGATACTGCACAGCCATGATGAAGGGCAGAGCCAGGGGATTATCGGCAAGTGCGTCCAGGCCTTGAATCCTGGGGGCACGTTGGCCATCCATGACTTTTATCTCAATAAGGACGGGGCCAGCCCCCCGGGCCCGGCCATGTTCGGGGTGCACATGCTGGCGGTCACCCCCCGGGGCCGGGCCTACACCTGGGGCGAAGTGGCGGAATGGATGGCGGAGGCGGGCCTGACCGCCCCGGAGCACCTGTGCTATGATGAGGGGGATGCCAGCATTTTAGTGGCCCAAAAGAAATACCGCATTTCCCTGCTGAATCCTGGATATTCCGGCGGGGGCGACCGGTTGCCAAACCAGTCGCCCTTGGCAATTTGAGGTTAACCCTGCTGCTCCAGGGGTACGAAGAACTTGCCGTTATCCCTTTGCACCAGGAGCAATAGATGGTCTTTATCCTTGGATCGGTCAATATTCTCAAGGACATCCTTAACTGAGCCAACTGGCTGGCGGTTGACCTCTAAAATGAGGTCTCCCCGCTGCATACCGGCCTCAGCCGCCCGGCTCCCCGGCTCTATTTCGGCGACCACCACCCCTTTTTCCTCCTTGAGGTGGAACCGCTGCGCAATTTGGGGATTTACGTCCCCGAGCTGCAGGCCCCACTTGCCAGCGGTCGGATGCACAGGCTTCTCACATACGGTCTTATCTCCAGGGAGCTGCCCCACTTTCATGGAGAGTTTCTGTTCTTGCCCATTGCGGAGAATGGTCACCGTTGCCTCTTGAGTCACCGGGGTGGCCGCGACCAGGGCGGGCAAATGGTGACTATCCTCCACCACCTTGCCGTTGTAAGCGATGATGACGTCACCGCGTTTGATTCCCCCCTTGTCAGCGGGGCCTCCGGAAACGACATCGGCCACCAGCGCACCCTTACGATCCCGAAGTTTAAAGGCCTTCGCCAGTTCCGGGGTGATGGACTGGATGTTGACGCCCAGGTAACCCCGGGTCACTTCGCCCGTGGAAATCAGTTGGGGAACCAGCGGCTTGGCCGTATTCACCGGAATGGCAAAGCCGATACCTTGGCCATTAGGTATGATGGCGGTGTTGATGCCCACCAACTCACCTTTCATGTTAATAAGGGGACCGCCGGAGTTCCCGGGGTTGATAGAGGCGTCAGTCTGAATGAAGTCATCGTAAGGTCCAGCCCCGATGACCCGCCCTTTGGCGCTGACGATTCCAGAGGTCACCGTGTTGTTCAAACCGAAAGGATTGCCGATGGCGACCACCCAATCGCCCACTTGCAGTTGATCGGAGTCCCCCATGGTGACCGCGGGAAAAGACTCTTTGGATTCAACCTTCAAAACCGCAAGATCCGTTTTGGGATCGCGTCCCACCACTCGGGCCTTGTACTCCTGTTGATTGGCAAAGGTGACGGTCACCTCTTTGGCGCCTTCGACCACATGATTGTTAGTCAGGATGTAGCCATCTTTACTGATGATCACCCCCGATCCCGCGCCCTGGGTTCTGCGGCTCTCAGGAGCCTGGGGCATTTCCTGAAAAAACCGCTTAAAAAGGTCTCCGAAGGGTCCATCGGGAATCTCCATTTCCGGCCGGTTGAAGGCCAACTTTTCAACCTTTACCACCTTGATGTTGACCACGGTCGGGCTCAGCTTTTCTGCGAGTTCAGAAAAAGAACCGGGCCTGGACGCGGGTGTGGCAATGGCCCCTTGAGGTGTGGCGATTTGATTTTGAGCCACCGCGGGGCGCGCCCAGTTCATGCTTGACGATACCATTAGGCCTATCGTCAAGCAGGAAATGGCTATGGTGGTGAGAGTCATTACCTTGAAATATCTGGTATCCAGAAGTTGTTTCCATCTGCTGCTGAGCATCTTTGTCCTCCTTTGATGCTGTACGGGTTTTTAAGTCGTTCCTGCTCGTGACCGGCAACCCGACAACTGGTATTCAAATAACCAGGCAAGATTAAAGGAAGATTAATCGAGGATTAAGAAGTTCTAATCTTTGAAAAAAACTTGGGGAAAGGAGGAAATTTAGGAAGAAGCAGAAATTGCGGTTTTGCAGTCCGCGGGCAGGGAAACCGTGAAGGTGCTGCCTTGGCCCGGGGTGCTTTCCACCTCAATCCTGCCCCCATGGGCCACGGCAATGGATTGGGCGATGCTCAGCCCCAGACCGGCCCCGCCACCGCTCTGGGACCTGGCTTCGGCAACCCGGTAAAAACGGTTGAAGATCTGCTTTTGCTCATCCTGGGTCAGACCCATCCCCGTATCCGAGATTCCCAAATGGGCAAATTTGCCGTCACAGCGAAGGGAGAGCGTGACCCTGCCGCCCGCCGGGGTGTACTTAATGGCGTTGTCGATCAGGTTCAGCAGCAGCCTCTTAAAGTGCTCCCGATCCCCCTGGATGGAAGCAGGCTCCATTGCCCCGTAATCAAGGCTTACCGCCTGGTTCTCCGCCAGCAGCCGCATCTGGGCGCCGACTTCTTCCAGGAGTTCATGCAACTCCAGGGGCTTCAGGTCCAGCCGTAATACCCCCCGGTCCGCCCGGGCCAACAACAGGAGACCTTCCACCAGAGAACTGATTCTATCAATCTCCTCGAGGCTACTATTGAGAACCCCTCGGTATTCCTCCGGACTTCGGGGCGAGCGCAGGGCCACTTCGATTTCGCCCTTCAGAATGGTGAGGGGCGTTTGCAGTTCATGGGCCGCGTCGGCGCTGAACTGGCGGGTCTGACGAAAGGAGTCATCCAGCCGGACAAGCATGTCGTTAAGCGTCTTCGCCAACCGGTCCAGTTCATCGCCGGTTCCCGTCTCCTGGAGGCGTCCCGCCAAGTACTCCCCACTGATCCTGCGAGCCGCCTGCGTCATTCTATCCACAGGTTTTAGGGCGCGCCTGGCAAAAACCCATCCACCCACGGTCGCCAACAACAGGCCGAGAGGCAGAACAGCCCCCATAATCAAGAGAAAGCGACGTCGTGTTTTGAAGACATTTTCCAGGGATATCCCTACTTGAACCAAATTGATCACTCGTCCCCCCTTAATTACCGGCATAGTCAGAACCCGGAAGGGATATGGGCCTGGGCTCTGTATGGTCTCAAAGGTGGATACCCCTCGCAAAGCATCCTTGAGGGCTTTGGGGCTGAGGGGGAGCTTACCGGCTGGGGAGCCGGGCCGGTTCAGATCAGGCCGGCCCTGCGTATCAAACAACTCCAAGGAAGGATTTAACGGCGAGAAGCCGAGGTAGTGGCGAAAAAGCTCATCCACGTCCCGGGGGAAGAAGGCGCTGCCCTGAGCCCGGGCCTGCCCCGCCGACACTTTGGCCACCGCCTCCAGAGCGGAGTCAATGTCATGGGAGAGACTGTAGGCTAAAAGACCATAGGCTGTGCTACCCAAGAACAGGAGGGTTACACTGAGAATGCCGGCGTACCAGAAAGTGAGCCGCGTCCCGATGGACCTGATGCGCATGGGTTACTCCTCTTGAATCACGTAACCTACGCCGCGCATCGTATGGATCAATTTCGGCTCCCGACCGGCGTCGATCTTTTTTCTCAAGTAGTTAACGTAAACGTCAATGATATTACTCATGGGATCGAAATCATAATCCCAGACATGTTCGGCGATCATGGTTCTGGTAAGCACACGCCCGGGGTTCCGCATGAAGTAGTCAAGCAGGGCGAACTCCTTGGTGGAGAGGTCTATCCTCTCAGTTCCCCGGAATACAATCCGCCGCGCGGGATCAAGGGTGAGGTCTGCCACCTGGATCAGCGGCGGCGCTGCTTCCACTCGCCGTCTGAGCAGGGCTCTAATCCTGGCCAGGAGTTCTTGAAAGGAAAAGGGCTTGGTCAGGTAGTCGTCCGCCCCGGTATCCAAACCGAGAACCTTATCTTCGATGGCCGCCCGCACGGTGAGGAGCAGAACGGGGGTTTTACCCTGGTTTTTGCGAAACTCCTGGAGAACTCTCAGCCCATCCATCTTCGGGAGATTGATATCCAGGATTATCAGGTCATGAACCCCCTCCAGGGCCATCAACAGGCCCTCACTGCCATCAAATGCCACATCTATGGCATGGCCCTCTTCCTCAAGCCCCTTCTTAATAAAGCCGGCAACCTTTTTCTCGTCTTCGACCACGAGAATGCGCATCAAATGAGCTTCCTGTGATAAGATTCAATGTCACCTGATCAACTTTTTGTAGTTGCTCTCCAGGTATTTTACCATTTTTTTAAAACGGGCATAATTCTGCTGGTATGGCGGAAGGTCTCCTGTTCTAAACTTCACAGGCCAATCGCTATAGCCCTATAAATATGCCTTGACGTGCGGTCGGTAAATGATTTCGAAAAATTTTATTTAATCATTTATGATCATCTATGGAATATTATTCCGGTGTGGTTTAGTATCCGGTAAAGCACCACTTTCAAGGGATCGGTGATCAGGAGTTCCAGCACCGCCAGGCCCCACACCAACCCCGCGAGTTGCCAACTGATGGGAGGTACCCACCAGCCGAAGACGGCGATGGCGGTGGCCAAAGCTCGACTTACAACTCCGGACCAGACCATCAAGGCACTGGGTTTGAGGGACCAGAACATCCCCCGGGTGCGGCCCATGTAGATATATAAATAGCCGGAGACGGTGAATTTCAGGAAATTGAGGGTCTGGAGGGAGCCCTGTTCGAGGTGGAGGATTTCCAGGCCGATATAGAACAGTACGAAAGAAAAGATCACTCCCATGAGGCCCAAATAAGTGGCGACACTCATCACTACCCGCATGTCCCATCTTACCGGATCGTTGTCAGGCCGGACATTATCATAAGCAATGGAGAGGATGGGGATGTCGTTCAGGAGCACCTGCAAAATGACCATAATGGCGGTCACCGCGTAAAAATTGAAAATCACCAGGGACAGGGTGATGAAAAACAGCACTCGCAGGATGCCGCCGATACGATAGATGGCGTAACTGTTCATGCGCTGAAAGATTTTGCGGGCCTCCCGGATGGCGTCGATGATCACCGAGAGCCCCGGTTGGGTCAGGACGATGGCAGCGGCGGATTTCGCCGCATCCGTGGCGCCGTCCACGGCAATCCCCACATCGGCTTTCTTTAAGGCCGGGGCGTCGTTGACCCCGTCACCGGTCATGCCCACAATGTGCCCTCTGGCCTGCAATAATTCTACGATGTGGTACTTATGCTCCGGAAACACCTGGGCGAACCCCTCGGCTTCTTCCACCACGCGCTCGGCTATCCGGTCGGGCTTGTCCAAAAAGGCGTCCACCAGTTGGATATTCGTCCCCAGGTGCACCTCCCGGGCGATCTCCTGGGCAATAGCCACATGGTCGCCCGTGACCATTTTTACCTGGACGCCCAAGTCCTGGGCGGTTTTGATGGTAGCCGCCGAATCTTCCCACGGGGGATCATAGAGGGCGATAAGACCCACGTATTGCCAGGGCCCCCGGGTATCCGCTCTGGCCACCCCCAGAGCGCGATATCCCTTGGTGGCACATTCCTCCACCAGCCGGTCGACTTCCTTGGCGACGGGGGCACTCTCTTCCAGCAGGGCCAGGATTACTTGCGGCGCCCCCTTGGTCACCCGGAAGGAGTGGCCGTCTTTAGCCTCCACCAAGGCTTCCGTGCGCTTGGATACGGGGTCAAAAGGCTTGAATGCCTGGATTGAGTAGTCCTGTGGGGAACCGGCCGCGGCCATTTCCTGGTCTTTTTTGATGATCGCCACATCTATGGAGTCGTTGTCTTCTTTCCTTGAGGCCAATGTCCCGAACCGCAGCACGTCCGGTTCGCTGAAACCGCCGAAGGGTTTCACCTCCCCGACAGTGAGGGCATTCTGGGTGATGGTGCCGGTCTTATCGCAGCACAAGACATCCATGCCCGCCAGTTCGTCGATGACCGCCATCTTGCGAGCGATGGCCCCCCGGGCGGCCAGGACCCCGGCGCCCACCGCCAGGGTGACCGACAGTACCGCCGGCAGGGTCGCAGGCACCGCCGCCACGATCAAGACCAGGGCATACTGTAAGGTGTGCAAAATATTCTGGTGCCGGTACAGGGACACTAAAAAAATGATCAGCACCATGCCCAGACCCACGAGCATCAAGTAATCGCCGATCTTGAGGAGGGCCTTTTGAAAGTGGCTCTTGGTACGGGCCTCATCCACCAGCTTAGCGGTTTGGCCAAAATAGGTATTCATGCCGGTATTGATCACCAGGGCGTCCATTTCTCCCTGGCGCACAATGGAGCCGGAATAGGCCACCTCTCCCGGGGGCTTTTCCACGGGGAGCGATTCGCCGGTCAACGTGGATTGGTCGATGAGCAGGTAATCGCCGGATAACAATTGCAGGTCGGCAGGGACGATATCCCCCAGGCGCACCCGGACCAGATCGCCCGGCACCAGTTCCCGGGCGGCCACTTCCAGCCATTGACCGTCTCGCCGCACTCTGGCGCTCAGAGCCAGTTTTTGTTTCAGCAAGTCAATGGCATGGTCCGCTTTTTGCCTCTGCCAGAAGCCGACGCCGGCGTTGAGCAGGAGCATGGCCAGGATAATATAAAAGTCATCCCAGCGATGAATAACCGCGGCGATAACTGCCGCGACCTCGATCATCACGGGGATGGGCCCCCAGAAGAACCCCAGGAACTTCAGGATGGGATGGCTTTTCTTTTCGGCAATTTCATTAAAACCGTACTGCTTGAGACGTTCCTGCGCTTCCGGCGTCGACAACCCCGCCTCCGGGACAGCGGGGGCTGTAGGCTCCTTCAGGGTCTTATTTTTTATCTTTTCTTGCTTTCTTTCCCTCATAGCTACGGCCTGTTGGGTTTGTTATTAAGCGCATCGGAACATGCTCCCCCACCTTAAATCCCTCACCCTTACGTATTGTCGTTTACCTTTAAAATCATTTCCCTAAAAATGGTGCCTTTCATCATGCTGGCATTCATAGAACCAAACGCCTTATTTGAGCCCCAACAAGGGTGCCAGCACAATCCCGGTGAAGTCCTGGAGGAAGTGCATCACCATGGGCGCCACCAGGCTTTTCCGCCAAAGGTATATGACTGCGAACACCAATCCCATGGTCCCCACCGTGACCACCCCGGAGGTTCCTTCATAGCCGTGCCCGAGAGAAAAGATCACGCCCGATAACGCTGCCGCCCAAGGGGGACTTAAGTTAACGCCCCGGAAGCGCAGCAGCAAGTAGCCGCGAAAGATGGTTTCTTCCACGATCGCCACCAATACGACCAGAAAGAAGGCCAGCAGCAATTCCGCCCGGCCCCTGGCCTCCAGGAACGAAGGCATCGGCGTCGCCGGGGCGGATAGCCCCGCGGCTTGCAGCGCGTGGTCAAGTAAGCCGGCTGCAAAGAACATGGGCAGGAACAAGGCGATTCCCAGGGCAACATCTTTCCAGCCGTTCTTGAAGTTCCAGCCCAACTGCTCCAAAGGCTCGCCATTGCGCCAGATAAAAAATAGAATCAGGCTGACCAGGGCCAGGTCCCGCAGAATGACCGAAAATGCCGTAAACACAAAGCCCAGGCTTCCCTGGCGGATTACGAAGAAGGAAAGGACCATGGAGGGAACAATCAGAAACAAGAAAACGGAAACTTCCAGGAGTTGTTCCTTTTGACTTTTCGGGGTTGTATTAATCAGCATGGCGCTTACCTCATTAGGATTGGTTTATCTGCCGCAGATGCCCTATCCAAAGAATATGCGAGAGACCGCTTTAAGCCGAAATTTCCTGGTCGCGAGTCTCAACCCGGCCAAATCAAAGGGCAAAAGTGGCAGCACCAGAAGATTCAGGATGGTTGAAGTCGCTATTTCCCCGAGCACGACAATGGCCAAGGGTGGGTGACATATTCAGGGGTAAACCTGGCAATCGGGTTGGGGCGCTGCCCGGCGGCGGTGATTATACTGGCTTCAGCCACCTGCCATCTGGCCCGGGCCACATCCAGACGGGGTGATAATACAGCGCCGCCAGGGTAAGCATGGGAAAATCCCAGGAACGGGGGGGCCAGGAGGTAAGCTCCCCGGTTGAGGTTATTTTCCAAAAATTCTTTAAGCCTTAGGTCATCCAGCTTGCGGCTTTCCAGGGCAGTGGCGGTTTTCACCGGCGATAGCGATTGCGGGTGAAATTTGGCACACCCGGCCATCAAGATAATAACTATCAATCCCAGCGCCGTTTTGCTCAGATTTTTCCCTCCACAAGTAAGGTAAGGACTGATTTTTCCTTTTTCAACCGCAGGGTGCGGACTAACGGATGAACCGTTGAGGCGGGAATGGACAACCGGCTCAGCACACTGCTCGCCCATTTGGGCAGGGTAACGTTTTTGGCCGGCTGCAGCTTGAAGAACTCCTGACCGCCGAAACCTTTGGTGGCAAGGGGTTTGCCGGAGGCCTCGGGGGCTGAGCATGCCGCCGGAGCTCAAGGATACCTTG
The DNA here is from genome assembly GCA_016208235.1 of Deltaproteobacteria bacterium. Lineage (GTDB taxonomy): Bacteria > Desulfobacterota > Desulfobaccia > Desulfobaccales > 0-14-0-80-60-11 > SURF-52. The sequence goes on from JACQYN010000143.1 coordinate 12,484, forward strand.
TGGGGACTCCGCCGGCGGCCTGGGCGCCATCCTGAATAAGTCTTTATTAACCCAAAGACCGAGAAATCCTTCACTCAGCGCCGCCGGCTGATCCAGGGTATTTGCCGCCGAGCCGGGGTGAGGATCTTCGGCTTTCACGCCATTCGGCACATGGGCGCGGACTGGTTGATGAATCACGGAGAGGACCTGCGCACCATCTCCTTCTACCTGCGTCACAAGTCCCTGGCCACCACGGAAAAATATTTGCGCCGCCGTCCGGATGAGGGCCTGAAAAGGGCTGCTCGAACCCTCCAAAATAAGAAACCGCTCACAAATCCGCTCATGCAAATGAGCAGTGAAAGCGGCTCCCAAGATTAACTTATTGAAATCCTTGGTGGAGATGAGGGGATTTGAACCCCTGACCTCCTGCATGCGAAGCAGGCGCTCTTCCGGCTGAGCTACATCCCCACGCACCTTAAATTATGGCTGCTTCCCCGGAGATGTCAAGCATAATTGGGCTGACGACTCTTTGGGAAGGCCGTTCTTCGAAAAGTTCAAAGTTCAAGGTTCAAGGTTCAAAGTTTAGACCGCGACACCCGAAAGCTTTTCATAATTTATGGGTGGGCCGAGGCTCATTGGCGACTATGTGGTCTATCCCCTTGTATCTCTAATTTTCCTGGGATATTAATAACCGGAGCAGTCATCAACGGGCCTTCGGCTCATCTGTAAATATGAAAAAGCTCCCGGGAGTCTTACGGGCCAAACTTTGAACTTTGAACTTTGAACCTTGAACTTTGAACTTTTCGGGGGAGACGGGGTGGAGCCCCCGGCCCTCTCTCTCACTCGAATCATCAGGAGGCCGTTATGGCGGCAGAGTGGCAGATTGTCGCATTTCCGGTGATCTTGCCGTGGCGGGAGGAATTTTGGACCCTTCCTCTTTATTTCCCCGATCTAAAAGTGGGGGTGGCGCCGGGCTGGCCCGGCAAGTTGCCTTACCAGGGCCTGCCCCTGCCGCCGGAAGCGGAAGTTTCGGTCCGGGATCTCAAGGGTTTCCAACCGGGGGAGTTACACCAATGGCAAGCATTTAAGGAGTACCGGCAGGCCCAGGAAGAACGGGAGGAGGACCTGATTCAGGCCATCCGCCGGTATGGAGCCGCCCCGGCCTCTGAGCCCCCGTCTCCCCTGGACGCCTGGCGTCTGGCCTGGCAATTGGAGAAGATGATGGCGGACCAGGAGGCCCGGCTGGTCAGTGTGGACCGGGGCCAGGAGTGGTTGGCGGAAATTCTGGCGCCGGAGCCCTGGGAAGAACGGCCGCAATTGGGGCCGGTACCGGGGATCGGCGAAATGGTGGACCCGGAGCTGGCAAAGCTGCGCTACCATCTCTGGCAGCGGATCATGACGCCTTATTTACAGGACCATTGGACTCCTCTGCTCCTGGGCCGCACGGCCCGCCCCATCTTCCTCACTTTGAGGGGATGGCCGCAGTGGACCGGCCTGCGTGCCGTGCAAGCGCCTCTGCCGGGGTGCCGGAGCGAAGAGGAGTGGGCCAGGGTAATGGATGACGCCAAGCTGGGGGAACACCTGGCTAAATTCAGGGAGCTGTTGTCCGCGGCTCTCACCAGCGCGGCAGACTCCCAAGAATTGCCGGCCGTATCCCAGAAACTTCAGGATTTTGTGGAAAAATTCCTGGCGCCCAACTGGCCCCTTTCCCCCCTCTGGAATTGGACCCTGGAAATTTGGGGGCCGGACCCGGATTGGGAAGAGGCGATGCCGGTTCTCTGTTGGGCCGGGGCCGGAGCCGGAGTGCTGCCGGGGTAGGGATACATTATGAGAATGACAGAAAAAGCCCCTTTTGCAGAGGTCTTAAGTTAGTATGATTTTTTCAATTTTTAACCGAAAACCGAAAACTGAAAACTGAAAACCGTTTTAAAGATGCAGTTCCACCACGTCCCCTTCCTGGAGCACATAATCCCGCTGCACCCGTTGGCCCTCAAAGGTCTCCCGCCCCCAGACCCGGGCGAACTTGAATTTCCGGGCAATATCCTGATGAATCCGCTGGGCCAACTCAAAAACGGTGGTGCCCGCGGGGATGACAAAGGGAGCCGTGAAATTGGCGGCCTTGCCCGGGGCCCGGGTATAGACCCGGACCAGGTCCAGGAGCTGAAAGAGCGCGGCCCGCAAGGGCGAAAGCCCCCGGTTCTCCCGGGCGGAGGCCGGCAAGGCGTGCAGATTTTCCCGCAGAACTTCCAGATAAAACTCCAGCTCCTCGGGATCGGGGAGCTGGTCGCTTTGGTGAAAAATAATCAAACTGGGCTTGGTGTTGAGACCGGCGGCCCCGGGAGCCGCTTCCTTCTTCCTGGGAGCCAACTGGAAAGAAGCCAGAATCTTTTCTATTGCCTGGAGTTGCTCCAGGGGGTCCGCGGGCGGGGCCAGGATCAGGGCCCAGGCGTCGGCCCGGCGCAGGAGGTCCGGAAACCAGGGGTCGAGATAGTCGTCCCCCAGGGGCGGGGTATCCAGGAGCTGGACCTGGACGTTTTCAAAGCGCATCATTCCCGCCAGGGGGGTCCGGGTGCTGTAAGGAAAATCGGCAATCAGAGGTTGGGCTTTGGTGAGCGCGGCCAGGAGGGAGGACTTGCCGGTGTTGGGAGGACCGATGAGGGCCACCTGGCCCACCCCCTCCTTGTCCACCAGAAAGGCGGGGGTGCGGCGGCCAGGACCTTGGCGGCCCCGGCCCTGGTCTTTAAGTTGGGAGATGCGCCGCCTTAAGTCCGCCTTGAGCTTATCAGTGCCCTTATGCTTGGGCATGATGGCCAGCATCTCCTCCAGATAACGGAGCTTTTCGCTGGCAGACCGGGCCTCCCGATAGCGTTTTTCCACCTCAAAATACTGGGGCGGAAGGTTGGCCGGCATCTCTCTCCCGGAGACTTATTAGGGCTGTTGGAAAGTTCTTTTTTTAAGGGAAGTGGCCAGGGGCCGCCACCGGCTGGAAAGCCAGGGGCGCAGGACCCGCCCTCCCCTTTGGGGCAAATTGGCAGAATTCTCCTTAAGAGTTGGAAGGTCCCCTAAATGCTGGTTGGGGAAGTCTCTTATTCCTCCAGTTTTTCAGGGAGGCCCGGCAGGGGACCCGCGGGTACAATCCTGCCTGCGGCAATCTCCCGCAGGGCCATGACAATCTCCTTGTTGTCGCCTTTGACCATGACCGGCGCGCCCCGGTAAAACTGGCGCACCCGCTTGGCCGCCAGGTGCACCAGGCCGAACCGGGTGGGCACCTGCCGCAAACAGTCTTCAATAGTAACCCGGGCCACGGATTACACCTCCAGGACCGCCTGAGAAAGGGCGGTGGCAATTTTATCAGCCTGTTTCCAGGGGCCTAACCCCGGCTTACCCCGGCTTGCGAGGGGACAAGCGATCCTCTAATTCCGCCAGGATCTGGGCCACCTGTACTGCTAGGTTAACACATTTGTTCCCATCCATGCAAGCGTCCGCGTCTTTCTTGTCCAGGTAGGCGCCGAGTTCCTGATCCTCTTTACTGAGCTTAAGCGCAAAGCGGTTGCCCGCCTCATCAAAGCTGAGGTTGAGGTTGATCCCCTTGGCCGCGATTTCAGAATGAAGAGAAGGGGGGGTGTTGGTTTTAAATTAAGGACAGGCCGGGGGAGATGCAAGTGGGGACGATTTGGATTAGGCCAGGGAAATGGGATTATGTCTGGAAGAGGTGGAGACCTTAAATCTCTATCCTAACTTTACAACCCGATGAATTAATTGATTCTTTTTTACTGAAAACTGAAAACTAAAAACTGAAAACCGACCCCTTCTCCCCGGCCAGGCGCACGAATTCCAGTTGATCCCCTGCTTTAAGGACGTACGACGCGGCCACGTCCCGGCCGTTGACCAGGGCCAGGGCCCGGGGGTCGATGTTCAGGGGTTCTTTCAAGGCCTGGCGCACCTCGCCCACGGATTTGCCGGCAATGGCCGCGTCCAGGTGGTGCACCCCGTAGCTGACCTTCACCTGGCCGGAAGGAGCCCGGCCAGGCTGCTTGAGTCGTGACAGGTCTTTTAATTGTGCAGCACTCATGTAACTCCGTTAAATCAAATTTCCTTTAAGGGATTGATGATCCTCATTTTTTACGAAAAACGCAAAACGCAAAACGAAAAACCGCACTATCGGGAGTCGGGCCCAGGGCAGACGGGTTTGGGAACCTCGCCCCCGCCCCGCCGGGCCAGCAGTTCTTTAAATTCTTCCGGCGAATAGATGTGGCCGCACCCCGGGCAGCGGGTTTCCACGCCCGCTCAAGTGGGGTGGAGGATGATTTTCGCCTGATGGCAGTAGACGCATTCCATAATTTTCACAGATACCGGGACAGCCGGGGCAACGCCGGGTCCACCTGGCGGCACTCCCGCAGCAGGGCGTTCAGGTAGAGCCAGGCAAAGCTAATGAGCAGCTCCGGGGCATACTTCCGGGCCCCGTGGTCGTCAAAGGCTATCTGCAACTCCCCGGAGGACACCTGGAGACGGTAGAGCAGGTCCCCCAACAGCGGCCAGACGATCTCCCAACCGTCTGGGGTGGCCTGATAAACGCCGGAATCCAGACGCCTTACAGCCACCTCCACCACCTCCGGGGAGGCCATCAGCAGCAAATCCCGCCGGGGCCCCAGGGAGACGTTTTCCAGGGGGCCGGACAGGGCCGCGGCAAAGTCTCGGAAAGGCAGCCACTTCTTCCCCGGTCCGGCTGCTTCCAGGGGGAAAGAGCCCCGGCCATAGCGGGCGACGATGGCCAAGTAATCCCAGGCAAAGACGTACGCGTCCTCGGTGGGCACGATCAGGCTCTTCCGGGCGTAAAAGACGCGCAGGTCCGCGCCGTGGTCCCCGTCATAATCAAAAAGGAGGTAGAGCTCCAGGGGCCGGAAAGGCTTTACACGCAAAACCCACTTAATGCTGGCGTAGGGGCGGCCCTCCAGGACCTCTCCCCCCAGGAGACGGGCCAGCAGGCCGGGGTCCAGAGAGCGCAGGCCCTCCAGGTCCTGGCGGTATTTCTTCCGGGCGTATTGGCGGATTTGGGCCTCCCAGCCCCAGCCCGTCTCAAACTGGCCCAGGGACACCAAGTCGTAAGGAAAATCAAGGGAAGCCGCCGGCTTGCTCAGCTCTTTTTCGCCTCCACCCGCTGATTGAATTTCTCTGCATTAATTATAAACCGCTCGTGCACCGCCTCGCCAATCTTTTCCTTTTCGTCAAAACCCTCGACCTTGAAGGTGACCTTCCGTCCCTCCACCTGGGTGACTTCGGTGACCGCCCGGACCTCCATCCCCAGAGGCGTGGGAGCCGTGTGCTTCAGATTCATGGAGATGCCCACGGACTGCTCCCCGGGGCCCAGATGGGGAGCCATCAGACCTGCACTGGTCCCCTCGAACAGCCCCCCCAAGAACGGGGTGCCGAAGACATCGGGGACCCCATGGAAAAACTTCTGAGCCGAATGCTCCGGACCGGTCTTTAACCGCGTTTCATTCTTCATCCCCACTGTGATCGCCATTGGGTCCTCCTTGAGTTGAGTTGGTGGTGGGAGAGGGGGCCGGATTTTCAGTAATCAGTAATCAGTGATCAGTTGTCTTTTCTGACTACTGATAACTGATTACTATCCTCGGCCCTCCCCCCACAAATCTTCTTCAAACCGCCAAAGGGTCCATTTTGATGGCGGACAAGACCTCGCCTTGGGCCAGGCGTTGGCCCAGGGCAGTGGCGGCGGTTAGTTCTTCGGTTCGGCTGAGAATCGCGCCTTTTTCGTCCACCCCTCGCACCAGGATTTCCGCGGCGTAGCGGACGTTGATGGCGTCGAAAAAGTATTTGGCCACCAGGCGGGCGCCCACGAAGACCAGGCGGCCCTTGGTGGCCCCGGCGCACAGGAGCACGCCCTGGCGGTCGCCTCCGGGAAAGTCCTGTTTCAGGACGTAGCGCCGGGACCACAGGGCCTGGGTGCGGTCGATCATGGCCTTGGCCTGGGCGGAAACGCTGTAGAAAAAAATGGGGGAGGCCAGGGCTACCACGTCGGCCTCCAGGAGTTTGTCGTAAAGAGGGAGCATGTCGTCTTTAATGGGGCAGGTGCCGTCTTTGAAACAGTGATAAATTTCCATGCATGGGGAAATCTTAAGTTCCCGGAGGGAGACCTTCTCCACCACTGCGCCCCCCTGGGCCGCGCCCTGGAGGAAGGCGTCCAGCAGGACTTCCGAGTTGCCGCCCCGGCGGGGGCTGCCCCAGATGCCTAAAACCTTCATGATTGTCTCCTGGGCGCACCGATGCCGCGGCTGGCCGGCCCCCGGCTGGGTGAGGATTGTTACCGATTATTAAGACTTATATACATAGGGAATTTTGGGGCAATGTCAAGTCAGATAATCACCTTGAAGGGTTAGCAAATTTCCTGGGAAGGAAATCAAATTGTTGCGGGGGCTGGAATTTGATATATTCGATGAATAAATTTGAAGCAGCTTTTACTTTAAATCGGTAAGGAGATCTATAATGCCTAGCAAATTCAAGCGCGGTTTCCGCCATATTTTTCAGGGGCTGGTTCTGGTGGCCTGCATTTTGGCTTTTGCCGCGGGCTCTTTGGCCGCCAACAAAGCCGCGCCCGACTTTTCTCTGCCGGACATCCTCCAGGGCAAGAATTACAGTCTGAGCCAGTATAAGGGCAAGGTGGTGATGATCAACTTCTTCACCTTTTTCTGCATGCCCTGCCGGGAAGAGATGCCGGATTTGAACAACATCTACAAGGAAATGCAGGGTAAGGGCCTGCAAGTCCTGGGAATCGGCCTCAGTTCCGATCCCGTGCAGCTCCGCTTTCTGGTCAAGCAAATCGGGTTGACCTACCCGGTGCTGGCGGGCAACGACAAGGTGAGCAAGGACTACGGGAATGTTGAGGTGGTGCCCACCACCTTCATTATCGACAAACAGGGGAATATCGCCCATAAGATCCTGGGGACCCGCAAAAAAGAAGAGTTCGTCAAGATGATTCAGGCGTTGCTCTAGTGGGGGCTTCATAATTTGGATGATTTACATTTAATGGGGATGGCCGAGGAAATGGGAGGTATTTCCCCCCTTTTCTAAAGGGGGGTCAGGGGGGATTTTAAGCAACCCGTTGAAAATCCCCCTAAATCCCCCTTTAAAAAAGGGGGACTTAAAATCCGCTATCCGGATGCCTCCCCAAATATTTACCCCATAATCTATGAAGAATGACCCTGGATAGGAAAGGCAGCATCGCCCTGCGGGTTGCCAAGAGTTGGGGGGCTGTTAATGGCCCCCCGGGACACGAGTGAGGTATAAATATGGGGCCCGAGATTAAATTGCCGGAGTGGGCCCAGGAATTAGAGGAACATCTCCAGGCCGGGGAGTCGGCATTGTTCATTCTCCATGGCCAGGTGTTCGATTACGTCCGGGTGAACGGCGATTACCTGCCTTGCCGCTCCTTTCTGGGGGACTGGCTGGGTGAGGAGCGCCATGTAGTGTTTTACAATTTAGGTCTAGGCCTGGAATTCGGAGACGCCCAGGGTGAACAACTCTTCCGCCAGGCCCTGGCGCCGCCCCAGGCGGAAGACGACGAAGAAGAAGACGTCTCCCGGGTCCGGGCCCGGGCCCTGAAAGCCCTGGGTCAGCGGCCCGCTCCCGAACCGTTACCTCAAAGTCCCCGGGAAGTGCTGCAACTGGCGGAGCGGGTGATGACCGCCTGCTGTCAGTTCCCGGGCCCCACCAAGCCCCTGGCCTTCATCCTGGAGTACGCCGAAACCATTGTCCCGGCCCTGGAGTTGGGGTCCATGACCGAGCCGGACCGGGCCTCCCTGGTGACTCTGCTGCGATGGGCCCGCCACCGGGACCTCATCGATGCCGGGCACGTGGTGGTGCTCACCACCGGCAATCTGGCGGATTTAAATCCCATGCTGCTGCTGAGCCGCTACGGGGCCCAGATCATCGACGTCCCGGCTCCGGAGCTGGAGGACCGGGTCGCGTTCATCGAGCATCTCCTGGCCCGGGGCAAATATAATCTGGCCCTGACCGCCAAAGAGCTGGCCAACCTGGCCGCGGGCCTGAGCCTGCGCGTGGTGGGCCAACTCCTGCGCCAGGGACGCCGACAACCCTTAACCATGGACCTGGTACGCCGCAAAAAGAAGGAATTGCTGCGCCAGGAGCTGGTGGGTCTCATCGAAGTCATCGAACCCCGCTACGGCCTCGCGGATATCGGCGGGCTGGACCCCATCAAAGATTATTTCGCCCAGATCGTCAAGGCCATCCAGGCCGGGGAAGACAAACTGGTGCCACGGGGCATCACCATGATGGGACCGCCGGGCGTGGGTAAAACCGCGCTGGCCGAGGCCCTGGCCCGGGATTGCGGCTTCAATTTCATCAAGCTCCTTAACCCCCGCACCAAGTGGGTGGGGGAATCGGAGCGCAATTTCTTCAAGGCCCTCCAGACCCTGCGCTCCTTAACTCCGGTGGTAGTGGTGGAGGACGAGGCCGACCAGAGCGAACACGGCCGGGACGAATACTCCGGGGATACCGGGGTGAGCAACCGCCTGCGCCAGATGCGCTTCGAGTTCGTGGGGGACCCCGCCATCCAGGGTAAAGTCCTGTGGATCAGGATCACCAACCGCCCGGACCGCCTGGATAAGGCGGATCTCCGCTCCGGGCGCTCCTCTGAGCGCATTCCCTTCTTCATGCCGGATTTCACGGAGAAGGTCCACATCCTGGAGGTGGTGGCCCGGCGCAGCAACATTCCCTGCGACCCCCAGGATTTTCCCGAGGTAGTGCGCCACCTGGAGGCGCGCCACCCTGAGGTGATCACCGGCGGGGACCTGGAGGAGATCGTTTTCCGGGCCTACCGCCTGGCCCGCATCCAGGGCCGGGAGAAGGTGAAGCTGGACGATTTCCGGGCGGTCATCGACGACTTCCTGCCGCCCCACCAGATGGAAGTGCTGCGGCAGATGGAACGCCTGGCCCTGAACCAGTGCTCCTCCCGGCGTTTCATCCCGGAGCGGGTCTGGTCCTGGGCCGCGCGGCGGGAGGAGGCGGAGGGGTGAAGATTTTGTAGGGGGAGGGGCCAGGGACCCGAGGCTTTTGCATTCCCCCACATCCCCCTCCCAACCCGCATATTTCTTGTGGGGCGGGCGCTGCCCGCCATGTTTGACTGGTAGCAGAGGCTTTCCAGCCTGTGCCGGCGTAAGCTTTCCCCCTCACCCTACCCTCTCCCCCAGGGGGGAGAGGGAAAAAGGGAAGAACCACCCGCATTGTTCTTGAAAGGATTTTCTCCCTCTCCCCCCTGGGGGGGAGAGGGCTGGGGTGAGGGGGGGAAATGTGGAGCGGCTGAAATTAGCGAGAAGATTATCTTTACGGGCCAGGAGGCTCAACTCCTGGAGGAAAGCGGCGATCAGGGTGCCCGGGTGGCCCGGCGGGCCCCCATCGACTCCCTGCTGCGCTATGTGACCGGGGTGATGCCGGCGCCGCTGCCGGTCCTGCCCCCGGGCACCAGGTGGTTGGCGGCCAGGAAAGACCTGCTCTTCCTGGTGGTGGAGCACCTCCCCCAATGCCGCAGCCTCCGGGGGAGTTGGGGGAAAAAGGGCGCGGACGACTATCGCACCTACCGCCTGGCCTTCCCCTACATCCTTTATCTTCTCAGCTTTTACCGGGGCGATCTCCAGGAAATGAAGATGTTTTATCGGGTGAGCCCCCTTACCTCCCTGGGGGACCCCTTATACCACACCAATCTCCCCAACGTCCGGGGAGAGCCCGGCCATTACGGCTCCCAAAGGGTCTGCCTGCGCTACCGCCCGGAGATGCTGGAAGGCGTGCCCCTGGTGGAAGCGGTGCCAACGCTGATCGACTTTTTCTGGAGCACCGGTTTCAACCAGGACATCGCCGGCAGCGCGTTCGAGCGGGCCCAGGGCCTGGACCCGCGCGTCGCCAGCTTTGACTCCTGGGAAGCCGCCACTCAACAAGACCCCCTGTTCCCCCTGCAAATTAATTGGGAGCGGGCCGAGCAGACCATTCCCGGCCTCTGGCTGGAGTGCCTGAAGCTCCACGGGGACACGGACCAGCCCCTGGCCAGCGCCGAAGAACTGGCGGATATCCTCTATCGGTTGCCGGTGGGGTATTGATCCTCGTTTCTTAGTAGTCCCACCCTCCAAACCAACCTTCGAAAAGTTCCAGGTTCCAGGTTCCAGGTTCAAAGACTTTATTGGTGCGGGAAACGCACCCTGCATTTTCTACGGTTTTCCCGTAGGGTGCGTTTCACGCACCACTTATAGGGGGACCCGCGGTAGCCGGAATTATGAATTTCTATCTTGGACCGGAAGGTGCAGCGGGCACGGAGGCCCGCCCCACCTGACCATGGGCCACTCGCCAACCCTACGCCGCCCGGCTTCTTGACACGCCCCGCAAGTGCCTTATTTTTATGAATACAGCGGTTGACAACGATCCGGGATAATTTGGCTTGTGCCTCATGGAGCCGCTTTTTAATCCACCAGCGCCAAATTCCCTTATCCGCTTTAGGGCCAAGGAGCCCCGCTCATGCCTCCTGATGAATGCACGCTGACCAGCGCCGCCTCGGCCCGTATTCCCAGCGCGGAAAGTGAATTTCAGCTTTTTTTCTACGCCGGCGACCGGGATGACAAAGAGCACCTGGCCCTGATCAAGGGAGAGGTGGCCGGTAAAGAGGACGTCCTGGTGCGGGTCCACTCCGAGTGTTTCACCGGGGACGTGCTGGGTTCCCGGCGTTGCGATTGCGGGGCGCAGTTGCAGGCGGCCTTAAAGCTCATTGCCGACGCGGGCTCCGGCGTGCTTATCTATCTTCGCCAGGAGGGCCGGGGCATCGGGTTGCTGGATAAGCTGACGGCCTATAATCTCCAGGACCAGGGCTATGACACCGTGGACGCCAACCTGCTCCTGGGGCATCAGGCGGATGAGCGGGACTACACGGTGGCCGCCCAGATCTTGAAGGATTTGGGGGTCCGCTCCATCAAGCTCCTTACCAATAATCCCCACAAACTGGACAGTCTCCAGGAACTGGGCATCGAGGTAAGCGCCCACATCCCTTTGCAAACCGGGGTCTGCCCGGAAGACGCCGGTTACTTGCGCACCAAGGCCCGGCGGATGAAGCACCTCCTGGTGTTGGATGAGCTGCCCAATGGTTCCCCCTGCTATCAGCCCCTAAAGCTGGGGATCATGGAACAGATCAACACTCCATTGGGTGAAGCCGCCGCGCACCGGCAGCGTCTGGGCCGCCCCTTTGTCACCCTCAGCTACGCCCAGAGCCTGGACGGCAGCATCGCCGCCCGGTCCGGCCGCCCCCTGGCCCTCAGTGGTTCCCAGTCCATGGCCCTCACCCACGGCCTCCGGGCCGCGCACGACGCCATCCTGGTGGGCATCGGCACCCTGCTGGCGGACAACCCCCGCCTCAACGTGCGGCTGGTGGAGGGGAAAGACCCCCAGCCCATCGTGGTGGACAGCCGCCTGCGGTTTCCCCCTTATGCCAACCTGCTTAGGAATTGTCGGGCGCCCTGGATCGCCACCAACGCCGATGCGGACCCGGAACGGCAGGCGGCCCTGGAGAAGATCGGCGCCCGGGTGCTGCGCCTCCCCGCGGCGGTCAACGGCTGGGTGGACCTGGCGGCCCTGCTACGCCACCTGGGAGAAATGGGCCTCAACAGCCTGATGGTGGAAGGCGGCGCCCAGATCATCACCAGTTTCCTGGCCGCCCGGCTGGTGGACCAGGTGGTCCTGACCATCGCCCCCATGCTAGTGGGAGGTTTAAGGGTCATGGATTATCTGGGCCAGAGCCAGGTGAACTGCTTCCCCCGGCTGCGCCAAGTCAGCTACCAGCGCCTGGGGGAAGATTTGGTGCTCCGGGGCGAACCCCACTGGGAAAGTTCATGATCCGGCAATCCCTCTTTTTCATGGGGCCCCGTAAGGTGGAGGTCCGGGAAGAGCCCCTGGCCCCTCCCGGCCCGGGCCAGGTGCTGGTGCAGACCCTGATTTCCGCCATCAGCCCGGGGACCGAATTGCTGATCTACCGGGGCCAGGCTCCCGGCGACCTGGCCGTGGATGAAACCATCCCCGCGCTGGCCGGGCGCTTCGACTTTCCCCTGAAGTACGGCTACTCCGCTATTGGCCGGGTCCTGGCTCTGGGGGAGGGTGTCCCGGAGGAATGGCGGGGCCGGCTGGTTTTCGCGTTCCACCCCCACGAGAGCCATTTCCTGGCCAACCTGGAAGAGCTGCTCCTACCGCCGCCCCAACTGACTCCTGATGCCGCGGTTTTTTTCCCCAACATGGAGACCGCGGTCACCTTGGTGATGGACGGCCGGCCCCAACTGGGGGAGCAGGTCGCGGTTTTCGGCCAGGGGGTGGTGGGGTTGCTCCTCACCGGGCTGCTGGCCAGGCTGCCCTTGGCCAGCCTGGTGACCCTGGACCTCCACGCCAGCCGTCGGGATTTATCCACCGCAGGGGGCGCGCATCTCAGCCTTGACCCCACGTCCCCCGGGGCCCTGACGCAGTTGCTGGACGGGTTGAGCGAGGGTTTCTACCGGGGCGCGGACCTGTGCTACGAGGTCTCCGGCAACCCTCAAGCCCTGGAGCAGGCCATCGCCGCCACCGGCTTCCACGGCCGGGTGGTTATCGGCTCCTGGTACGGCCTGAAAAAAGCGGACCTTAACCTGGGCGGCAGGTTCCACCGCAGCCGCATGCGCCTGATCAGCAGCCAGGTAAGCACCGTGGCTCCGGAACTGAGCGGGCGCTGGAGCAAATTCCGGCGTTATCTCCTGGCCTGGCGGATGCTCGAAGAAATTGACCCTACTCCCCTAATCACTCACCGCTTCCCTCTAACCCAGGCGGCCCAGGCTTATGAATTGCTGGATCAGAACCCCGCAGAGGCCCTGCAGGTGATCTTGACTTATTGAACGGGGTGGGGGGAAGGGTCAGGCTACAGCTGTCAGCTTAAATAGAATTGAAGGCATTTTGCTGTCTTTGAAAGCTGAAAGCTGAAAGCTGAAAGCTGATCGCTGACAGCTATCTCTCAGCACTGTCCCTTAAAGCCTTTCGCAGCTATACTTAAAAAATTTTGTTAGAAACATAAGGAATCCCTCATGTACACCGTGGCGGTGGAAAGAAGTTTTGTAGCCCAGCATTTCCTCTTCGGCGGGGACTGGGGACCGGAAAATTTGCTGCATTCCCACCCTTACCGGGTGGAGGTCCAGCTCCAGGGCGCCGCCCTGGATGGACACGGCTACCTGGTGGACATCGTGGACATTGACTTCCATCTGGACGAGATAGTAGGCTACTTCCGGGACCGGACCCTGAACGAGTTGGCGGAATTCGCGGGGCTGAACCCCAGCATCGAGCATTTCGCCCGCATCATTTGCGGGATGCTGCGGCAGCGCCTGAACGCTCCTAATTTGCAAGCCATCCGCGTCAAAATCTGGGAAACCGACATCGCCTGGGCCTCATACCGCGAGGAATTTTAGTGAAGATCGGCCTTATCATTTACGGCAGCCTGGAGACCATTTCCGGGGGTTTTCTGTATGACCGCCTGCTGGTGAAGCATCTCCGGAGCCGGGGCGACCGGGTGGAGGTTGTGTCTCTGCCCTGGCCCCCCTATGGCCGGGGCCTCCTGGACAATTTTTCCCCCGCGTTCAGACAGCGTCTGGAGGGGTTGGATTGCGAGGTGCTGCTTCAGGATGAACTTATTCATCCCTCCTTTTTCCGGCTCAACCGGTGGTTGCGACGGAAATTGAAGTGTCCCATTATCGCCATCGTCCACCACCTGCGGGCCAGCGAAGCGCACCCCCCATGGCCCAAACGCCTGTATCGCTGGGTGGAGGGGCGTTATCTCCACGCGGTGGACGGCCTTATCTGCGTCAGCCGGGCCACCAAGGGGGACGTGGAAAAATTGGCGGGAAACGGCCTGCCCCTGGTGGTGGCCCCTCCGGGCGGGGATCGTCTACCCCGGTCCGTTTCCCAGAAGCAGATCGCGGCCCGGACTCTGGCCCCCGGTCCTTTGGAAATTATCTTTATCGCTAATCTCATCCCCCGGAAGGAATTGCACACCCTGCTGACGGCCCTGGCAGCCCTCCCCCGGGCCGGATGGCGGTTGACGGTGGCGGGGAGCCTGACCATGGATGCCCCTTATGTGGAGGCCATCCGCCGCCAGGTGGAGCACGCGGGCTTGACGCCCCGGGTGGACCTGCTGGGGACCCTAGGCAGCAATGACCTGGCCGCGCTCCTGGCCCGGAGCCACCTGCTGGCCGTGCCTTCTTCCTACGAGGGGTTCGGCATCGTTTACCTGGAAGGGATGGGCTTCGGACTGCCGGCCATCGCCTCCTCCGCCGGGGGGGCCAAGGAGATTATCACCCACGGTCTGGATGGCTTTCTGGTGGAGCCGGGGGATACCGCGGCCCTGGCCCGGCACTTGGGAGACCTCCTGACGGATCGGGGCCTGCTTTTACGGATGAGCCTGGCCGCGCAGGCCAACTTCGCCCGCCGCCCCACCTGGGAAGAGAGCCTGAGCTCGATCCATGGCTTTTTGCACAATTTTAAGGCTTAGTACCTGATTTCATGAATAGGGGGCCTTTGCTGCCGCCCCCCTCACCCCAACCCTTTATAATCCCGTCACCATGCACACCGCGATTATCGCCCAAGGGATCAGCAAGTCTTTTCGCACCGGAGTTTTCGGGCCCCGGAAGCAGGTGCTCCACGAAGTGAACCTCGAGGTGGCATCCGGGTCCATCTTTGGCATCTTAGGGCCAAACGGCGCGGGCAAGACCACCTTTATTTCCATCCTGGCTACTCTGCTCCGCCCGGATACCGGCCAGGCCCGGGTGCTAGGTTTGGACGTGGTGAAGGACGCGGCCCGTCTCCGGGAGCGGGTCAACCTGGCGGCCAGCGGCGCACACTTTCTCTGGTGCCTGACGGTGGAGGAAAACTTAAGGTTCTACGGCCGGATCTACGGATTGGGGGGCCGGGCTCTGGCCGCCAAGGTGGGGGAGTTGCTGGACTTATTTGACCTTCAGCCCCACCGGCGGGTGACTTTTGAGCGCCTGTCCACCGGTCTCAAACAGCGCCTGGCGTTGGCCAAGGCCCTGATCAACACCCCGGAGCTCCTCTTTCTGGATGAGCCCACCACCGGCTTGGACCCGGAGATGGCCCAACATAGCCGGGAGGAAATTCTGCGGCTGAACCGGGAGACGGGTTTGACCATCCTACTCACCACTCATAATCTGCGGGAGGCGGAGATGTTGTGCGGGGAGGTGGCCTTTCTGAAGGAAGGGCGCATCCTGGCCCGGGGCGCCATTCCGGAACTCCAGGAGCGCCTGGGGCTGGGGGACCGCCTGAGCCTGTTCTTCCAGGATGGCCCCGGGACCCTGGATTATGGCGGTCTGCCGGGAGTGTTGGCCTTTCATATACAGGATAACCGGGTGGACTTGAGGGTGGACCGGGTGGAGCAGCGCCTGGCCGCCATCCTGGAAGCAATCTCCCAAACCCGGAGCCGGGTAATCCAGGTGCAGCTTAAAGAAGTGGACCTGGCTGAGATCTATCATGAGATTACCCACTGATTTTTATAAGATCTGGGCCTTCTCAGTCCGCAGCGCCCTGGTGAACCGGCGCAACGTCTTCGCCGTTTTCGAGATGCTCTTCTGGCCCGGGGTGGCCATCTTCTCCGTGGGGCTGCTGACCCGATTTCTGAAACTGGATGCGGAGACCGTGACCTTTATCCTCATCGGCGCGGTGAGCATGAACACCATCCAGATCGCGCAGTTGGACCTCTCTTACGCCCTCCTTTATTCCGTCTGGGCCAAGAGCCTGAAGCACGAATTTATGGCCCCCGTGCGGCTGACCCATATCCTGGTGGGCGCCGGTCTGGTGGGCCTGGTCCGGGGCTTTCTGGTCTTTGTGGTCATGGGCTTATTGAGCATGTGGCTCTTTGATATGGACCTGAGCCGGCCCGGGACCGGAGGCTTGATTATTTTTATGGCCGGGATGTTTCTGAATGCGGCCATCATCGGCGCTTCCGTGCTGGCCCTGGTGCTGCGCTTCGGGCAGCGGGCCGAGGTCGCGGCCTGGGCCTTCTCTTACCTGATGCTCCTTTTGTGCGGTCTCTACTATCCAGTGAGCGTTCTGCCCCCGGGGGTCCGGGAAGTGGCCCAAATCATCCCGCTGACCTATTTTTTGGAATATTTCCGCCACTTTTACGGCTTCCCCCTCAACTACCCCCATCCCTTGCTTTACGGCTTTTCCCTAACCGTGATATATTTGGCTTTCTGTTACGCCTTAGTGCATTACACCTTGAACTCGGCGTTGCAGCGGGGCACGCTGCTGCGGCTGTCGGAGTAAGGAGAGAGAATGTGGGGGGAGGGGTAGGAAAAAAGTAAGCAGTAAGCAGTGAGCAGCGAGCAGGAAAGGCTCTGGTTTAGATTCCACTGCTCACTGCTTACAGTTCACTGCTCACTATTTACCGGCCCCTGGCCCCCTCCCTCAAATTACCCTCACCGAGAGGAAAATGATCGGCGTCTTTGACTCGGGTTTCGGCGGGCTGGTGGTGCTCCGGGAGTTTTTACAGGCCCTCCCCCAGTATGATTATCTTTACCTGGGGGACAATGCCCGCATTCCCTACGGCACCCGCTCCGATAAAGTGGTGGTCCGCTTCACCGCCCAGGCGGTGGATTACCTGTTCCGCCAGGGCTGCCGCCTCATCATCCTGGCCTGCCACACGGCCTCCGCCAAGGCCCTGCGCACCATCCAACAGATATACCTGCCGGTCCATTATCCGGAGCGGCGAGTTTTGGGGGTGGTGATCCCCACCGTGGAAGAGGCCCTGGCCCGGAGCCCGGGCAAACGCATCGGTGTCATGGCTACCGAAGGCACCGTGTCTTCGCTGTCCTTTGATTTAGAGCTGAAGAAATTGGATCCCAAGGTGGAAGTGGTGCAGCAGGCCTGCCCCTTGCTGGTGCCCCTCATCGAATCCGGGGAGCAGGAATGGGAAGGCACGGCCATGATCCTCAAGCGCTATCTGGCGCCCCTTAAAGCGGCCCGGGTGGACACCCTGATCCTGGGCTGCACCCATTACTCCATTTTAAAGGAGCAGATCCGGGCCCTCATGGGGGACAACCTGGAGCTGATCTGCTCCGGCCAGGTGACCGCGGCCAAGCTGGCGGATTATCTGCAAAGACACCCGGAGATGGAGATCCGCCTCAACCGGGGCGGCAGCCGCCGCTACCTCACCACCGACCTCACCCCCAGGTTCCAGCAACTGGCCAGCCTCTTCATGGGCCAGTCCCTCACCCCGGAAGTGGTGGAACTGTAGGGGCGAACACAAGGTTCGCCCCTACGGGGAAAATGCATGTTTGATGATGAATTGGTATCAACCCACAGGCGCCAACACTTCAGCCTTTTGGTAATGCAGGCCGATATCCCGCCTTAATGCCAACCGGTTTCCCTGTTCGTTCTCCCGGGGGATCACCCGGATTTTTCCCTGGTCAAAGGTGTTCAAAAGCCGGAGGCGCAGGCTCTCCACCGTCTGGCCCCGCTTCTGACCGGACTTGACCGTGGCGTTGGCCACCAAATAGGCCACCCGGGAGCCGTCGGATTTGAAGACCCCCTCCTCCGTGCAATCCATTGCCGAAGGGATCACCGTAATCTTCTTTTTGTCGAAATAATCGAAGTCCATCTCCAGGGCCTCCCCTTTGGTCAGGGACCAGGGGTAGCCCTTCTGCTGCTTGGGGCCGCCGGGGCCGGTGACCAGGGCCAGGCACAGGGAGATTTGGTCGGCCCGTACTTCCGGGGCGACTTCCTGGAGGCGGCCCTCTTTCATGGCCTGGAGCAGGGCCCCCAGGTTGCGCAGCCTTTTGACGATGGGCTGGAACTCCGGCTCCCCGGGACGGATATTGATTTCGCAGACCCGCACGGCCCGGGGCCGGAAGTCGGAAGAAAAGGAGACGAAGCAGCCGGGATAAAGTACGCAGGGGCGCAGGAGGCCCTTCTCCTCCATGCTTTTGATCAGGGGCCGGGCAATAGTTTCTTCCGCCAGGGCCATTAAGGCCGGGGATTCCAGCGGGTGGGGGGAGATGGACCCCATGCCCCCGGTGATGGGGTTGTCGATGCCCGGCGGCCCCTCAAACCTCTCCGGGTAGTCCATGGCTGTGGGAAGAAGCCGGTAATTCCCTTGTTTATCCACAAAAATCGTAAAACTGATTTCCACTCCGGACATGCGGGCTTCGATGAGCAGGGGCCAGGGGTTTTTCTTACCGCATAATTGACTGTAAGACTCTTTATAATCCTTCAGCAAGTCATCATAGACGTCCCGGATTTCCCAGGTGTTCAAAATGATCCGGGCCCCTTTGCCCCCGGCGCTGTAAGGGAATTTCAGCACCGCGCCGCCGTATTCATGGAGATAATCCAGGCAGACCCCCAGCACCGCCCGGTAGTCCCGAGCGTCCACCTCGGCCCAGGCCGGGGCCACAGGAATGCCGGCATTTTTGCACAAGCGCTTGCACGCGATTTTGTCGGCCTCCAGGAACGCCCCCTTCCGGTCCAGACCGATGATCCGGTCGCCAAACCCGGCTTCCTCCAGTCGGTCCACCAGGCCCTCAAAGATCAGGGCCTCGGGCATGATCAAGGCCAGGTCCAAAGTATTTTGTCGAAAAGCTTCGGTCAGGGCTGCGGCGTAGGCCTCCAGATTATTGTCAGACACCGGGATAAATCCCACCGGCCACTGCATCTTCCGGGCAAACGGGGGCATGGCCGGAGTGCCCCGGACCACCAGGCCCTGGTAGTCGCCGGGGTAGAGCTCGCTGGTGGCCCGGGATGTCTCCAACGCGGCCAGGAAGCTTCTGCCGTCCGTGCCGATGAAGCCGATTTTCACCTTATCCATGTTTCTTCCTTTTTTGGTCCCGGTTCTGGCAAATTTGTCTCCTTATAGCAACAAGGTTGCCGCAAATCCATTAAAATCACCGCCGCGTCTGGAAGCCGGAGAAATACTGAGAGAATATGACCTTGACCTTCCAGATTTTTGCTGCGCTCAACCTAACATTGAATTATTAATCATAATTAACCGGGACGCGGAACTCAAGGAGGGAGGATGGAAGAGAAAAATTCTTTACTAAACCAGGCTTATCCCACCGAGTCCGCGGGCCGGGTCATGACCGTCCACGTCCCCGTGGCCACGCCTGAGGCCACCATTGCCGACATCGAAAGGATGCTCTTGAAGAGGGCCAAGGAATTCGAGTCAATCCAGTATGTTTACCTGGTGAACCAGGCCGGCCGGTTGGTGGGGGTCATTTCCATCAAGGAGGTGTTTCAACAGCAAAAATCGCTTCCCGTCGCCCGATTCATGGTTACCGACCTGGTCACCGTCCGGCCCCACACCGACCAGGAGCGCGTTGTCCACTTGGCCCTGGCCCATAACCTGAAAGCCGTGCCGGTGGTGGATAAAAACGGGGGTTTTCTGGGCGCGGTGCTGAGCGACACCTTGCTGCAGACCCTCTACCGGGAAGTGAGCGAAGATATGCTGCGCCTCGCGGGCATCAAGCGCTCGGAGGCCATGTTTGATAACGTTCTAAAAATCCCACTCAGCAGATCCCTGGAGCACCGCCTCCCCTGGCTGCTGCTGGGCCTGCTGGGGGGCCTCCTGGCCGCGGGCATCATCAGCCGGTTCGAGCAAACCCTGGCCCAAAACCTGGTGCTGGCGGCCTTCATCCCCCTCATGGTCTATATGGCCGACGCAGTGGGCACGCAGATGGAAGCCTTTATCATCCGGGACCTGGCGGTGAACCCGGGCCTTAATTTCCTTGCTTACCTCCTCAGGCACCTCCTGGTCACCCTACTCATCGGACTTATTACCAGCGCCCTGCTGGTGGCCATCTCCTGGTTTCTTTATGGCAGTGTCAAAATCGGCCTGGTCCTGGGATTGTCCCTCTTTTTTGCCATTACCTCCTCAGTGCTCACCGGGCTCTGCATCCCCTATATGTTTGGCCGGCTGCGCCTGGACCCGGCTAACGCCAGCGGCCCGGTAGCCACTATTGCCCAGGACCTCTTGAGCGTAACCATCTTTTTCCTGATCGCCTCCTGGCTGCTGTGAGCGTAGAGAAAAAATGTCCCTCTCCCTGGAACTGACCATCTTCAGCAAGCTCTTCGCGGCGGTGGCCGAGGAGATGGGGATCGTCCTGCGCAAAAGCGCGTTTTCCCCCAATATCAAGGAGCGCCGGGATTATTCCTGCGCCCTGTGCACCGC
>JACQYN010000049.1 GCA_016208235.1 Deltaproteobacteria bacterium
GACGAAGTAGGGGATATGCCCGTTTCCACCCAGGCCAAGCTGCTCCGGGTTTTGCAGGAGAAGATTATTGAAAAGGTGGGGGACCAAAAGCCCATTCCCCTGGACGTGCGGGTGATCACCGCCACCAATAAGGACCTGTATAAGCTGATGGACGCGGGTCGCTTCCGGGAGGACTTGTTTTACCGGATCAACGTTATCCCCATTCACATCCCGCCCTTAAGGGAACGGCGGGAAGACATCCCGTCGCTATCGGAGGCTTTCATCGAACGCATCCGGCTGAAAACCCGTAAACCCTTAACCGGCATCTGTAGGGCCGCGCTGGAAATCCTGATGGATTACCCTTGGCCCGGCAACGTGCGGGAACTGATCAATACGGTGGAATATGCCTTTGTCTTATGCCATGAAGGCAAAATCCTACCGGAGCACCTACCCGCCCAACTCCGCATGGTTCATCCCCCGGCCCCGTCCAGGGATAACGCCAGGGTTGCTTCCCAGGTTACTTCCAGGAAGGCCGCGCCTGACAAAGTCCCCGACCGGGAGGAGCTGTGCCGGGTCATCAATGCGGCCCGGGGCAAGAAGGGGGAGGCGGCCCGGATGCTGGGGGTAAGCCGGGTGACTTTGTGGAAATGGCTGAAAAATCATAATCTTAACGTTGAGGATATCGTTTGTCCTCCTGCTTAGAAAATAGTTCCAAAGTTCCAGGTTCCAAGTTCCAAGTTCAAGGAAGTGCCTGACCTATAGTTCCTTTGAACCAGGAACCAGGAACTTGGAACTTGGAGACCAGAGCTTGAGGTGCATTTGCGTTCCAAATTAGAAACTATGAGTTGGAGAGATAGATATATGGCCCGGTGGCGTCTTTTAGCCTGTTTGGCGTTTGCCTGCTTTTTTTTGACCGGCTGCGGCGATGATGAGCCGGTCAAAAAGATCGATTTGTCAAAGCGGGAGGAGATCACCGTCATCAAGCCTCCGGCCGCGGTCACTTATGCTTACCTGCCCCAATATTCCCACACCGTTTCCTACCAGCGCCATCACCTGTTAGTGGAGTACCTCTCCCAGGCTACCGGCTTGACCATCCGCCAGGTTTTCCCTGACACCTTCGATGAGCACATGAACATGGTGGGGCGGGGGGAGATCGATATTTCTTTCAGCAATCCCTTTGTTTACGTGCAGATCGCCGGACGCTACGGCGCCCGGGCCTTCGCCCGGATTGTGGAAGGCGAGGGCGAAATCAATTTCCGGGGCCAGGTCATTTGCCGGGCGGATAATCCCCAGATAAAGACCGCAAAGGACCTGAAGGGCAAACGGCTGATTGCCGTGGACGCTTACTCCGCGGGGGGATACCTTTATCCCTGGGCCTGGCTCCTGGAACAGGGCCTGCGGAAAAAGGATTTCCAGGAAATTGCCTTTGCCCCGGGGCCGGGGGGCAAACAGGAAAAGGTGGTCATGGCGGTCTATTCGGGAAAGTATGACCTGGGCCTGATCCGGGAGCGGACCTTGGGCATTCTCGCGGATAAAATCGATCTGAAACAAATTCGGGTCCTGGCCCACTCCCGCTGGTACCCCGGCTGGGTATACGCGGTCCGCCGGGGGCTTGACCCCGCGGTCCTGGCCAAAATCAAAGACGCGCTGTTGGCCCTGGATATGAAAAAACCGGACCAGCGGCGAATCCTGGAAAAGGCCGGGTTTACCGGCATCCTACCGGCCGCGGACGCGGATTATGAAGCCGTCCGCCGCCTAGCCGAAGCAGTGGAAAGCCGGGGTTGAAGAAAAAATAGGGACACTTCCTATTTTTCTATGCAAGACCTTGAAATCACCAAGAAATAATCAGGAAAAATAGGAAGTGTCCCTATTTTTTCCATACGCAAGGTTTTAGGTGTAAGGCGGTGATTATGCAAATTTTCGCCAAATTATCCTTTCGCAGTAAGATCAACTTAGGCGTCATTGCCGTAATTTTGATTTTTGGCATCGTGTTGGCCTTTCTGGTCAGCCGGGTGGTGGCCACGGCCATGTCCGGGGAGATAAAGAAACGCGGGATGAACCTGAGCATGAACCTGGCGGGACGAGCCACGAATTCCATCCTGGCCTTGGATTTCCTGCGGCTCAAGAATATGGCGGATGAAGTGGTGGAATCCAGTGACGATATCGCCTATGCCTTTATCCAGGACGTCCGGGGCCAGGTTTTATCCCATACCTTCAAAAGCGGCTTCCCTTCCGAGCTGCAGGATGCCAATCCAATTCCCCCGGGCGCTTCCTCCCATATTCAACTCCTGGACGCCAAAGATGAATTGATCTATGACTTTGCGCTGCCGGTAAAGGTAGGGGAGAATCGGTTGGGCACGGTGCGGGTGGGCCTCTCCCGGGCCAAGGCCGAAGCCGCGGTGCGCGGACTGTTATTAACCATCTTCGGGGTATCTGCGGGGGTGGCCCTGGTGGCCGTGGCCATGGGGACCTTGTTTGCCAGCACGGTGACCCGCCGTCTCAATGTCCTGCGCCAATCCGCGGAAGAGATGATCAAGGGGAACCTGTTTTTGCATATCAGCCCCCGGCTGCAACGCAACTGTTGGGAAATCAGAGACTGCAAGAACGAGCAATGCCCGGCCTACGGCGATACCCGGCGCCGTTGCTGGAATTTACCGGGAACTTTATGCCCCGAATGCCGGGAAGGCAGTTATGAAGATAAGTTGTCAGCCTGCAAAGACTGCCTAGTGCACCAAATAAATGTCGGGGATGAGATTCAGAGTCTGGCCGAATCTTTTGAGGTCATGGCCATGACCCTGGATGCCCATATCCAGGAGCTGGAAGAAGCGAAAAAAAATCTCATCAGACAACAGCAACTTCTAAAAACCATTCTGGACGTGAATCCCGACCTGGTCAGCCTGCAAGACGAAAACCTGGTTTATCAGGCCGTTAACCCGGCTTTCTCCCAATTCTGCGGCCTAACGGAGCAAGAGATCCTGGGAAAGACCGAAGTCCCCTTATTTCCCCCGGAAGAGGCCGGGGAACATCAGTTAGAGAATTTGCAGTTGCTTAAAACCGGCGGCTATCAGAGCAAGGAGGTCCTGGTGGGCAAAGACGGGGAGAAACGATGGCTGCATATGGTCAAGGTTCCGGTCTATGATGAAGACCGGATCACCGGCATCCTCATGGCGGCCCGGGATATTACCGAAATCAAGCAGTACCAGGAGAAGTTGATCCAATCGCTAAAAATGGAGCAACTGGGCAAGTTGGCCGGGGGGGTGGCCCACGAGATCAATACGCCGCTGTGCGTCATCCTGGGATATGCCCAGATGCTGCTGGAAGATTTGCCCCAGGACACGGAAAGCTACGAATTCCTGCAACTTATTGAAAAGCAGGCCCAGATCTGCCGCCGCATTGTGGGCGATCTCCTGAGCTTTTCCCGGCACATCGAGAGCCGCATGGAAGAGATGGACCTCAACCGCTCCATCACCGAGGTCCTGGATCTGGTCCGGCATTCTTTTAAGCAGGATTGGATTGACATCGCCCCTTCCTTGGCTCCTGATTTGCCGGCCATCATCGGCGACAAGGAAAGGCTGCAGCAGGTCTGGCTCAATCTCTTAAACAATGCGGTGGACTCCATCGGCCAGGACGGCGGCATCTGGATCAGCACCAGGCTCGATCCCCAGAGCCGGCGGGTGCAGGTGACGGTGGCCGACAACGGTGCGGGCATCGCTCCGGAAAACCTGAAAAAGATCTTCGACCCCTTTTTCACCACCAAGGCCCCGGGCGGCGGCACCGGCCTGGGCCTGTCGGTATCCTTCGGCATAATCCAAGATCACTTGGGCACCATCACCGCCCTCAGCCCGGCTCCCTCGGAATTTCTGGAAGAAACCGGGAGGGATAAAACCCCGCCAAGGCCCGGCTCAGTCTTCGTGGTGGAATTGCCGGTGTCCCGGGAGAAATCTGCGGCGGACACATTTACCGAATTGTCGCCGGAAACCCCGCCGGTCGTTGATCAAACGATGGTTTAGGAGTGGCTATGAAGGAAATTCTCGTGCTCGACGACGTCCTGGACGCCGGCATTATGATCAAACGCATCCTGGAACGCCAGGGACATGGGGCGGCGGTTTTCACCGAGGAGGAGGAAGCACTGGCGTACCTCCGGTTGCATCCGGTGGAAGTGGCCATTCTGGACATCAGACTCAAAAAGATGAGCGGCATAGCCATGCTTCAGGAAGTGAAAAAGATTTCCCCCCAGACCCGGGTGATTATGCTCACCGGGTATCCCACCCTGGAAACCGCACGCCAGGCCCGGCAACTCGGCGCTTTTGACTATTGCATCAAACCCATCGACAAGAAAGACCTGGAAGACAAGGTGGCCAAGGCCCTGGCCGCGGTTTGATACAGTTTTTAGTTTTTGGTTTTTAGTTCTTAGTTGGCAGAGCGGCCAGCAGCTCCCGGGCGCAACGGTAAGAGCCGCGGCCCGGCCTGTCGGGCAAGGGGGGGCGCGCCGCGAAGGCGCGGAGATCGGCGATGGTGTCTATATCCGGCCAGGATGGCAATAAATACGGGGACAGAGATAACTCCCGGGCCCGGTCCAGGGTGTCCGCCAATACGTTGGGAGAGGACCAGGATATTCCCTGAAAAAGCTGGGGCTGGGATTTTTTCAGTCCCACCAGATAATACCCCCCATCGGGATTGGGGCCCAGGACCAGATCCGCCCCGTGTGTCTCCAGGGCCCGGCGTCCGGCGGCCACCACCTCCCCGGGCAGATCGGGGCTGTCACTGTTGCGAACCAGAACCGTCTCAAACCCCCCGATAAAACCCCGGTCAAAGGCGTGAACCAGGCGTTCACTCAAATCGGCCCCTTCCTGGGGAAAGAGCAAAACATCGGCAGGGGCTAATTTTTTAAAGAAATTCAAGGCCGTGGCCGGGGTGTAATACTGAGTTGCATTCAAAAGGGGATTAAAAGTAGGGGCGAACCTTGTGTTCGCCCACCGTCCAGGGCGAACACAAGGTTCGCCCCTACGGAAAAAATTTAATCTTGATGGCGAGTTGGTATAAGCCAGGGCCAGGCTGAGATCCGTCAACCGCCCCATCTCCTCCAGGATATCCTCCAAAAAATTTTTATACAGCCGGGCCGCGGCAGCCGCGGACAAAGGGGGACTGAGGCGCGTTTTTACTTGCCCCGGCAGCGGTTCCTTGGCAAAGATGATGAGCAAGGCGGCCATGGGAAAGGACCGTTTCCAGTTTTCAGTTTTCGGTTTTATACCAAGTTGCCGTCAAAGAGATTCTTTGGTAGAGGCGGACCCGCGTGTCCGCCCTTGGGTGGGCGCACACATGGGTGCGCCCCTACAACAGATAACGCTAGTTTTTTGACGGCAACTTGGTATTAGTTTATGTTTAAAATATATTAGGATAATCAATAAGTTATATTTATTTTGGTTTGGGAGCAAACACAGGTTATTTCACGTGGCCTTAAAAGGGGTAGCACAGGCTTTCCAGCCTGTGCCGGCGCAGGTTAAAGCCTGCGGCTACCAAATATTGCCATTTTCACGTAAACCGGTATGAATGGTAAAGATAAATCTTGGGAGGAGGTGAGTAAGGGCTTCCACAGACTGGAAGCCTGGGCCACTGGACCCCTGCCCCCTCCCCCCGCATTTTCCATTATCCTGCCAGTTTATAATGAGGCCGGGGTCCTAGGGAAGACCTTATCGGGTTTGCCTGAGGCTGCGGATGTAGAAATTATCGTGGTGGACGGCGGCAGCACGGACGGCGCCCGGGAAGTGGCGGCGAATTTCCCGAAAGCGCGTCTGCTCCAGGCTCCCAGGGGCCGGGGTCGCCAGATGAACGCCGGGGCCAGCGCGGCCCGGGGCAAGTTTTTGGTCTTCCTCCACGCCGACACCTGCCTGGGACCGGAACACCTGGCCGCGCTGCGCCGGGCCGCGGCCGACCCTGCGTTTGCCGCCGGGGCTTTTGAGCTTCTGCTAGTGCCGCCGTTACCCGCCCTCCGGTTCATCGCCTGGGGAGCCAACCGCCGCGCCCGAGTCTTTGGGCTCCCTTACGGGGACCAGGTGTTGATCTTGCGCCTGGACCTCTTCCAGGCCCTGGGCGGCTTCTCCCTACGCCGCCCGGAAGACCTGGACCTGGTTATCCGCCTGCGTCGCCACACCCGCATGCGCATCCTCACCCCGCCCGTGGCCAGTTCGGGTCGCCGCTGGCTCCAGCAGGGTTACTTTTATACCACCTTGAAGAACTGGCTCTTCTTCGCCTGCCACCTGGCCGAACGCACCTTCACCCGCCGCTGGCCGGAGAGGGGGGAGAAGGTGTGAGCAGTAAGCAGTGAGCAATGAGTAGTAAAATAGAAATTCACCGGGACTGATTATTGCTGAAAAGTTCCAAGTTGAGACCTCTGCGAAAATGCAAAAATTGTCATTCTGAGGGAGCGAAGCGACCGAAGAATCTCAAAATACGAGATTCTTCACTCCGCTTCGCTCCGTTCAGAATGACACCTTTAAAGACTTTCGCAGAAGTCTCAAGTTCCAAGTTCCAGGTTCAAAGTTAATGCAGGGGTGGCACCGCGCACCATAGCAACGGATGATGGTGGCGGGCGAGGACGCCCACCCTACGACTTTTCATGATTTGTGGGTGAACCGAAGGCCTTTGAGCAACCGCTTACTGCTTACTGCTCACTATCCTCCCCCCGCAGGACGAGCCGCTGCCCGCGGTGCAGCCGTAGCAGTGGTCTTCCAGGCGGATGGGCCGGGTGGCCAGGGTGGGGAGGTCGAACTCGCCGATGGTTTGGGGGAGGCCGGGAATGAGGGGCAGATTCAGGGCCTGGTGAAAGTCGCAATCAAAGAGGCAGCCGTCCCAGGAGACGCTGATGAGCGAGCGGCACATGAGGCCGGAGACGGTGGCCGGGTTGAAGCTGGCCATCAGCTTGCCCATATAGCTGTCGTAGTTGCTGGATCTCCGGAGGTACTCCCGGAAGCGGCCGATGGGCATGTTCAGCAGGGAGTAGAGGCGGTGGAAGTTAATCCCAAAGCGCTGGGCCAATTCCCGGCGAAAGAGGTCCTCCAGGGGGCCCTGGGGGGGAGGGAAGAAAGCGCCTCCGGGGTTGTACATCAGGTGCAGCTCCAGGTCCGAGCCTTCCAGGCCGTAGCCCAGGCGGTTGAGGCGGTTAAGTGCCTCCAGGCATTTCCTGAAGGTTCCCGGACCCCGGACCCGGTCCACCATTTCCTCCTGATAATAAGGGAGAGAGCAGATCAGCTCCACCCCGCGCTCTGAGAAAAACTCGGGCAGATGTTCCTTGCCGGGCTCCAGGAGCACGGTGAGGTTGGAGCGGCAGCGGATGTGGCCCCCCAGATGATGGAGCCGGTCCACCAGGTATTCAAAATGGGGGTTAAGCTCCGGCGCGCCGCCGGTGAGGTCCACCACCGGGAGGGAAAAGCGTTCAGCCAGCCGGATGACTTCCTCGATGGTGGGGAGCGCCATCTGCTCCGGGCGGTCAGGTCCGGCCTGGAGGTGGCAATGTTTGCAGGCCTGGTTGCAGCGCCATCCCAGATTCACCTGGAGGGTGGACACCTCCACGGCCCTAAGGCCGGAATATCCCAGGGTCTCCAGGCGCCGGGCAAAGGGGACCATTGACCTGCCTCAGATGGTGATCTTGGCCGCCACGTTGTGCATCTGCACCCCGTGGACCAGGGCCGCGCCGCCCCGGATGGCCGCGGCCACGTGCACGGCCTCGGTCATCTCCTCCAGGTTGGAGCCGTTCTCCAGGGAGACCCGGGTGTACGCGTCGATGCAGTAAGGACACTGCACCGTGTGGGCCACGGCCAGGGCGATGAGGGCCTTTTCCCGGACCGTCAGGGCTCCGCCCCCGGCCATCACCCCCTGGTAATAATTCATGAAGTTATCAAAAAGATCAGCCCGATACTTGCCAACCTCCTGAAATCTCTCCAGGTCTTTCTCCTCATAATAATGGGACATCTCGCCTCCTAGAAAATTGGGGGAGGGGGCCAGGGGCTGCCACAGGCGATAAGCCTGGGCCAGGAGCCCCAGCTCCCTCCCCCAAAACAGTGGCCAGTGGTCAGATTAAGATAAAGTGGATGCCGATATAATCACTGGCCACTGGCCACTGACCACTGACCACTTTCCTTTACAATCCCCTCGTGAAGCCGGTGAAGCGGTAGAGGTCGCTCATCAGTTCTTCGTGTTCGCCCTTGAGTTTCTGGTACATACGGGCGTTTTCCATGGCCATGGCGGCCTGCTGGGCCAGGGAGGAGATGAAGGTGATTTCGTCGTCGCTGAAGTCCCGGGGTTCCGCGGTATAGATGCGCAGGACGCCGATGACCTTGCCTTTGAGCGAAATGGGCACGGAGAGGATGGACTTGATCCCTTCATCCGCGGATTCTCGGGGATAGGTGGCCCGGGGGTCCAGGGCCACGTCGTAGATGGACACGGCTTTGCCGGTCATGGCTTCGGTGAGGGATTTGTCGGCGCCCACCGGACCTTTGTTGATATAGCGGTCGCTCAGGCCGTAGGAGGCCACCAGTTCCATCATTTGGCGCTTTTCGTCCAGGAGACGCACGGCTGCGGCCTTGATGTCCAGGGCGGTGGTGGCGGTCTTGACCAGGAGTTGCAGGACTTTTTTTACATCCAGGGCCGAATTCACCGCTCTGGAGACTTCCAGGAGACCCTTGAGGAAGTAGAGTTCCCGGGTGCGGAACTCGTACATCTTGGCGTTGCTGATGGCCTGGGCGCCCATATCCCCAACCGCGCAGGCGAAGTCCACTTCGTCCATGGTGAACTCCCGGGGCTCCGCGGTCAACAGGCGCATAACGCCGATGACCTGGCCCTTGCTGACCATAGGCACGGCCACCAGGGTGGCGATGCCTTCTTCTTTGGCCTGCTCGGGATACTGCATGCGGGGATCGGACGTGGCGTCAAAAATGGCTATGGGCCGGCCGCTCAGGGCTTCGGTCACGCTCTTATCCATATCCACCGGGCCTTTGTGGAGATATTTTTCGCTCAGGCCCACCGACGCCACCAATTCCAGGGTGTTGGTCTTGGGATTGACCAGACGGATGGTGGCCCCTTTGAGGTTCATGGCCTTGGTGATCTGCCGGACGATTTGGTCCAGCACCTCGTCCACCGCCAGGGTGGAGCCCAGAACCTTGCTGATTTCCTGGAAACTCTGGAGATACATCCTTTCTTTGGAGGACATCATTGGCTGCCCCTTTCTGTAAGGCTGATGGTGATAAGAGTGCTTATCCGCTTAAACCTAACGCCGCTGCGGTTTCTCTATTCTCTTTCCTAACATCAGAGACTGCGTTTGTGCAACATCTTTTCCCCGGGGGAGGCTGCCGGGTGACATTAAAGATAAGAATTGTTTTGCAGGAGAGCAACCGGGGGGCCGGTGTAAAACCCGAAATATTCGGGAGGGGGATTCTGAGGAAAGGGTCCCGGGTTGCCTTGAAAAGTTCAAAGTTCAAGGTTCAAAGTTCAAAGCTAAGACCGCGACTTCCGAAGAGCTTTTTATGATTTATGGGTGTGTTAAGGTTCATGAACGACTGCTCCCAAAACGAGGCATTAAGATTTAAAGATTGGCGGGCACGGAGGCCCGCCCCACCATAAAAAGGCCTCATTACATTTTCACTTTCAAAGGAAACAGACTCACTTTGTAACTTACTGATAAGCGTATTCTTTTAACCGAAAACCGAAAACTGAAAACTGTATTATGGGGGTGGGGCGGCCGTCCCTGGCCGCCAATAACTTGTATTTTTGGGAGCTTGGAAGCCTCGTAGGGCGCGTCTTACGCCCCATTTCAGGTGCTGGAAGCCTAAAGGATTATCAGGAGTTTTTGCCCTTAGGCCCGGTTTTTGGTATAGTTGGCCCGATGGAATTCAAACCTCTCTATTTCGCTGACCGGCTGACGGTAATCAACCCCCACGGGACCATCGGGGTGGTGACCCTATGGTCCAAGGTGGACTATGTGATTGAGCGCTTCCGGGAGGCGGGGGAGCGTTTCCCGGAGGCCGGGGTGGACCTAGACCCAAAAACTAGCCCAATCGCAGTGTTTGGGACTTTGTATGGAAATGGTCTGAGGGAGATGCTGCGGAATTTGCTGTATAATCCTCAGATTCAGGTGCTCTGGATTTGCGGGCATGATCGTTCGGGGTCGATGCAAGAGTTGCAGAGCTTTTTTAACAATGGACTAGAGATCGTAAAAGAAGCCAATATTAATTACCTAGTGGGACATGGTCTCGTCACGAACCCTTACCGGATTATTGGGACTCGCCGCCTCATAGACGGCCTGGTACAGCCAGAAATGTTTGCAAGAAAGCCCAAAATAGAATGGCTGGGTGAACCAACCAAAATTATGATTTTGGGCAAACCTGATGACACCGCAATCTTGACTCAGATTGGAGTATCTTTTTCAAATTTTAATAGACTTGAGCGCCGCGCCCTAGAACAATCTGCCGCTAATATGAAAAGGCCGGACAAGGACAATATCCCACCTTTGCCGCAGGTGGAGACCCTCTATTTCCCCAGTAACCCCAGGGCTCATCAGGTGATCCAGGAGAAGCCCATAGATGCTTATCTGGATTTGGTTTTCCTGATCACCCGCTTTGGCCGCCGGGTGACCCTGAAGAAGGGGGAGCGGCTGGAGTTGCAAAACGTCAAAGTGGTGGTGGAGAAGCCGGACTCTGAATTGAATAAGCCTGATTTTCAGGAGCAGCTTCTGGCCGTAAACATTGATCCAGGAAAAGTTGGTAAGTATTATTTGGAATTTCTCCAGGGAGATTTGCGTAGCGACGAATCCTATAATTATGGACACCGGCTAAGGAAATATTTCGAAATAGACGCAGTGAAAGAGTTGGCCGCCCGGCTTAAAGCCGATCCCGAGGACCGCAAGGCTTATTTTGCCTTGTGGGACAGCTACAAGGACCTAACCGGTGAGGGGAGCCGCCCTTGCTTCGTGTCGGCTTTTTTGCGGAAATTCGAGGGAAAATTGACCTTGACTGCCACCTTCCGGACCCATAACGCCCTGGACGCCTGGCTCCTTAACTTATATGGACTAATGGCCTTGCAAGATGGAGTTGCCAAAGAGGCCGGCATGACGGACGCCAAGGGGGCCATCACCGTTTTCAGCCATTCCATCAGTATTGATCCCAAGGAATTGGACCGGGCCATGATGGTGGCGGGAAAGCGCAAGTGGAAGATGCACCTGGACCCCATGGGCTACTTCCGGGTCACGCTCGATGGCCAGGAAATTCTGGTGGAGCATCGATTCGAGGATGTGACCCTGACGGAATATCGGGGTAAGACCGCGGTCTCTCTGCAACATCAGATCGCCAGGGACACGGCTCTATCAGATGTGAACCACGCCATGTACTTAGGAAGGCAATTGGCGAAGGCGGAAATGGCCCTGAAGGAAGGCCGGGAGTTTGTGCAGGATTAGACAGCTTTCAACAGTCAGCTATCAGCTTTCAGCTAACGCAGGGGCTTTGCGAAGGTGTGAAGTATAAGGTGGGTTGCACACCTTGCATTTGATTTTTTGCACGCAATTATAGGGTGGCCCATGGCTTCCGTTTCCGGCTGCAACACCAGAGTGCGGGCGGGGCCCACCCGATAAAAAGAACCTAGAAAAAGAGCACAGGCTGGAAGCCTGTGCCACCAAGGCTAATGGTCGATTTGGATTTTCAGCGCCAGTTCCCCTCTCAACTCTCCATGGGGGATCTAGCCGTTACCCATAAGTTTGTATCTTATGGATATGTTAATTATTTCCCTCTCCCCCCAGTGGGGGGAGAGGGTAGGGTGAGGGGGGCATAAGGCCATGCAATTACTCCCTATCTGCCATAAGCCATATCCACCTTATCTACTTGTGGGTAATGATAAGATGGGGGATGGAGGGGGGAGTTTGCAGGATTATGGGGAACAGAAGCAGGAGTGGTGCGAGCCCTCGTCAGGGCGCGTAGGTCCCACTTCCCCGGCCTTGCCCGCAAATAACCTCATCCTCATCGGCACGGTGCACGGGGACCCCCGGGGGTATGAGCGGGTCTGGCGGCTCCTGGACAGGCTGCGGCCGGAGGTGGTCACCGTGGAGATCAGCCGCTTTTCGGTGCGCTACCGCGGGGCCTGGGAGGGCAGGTGGCGGAGGCAGTTGAACGAGGCCCTGACCGGGCTGCCGCCGGGAGCCTCCGGACATCCGGCCATCCAGAGGGTGGCCGGGCAGATTGCCCTGCCCTTCGAGTACCGCGCGGCCCGGGATTACTGCCGGCGCTACGGGGCCAAATGCCTGCCCCTGGATTTGGGGGGACTGTCCCGGCGGCATCTGCCCCGTTATGGGCCGGAGCTTCTGAGCCCGGACAATCTGCGGGCCTTGCTGGAGACGCCCGCTGAACCCCAAGAGGACCTGGTGGCCCAGGAATTTCGCCGGGCCCGGTTGGCTCTGGAGCGGGCCCCGTGGCGGCCCCCTCTGCCCGGGAGCCGGGAGACCCGGCGGCGGGAATTTTTTGTGACCCGGCGGCTCAAAGACCAGGTAATGAAGGGCGGCAGGATCGTGCACTTGGGCGGCTGGGAACACCTCATCCCCTGGCGGGACCGCGACGGTTTGCGGTCCTGGCTGGAGGAGCAAAAGCCTTATATCATGTTGGCGGATGAGGGAGATTTTTTCCCTTCGGAAGGAAGTGAGAACCCTTAAAAAGCTAGCAAAACTGTCATTATGAAGGAGCCAACCGACCGAAGAATCTCAAAGATAAGAGATTTTCGCTTTTGATTAAAATAAACCGGTGGGGCGGGCCTCTGTGCCCGCCAACTGTTGGCGGCCAGAGACGGCCGCCCCACCGATGCGGTTAATTTTCTTTTTTCTTCGTGACCCTCTGGTCATGGACCGTTCGCTCAGAATGATATTTTCTGAGAAGTGGCCTTCTGCAACCGAAGCATCAAGAAAAAAATATCTTAAAAATATCTTAAAAATAAAAGACGTTCACAAGAGAAAAAAAGTGTTACCTATATCCCCGAACATTTGTTACCTTTCTCTCCGGTCCAAACACCCCTCAAGGGGGAGGGAGAAAAGACCTTAAGACTTTTGGCTTAAATAATCCGGGGACGGTACCCTATCACTAAAGAGAGATAGGCGAGCAGATAGAGAGGCACGTATGGAATTACGCCCGCTGACCCTGAACGTGAGTCCGGACCAGAAGATCAGGGCGGTCCTGGGGGTGCCCAAGAGCGCCACCCTGGACGCCATCCTGGTCCTGGCACATGGGGCCAACAATAACATGGATCATCCCCTTATTGCCGGGGTGCACGAGCGGCTGGCCCGGGAAGGGGTGGTGACCGTGCGTTTTAATTTCCCCTACATGGAGGAGGGCCGGAAACACCCGGACCCGGACCCCGCGCTGGAAGGGGTCTTCCGCCTGGTGGTGGAATACGTCGGCGAGATGGAGGAGTTCAAGGGCCTGGAGATGTTCCTGGGGGGGAAATCCATGGGCGCGCGGCTCGCGGCCCAGATCGTGGCTCAGGACGTGGGCGCCAACGGTCTGGTCTTTTTGGGGTATCCTTTACATTCCCCCGGAAAACCGGAACGGCTCCGGGACCAGCCCCTTTATCTGCTGCCTTGCCCGGCGCTGTTTATCCAGGGGGGCCGGGACCCCTTCTGCTATCTGGACCGCCTGGGGCAGGTGCTGAGCCACATGCCGGTGAGTAGCTGCCTCCACGTGCTTCCCGGGTTGGGGCATTCCTATGAGCCTCTAGGTGGCCACATGGCGCCGGAGACGGTGGAAGAGGTCAATAGGGTGATTTTGGGGTGGCTGGATAGCTTGTGAAAAGATAGTTTTCAGTTTTCGGTTTTCAGTAAAAGAAAAATAAAAATTAATAAAAATAATAGGTTATATTCCTTATCAGTTTATTTTGTCTCTACTATAAACGAAACAAAAAGATCGCGGAACCGAAAACCGAAAACCGAAAACTGAAAACTGGAAACTGCTCTTATGAGTGTCATTCTAGTAGTCGATGACGATGCCCCAACCCGTGAAGCTTTAGAGTCCGGGCTGAAAAAGATGGGGCATGAGCTGCACACCGCGGGCACCGGGGTGGCGGCCCTGGACGAGGTGCGGCGCCACGCGGTGGACCTGGCCATCATTGACCTGAAACTCCCGGACATGGAGGGCACCGAGTTGTTCGGGGCCCTGCGCATCCTTAGGCCGGAAGCCATCGCCATTATGATCTCCGGCCATGCCACGGTGGATGAGGCGGTGTCCGCGCTGAAACGGGGCATTTACGACTTCATCACCAAAGACTTCCGCATGCACGAACTGCGGAAGGTGGTGACCAAGGCCCTGGAGACCCAACAACTCCTGGTGGAAAACCAGCGGCTGCGGGAGGCCCTCCAGGACCGGGGACCCACGGGCCGCCTCATCGGCCGGGGGGCCGCGCTCCTTAAAGTTCTGCACCTGGTGAACCTGGTGGCCCCCATGAAGAGCACGGTGCTGCTCTCCGGGGAGAGCGGGGTGGGGAAGGAGCTGGTGGCCGAAGCCATCCATTACCAGAGCCCCCGCCGGCCCAAACCGTTGGTGAAGCTCAACTGCGGGGCCCTGCCGGAGGGGCTTATCGAATCCGAGCTTTTCGGCCACGAAAAGGGGTCCTTCACCGGGGCCACGCAGCAACGCAAGGGCCGCTTTGAACTGGCGGACGGGGGCACCATCTTCCTGGATGAAATCAGCGAGATGCCCCCGGCTACCCAGGTTAAGCTCCTCCGGGTCCTGCAGGAGGGGGAATTCGAGAGGGTAGGGGGGACCCAGACCCTGAAGGTGGACGTGCGGGTCATCGCCGCCACCAACGTGGACCTGGAGGCCGCGGTGGCCGCAGGCCGTTTCCGCAAAGACCTCTTCTACCGCCTGAACGTCATTCATATCCCCCTCCCGCCTCTCCGGGAGCGGAAGGAGGACATTTCGCTGTTGGCCCTGCACTTCCTGGACAAGTTCTGTATGGAGAACAACCGGTTGGCCATGGGCTTCACCCAGGAGGCCCTGGCCGCGTTGAAGAATTACTCCTGGCCGGGGAACGTCCGGGAGTTGCAGAACGTGGTGGAGCGGGCCGTGGCCCTCTGCGAAGGCAACATGGTGCAGTTGGAGGACCTGCCGGATGAGATCCGGCGCCACTCCCCCGAGGATGACAAGATCATCATCCCCGTGGGCTCTTCCCTGGAGGAGATCGAACACCTGGCCATCATCCAGACCCTGAAAAAGACGGGGGGAGACAAGGAGCTGACGGCCCGGCTCCTGGGCATCGGCCTGGCCACCCTGTACCGCCGTTTGAAAGAGATGCAGGTGGAAGTAAAGGAACCGGAGCCGGAGGAGACCTGAGATGCCCCTGAACTTCCTGGACCTGAAATATCTGCCGGTGCAAGACGCGGAAGCCATAGTGCTGCCCATCCCCTATGAAGCCACCACCACCTATGGAAGCGGCACCAGGGAAGGCCCGGAAGCCATCTTGGCCGCGTCCCGGCAGGTGGAGTTGTGGGACGAAGAAAACAACTGGGACCCCAGCCAAAAAATAAAGTTGACCACCGCCTTGCCCATCACGCCGGAAGCCTCCGGGCCCCAGGCCATGCTGGATAAAATCCGCCGCCAGGTGCAGCCCTGGGTCTCCCAGGGGAAGCTGGTCCTGGCCCTGGGGGGCGAACACACCATCACCCTTGCCCTGGTGCAGGCGGTGCAGACCAAGTACCCTGATGTCACCGTCGTGGCCC
Source organism: Deltaproteobacteria bacterium (assembly GCA_016208235.1). Lineage (GTDB taxonomy): Bacteria > Desulfobacterota > Desulfobaccia > Desulfobaccales > 0-14-0-80-60-11 > SURF-52. The sequence continues at coordinate 15,716 of JACQYN010000049.1, forward strand.
TGGACGCGCACGCTGACCTAAGAGAGAGCTATGAAGGCACCAAGCTCTCCCACGCCTGCACGCTGCGCCGAGTCTATGAGCTGGGGCGGCCGCTGACCCTGATGGGCATTCGCAGCTATTCCAAAGAGGAAGCCGACCTCCTGTGGGTGGCCCCCAGGATGAAGATGTTCAAGGCCCTGGAGCTGCACACCCCGGAGGGTTGGGCCAACGCCCTGGAGCATCTCCGGCAGATCCCCGGGCCCGTCTATCTCTCCATTGACCTGGACGCGCTGGACCCTGGCATCATGCCCGCGGTGGGCACCCCGGAGCCGGGGGGACTCACTTACCGGCAGGTCCTGACCATCATCTCCACCCTGACCCAACGGGGCCCGGTCATCGGCCTGGACCTGGTGGAACTGGCCCCCATCCCCGGCCAGCGGGTGAGCGAATTCACCGCGGCGCGGATTTTGTATAAGGCGATTGGTTATATCTATCAGTCACGCCGGTGAAAAACGGTTTTCCGTTTCCTGTTTTCCGTTTTCCGTCAAAAGCAGAAAGTGGAAAATTTTAAATGGAATATTTGGAACGTATTCCTATAGCAGTTGAGACCTCTGTGAAAGTACTTTAAGGTGTCATTCTGAACGGAGCAAAGCGGAGTGAAGAATCTCGTATTTTGAGATTCTTCGGTCGCTTCGCTCCCTCAGAATGACAATTTATGTGATTTTCGCATGAGTCTCAAGTTTCAATCAAAAGGTAGCACAGGCTTTCCAGCCTGTGCCGGCGCAGGCTAAAGCCTGCGGCTACCCAATATCGCCGAATGAATGCGACTCGGTATTAAGAAACCCAAACCAGGCCGAACGCCAAATAATGGCACGGAAAACGGAAAACGGAAAACAGGTTTCTAAAATGAGAAGGAAGTTTGAAGATTTTCATGACGGGGCCAAGGATGGCTTAGAGCCCTTGGCGCCTTTGGATTTGAATAAAGTCCAGGATTTTGATGAGCTTCTGAAAGCCATGGGCCGGACCGCGTTCGGGGGCCGGAGTCTGGGTGAGGCCGCGGACGTCCTGACAGAGATGGTGGGGGACCCGGATTGCACCATCGTGGGCACCTTTTCCGGGGCCATGAGCGTGGCCAAGATGGGGCTGATGATCTGCGAGATGATCGACCGGGGCTGGCTCCAGGTGATTATCACCACCGGCGCGTTGGTGGCCCACGGGCTGATTGAGACCCTGGGCCGGGTGCACTACAAGTGCCCGGCGGGCCGGGGGGACCGGGAGCTGTACCGCCAGGGTTACAACCGTATCTACGACACCCTGGAGATGGAAGCCAACCTGGACTATGCGGAGGAGGTCTTCCGGGAGGTGCTTAAGGACCTGGATCAGGAGCAGGTCTGGTGCTCTTCCAGCCTCTGCCGGGAGTTGGGCCGGCACCTGGCCGGGCAATCGGACCAACCGGGGATTTTGCGGAACGCTTATTTAAAAGGCGTGCCGGTGTTTATCCCCGCGTTCACCGACTCGGAGCTGGGGCTGGACCTGGCGATTCACATGGTGCGGGGGGCATTAAACGAAGGCGCAGAGTTTCCCGGGGCCCTGACCAAATTGTCTCTCTCATTCAATCCTTTTTTGGATTTAGGGGCCTACGCGGAGAAGGTGGTGGCCTCGAAGAAATTGGGGATCTTCACGGTGGGGGGCGGCGTGCCTCGGAATTGGGCCCAGCAGGTGGGTGCTTATCTGGTGCTGCTGCATACCCGGCTGGACCTGGACCTGCCGGAGGCGCGGTTTCAGTACGGGGTGCGAATTTGCCCGGAGCCGGTCCATTGGGGGGGCCTGAGCGGCTGCACTTTTAAAGAGGGGGTCTCCTGGGGGAAATTCGTGGCCCCGGAGGACGGGGGCCGCTTCGCGGAGGTTTTGTGCGACGCCACCGTTGCCTGGCCGGTGTTGATGAAGGCGGTTATGCAACGCATTGAGAAAAAGTCGACCAAAAAGTGAGGATGGGTTTTCGGTTTTCAGTTTTCGGTTTTCGGTAAAAAGAGAAAAATATAGGGCGGGCCATGCCCGTCAATTAACACCAAACAATTGAGGCTCTTGCAAAAGTCTAACCTAACGAGTACTGGCTTCTATTCCCCCTCCCCACGGGGGAGGGGGTTAGGGGGAGGGGGGCGTCTTTCGTGGGTAACTAACTAATAATACACCCCAAACTTCTCACCCCCTCCCTAACCCTCCCCCCTCAAGGGGGAGGGAACAGGGCCAATAACATTGATGCGACCATTGAAAAGACTTTTGCAAGAAATGAAATATCAATCATCCCCGCCGGCTGCGGGCGGCAAGCCGCAGGTGGCGCAGGTGCAGAGTTTCCCTTCCTTGAGGGTGGCCCGACCCTCTTTCACTAAAAACCCCACCACCACCAGGCCGATGATGGGGTCGGCCTGCCAGATGCCGAAGAGATAATTGAGTCCAAGGCCCACCAGCAAGGCCAGGGAGAGCCAGGCGCAGGCCAGGGTCTGCTTGGAGTCCGCCATCAGGCTGCGGCTGTTGAGGGATTTGCCCGTGCGGTATTTGATGATAAAAAGCCCCGGCATGGCGATCAAGGAAACCAGGGCGATGATGATGCCCAGGAGGCTGGGGGAAGAGATTTCCTGGAAATAGAGTTTTTTGAGGGATTCGTAGAGGACATAAGCCCCCAGCACCAGGAAGGTGTAGCCCACGATCTTGATGGCCTGCCGTTCGCGCCGCTCCTCAGCTTCCGCCGACAAACCCGGGCCATGGCTGAACCGCCAGATCATCACGCCCCCGGAGAGGGATTCCACCAGGCTGTCCAGGCCGAAACCCACCAGGGCGATGCTGCCCGCCAGGTATCCGGCCAGGAGGGAGGCCAGGGCCTCCAGGACATTGTAGCCCACCGTGAAGTAGGATAAGAGGAGGGCCCGGCGTTGCAGAGAGAAACTCATGGGTTTGTGTACCTCAAGGAGAATCGATGGATGAGTGCATCAATCATCATTATATCAGAAGGCTGTCAAAGACCAAGGCGCCGTCAGAGGATGCAAGGGCGGCCATGGACCAAGGGGTGATATTGAAGAGGATAGACCGGGGACGGTCCATTTACCGATCGGGGGGAAAATTCGCACTTTCCTGGCCGAGCGCTGTCCCCCGGCTTTAGCTACTAGTTCCGGAAGCGATGCTGACCTTTCTAACAAAAATCTAGTTAATAATTTAATATTGCCAAATACCACCCCTAACTTATCGCCCCAGTTGGCTATCTAATAACGAAAAGGGCATGGAAATGGCTTTTTCGAGAGGCCAGGCATAGTTTTTCTGAGTGGGTAATTTTATTTATCCCAGGTTGTTGCCTGGGTTGAGCAGCAGCATTAACTTAAGCAGCATTTGCGAGAAAATTCGCAGGGAGAAAGGCATGAAAAAGATAGTTTTTGTTTTGGCGCTGGCAATAATGCTGGCTGGAGGCGCGGTCGCGGCCACACCTGCGCCTTCTCAGGCTCAGGTCTATGCGTATCCACCGCCGCCCCCGAATATTTACGCGACACCGTGGGTGGGGCCGAATACACCCTGGGTCTATTACAACGGCGATTGGTTCTTGAACGGCGTCTTGTGCTACTTTTTCGGCCCTCGATATGGATGGGCTCCGTATTACGCTTACTCTCCCACCTATATCGTCAGACCTCCAGACTGGTATGGGCCGAGGTGGCATGCGTGGTACAAGGGACATCCTATTTATTGGCAGAATTTCCATCGGGCCTATCCCCATTGGTCCAAACACCGGCAAGGTCATCGTTATGACCGGAGGTTTTACGAGAAGCACCATCACGGTCAGGGCGCCGGGTGGCATAAAGGCATCCCTGCCGGCGGCCCTCCACAACCCCACCCCGGGGGACGGGGACCGGCTCCTGGTCATGTAACCCATCCGCCGGACTATAAACCAGGTCCAGGTTATGTGGGTCACCCGGCTGGACCAAAACCGGGTCCGGTCCAGGTGACTCCTGCGGCAGGACCCAAAGCGGGGCCGGCGCAGGTGGCCCCTCCTCCGGGATCGAAGCCGGGTCCCGCCGGTCACGAGCATGGGCCTGCTCCTAAACCTGGGAAAGCGGCCCCGGGCGCGGGTAGACCGGAAAAGGCCGGTCCTGGCGGGGAAAGACAATAGCCCGGATCTTTCTAGGAACACGGAGTTCCGTGCCCATCAGACTCCCGGCCCCGAGCCGGAGGGATGATGTAATACCAAGTTGCGGTCAAAAAAGTAACATTGTCATTCTGAGCGCAGCGAAGAATCTCAAAATACGAGATTCTTCACTCCGCTTCGCTCCGTTCAGAATGACAGCTCAATATTACTTCTATGACAGCAACTTGGTATAATTTAAATTGGTGATGAGGGCAAAGGCGGGATGGCGCTCCCAAGTCTTGCTTAGTATCGAACCTTGGACCTAAAGGCTTTACTCCCCCAGGGGGAAGATAAAAGCCCGCAGGCGCTCAAAATAAGCCTTGCCCCCCATCAGGTAGGTGTCGTTGTGGTGGGCCTGGGAAATGATGTAGAGTTCCTTGGGTTCCGGCGCGGCGGCAAAGACCCGGCGGCCCATGTCCACCGGGATGATTTCGTCGTCCTCGCCGTGGATGACGAGGAGGGGCACCTGGATCTGGCCGATTTTTCCTAGATTGTCATAGGGCACCGAGGGCCGCCAGTCGAAGAGAAAAGGGGCGTATAGCCGGGCCATCTCCTGGGAGTTGGTGTACGCGGACTCGAGGATCAGGGAGCGGCAAGGGACTTTCAACGCCAGGTCGGTGGCCAGGGCGGTCCCCAGGGAGCGGCCGAAAAGGACGATGTCCGGGCCGGGCACTTGTCGGCATTCCGCCACGTAAAGGTAGGCCGCGGCCGCGTCCAGATAGGTGCCTTCCCGGGAGATGCGCCCCTCGGATTTGCCGTATTCCCGGTAATCGAAGATGAAGACTGAGACCCCCACCTGGTCCAGCAGCAGCTTGATGTTTTCCAGGCGGTGGCTGATGTTGCCGCCATTGCCGTGGAACCAGACCAAGACCGGCGCGCCTTTTTTCGGCACCCACCAGCCATGGAGTTTCACCCCGTCTGCGGCCGTGAACCAGACCTCTTCATACTCCAACCCATAATCCGCCGGCGTGCCGATGAGCGTGGGGTCCGGGAAGAAGACGATGCCTTTTTCAGAAAATTCCAGGATCATGGAAAGTCGTCCTTTTTTCACCACAGAGGCACAGAGGACACAGAGGATCACAGAGAGGAAAACATAGAAAATCAGTTTTGGCAAAGCCAAAACTGATTTTCTCCTTTTGCCTCTGTGTATCTCTGTGTCCTCCGTGTCTCTGTGGTTAATATTTTTCAGAAAAAATACCCGACTATATAGCGCAGGGCCAGGGAGGAAATAACAATCCCCAGGCCGATGCGGATGACCTTGCCGGAGACGTATTTCTGGAGGCGGGCGCCGATATACATGCCGATGAAGCCGCCCAGGCCGAAGAGAGCGCCCAGGGCCAGGTCCGGAGGGATGCCCATGGCGTAATAGATGCCCACCCCGGCCACGGAGGTGACCAGGGTGCCCAGGAGCGCGGCCCCGGCGATGGTGTACATGGGCAGCTTGAAAATGGCGGCCAGGAAGGGGGCGATGATGGCGCCGCCGCCGATGCCGTAGGTGCCGCCGATGAGGCCCACCACCAGGGCCAGGAGAAAGAGGGCCGGCGCGTTGAAGGTAAAAATCTCCCCCAAGAATTCATAGGAGACCTGCTTGAGGCTCCAGGCCGCGGTCTTGACCCGGGCCTCAGGGGGGAGAGCCCGGCCGGTAGTAGTGTCACTTTCTTTAAGGATTTTGGCCAGGCGTGCCTGCACCTGAGCCTCAAATTCCAGAATTTTCGCTTTTTTGCGTTTGGCCCAGGGGGTCTGTTCGTAAAGGAGGCGCAAGCCGATATAGAGGAGCACGCAACCGACAAAAAGCTTGAAATGCCTGGGGTTGGGCAGCCAATCGGTGCGGATCACCGCGCCGAAATAGAGACCGGGGAGAGTGCCCAGGATGGTGACCCAGGCCACCGGCCAGTTCATGCGGCCTTCCCGCAGATAGCGATAGACGCCGCTGGGGATGGCGACGATGTTGAACACCAGGTTGGTGGGGCTTACCGCGGGGCTGGTGAAGTTCAGCACGCTGACCTGGAACGGCAGCAGGAGGAAGGCTCCGGAGACCCCTCCCATGGAGGTAAAAGTAGAAACCACCAGGGCAACGAGGGGCGGAATAAGCGGGTTGACCTCTACGCCGGACCCGGGAAAGAGCATACCCACCTCTTGTTAACTTTTTCACAAAATAAAGCAAAATCGATACCGCTGTCAAGGATAATTTGGCGGTGGAGTAGGGGGGGGATGGGAAATGGCTCCTTGATCTGATACCAAGTCGCAATCAAACGACAATTTTCTTGTAGGGGCGGACCCATGTGTCCGCCCTAATGCGGGCGCACACGCGGGTGCGCCCCTACAATTCCGTGCCCTTTGATTGCGACTTGGTTGATTGCGACTTGGTATGAGATTGACTGGAAAACCTCTTCATTGGGCCTTAGCCGAGGAAAAGAAGTTTTCAAGATAAGCTCTTTTCCCCTTCCTTTTTCTTCAACCAGAGGATTCTGGAGTCACCCCTGCTAAAAGCAAATTACTTTATGCAGAGCATAGCTGCAACTGATTGATATTTTAGAGAAAGGTTTGATCATGGGAAGATAGTCACTATTTACGATTACTGTTTCTAAATCCAAAGATATTAAATAGATAGTCAGCTGCCACGACCAATGAAATGTTCAGACAGCCTCTCACTCGCTATTATCGGGCGGTGCTGGCATGGGGTTTTTAGCCCCTCACCGATAACTGGTCGCCAGTGGCAAAACTAAAGAATTGAGTTTTTGCAAAATGTTTTTGTGGTATCGTGCTTTACACGAAAAGCGTTCTTCGAGAAGTGGGGCGTTTTAGGGTTTAAACCCAGAGGCCCGAGCAATTTGGGGGATATGCGGCGAAGACCGCCGCGTATTCCCGGATATCTTATTTAATTCTCATACGATGCCATGCCACCATGCTGGTTCATAAGCTTTTCTCGCCAGAAAATATCGAGCTGAATTTCGCCTCCCCTCCGGATGAGGTCCTCAAGGCTCTCGTTTCATTGGTGCGCTCCCGGGTCCAACTGGCTGTGGATCCCAGGATTTTCGAAGAAGAGGAGTTGCACCTGCTCCACGGCTATCTGGATGAAGGTTTGGCAATTCTTCATAACCTCTCCGAGGCCGTGGCCCAGCCCCTTTTGATGCTGGCCCGGTCCCCGGAGGGGGTGAGGTTGGATGGTCAGACCTGTCAGGTGCTGGTGGTGCTGATCTCGCCTCTGAAGGAAAGCGGCTCCCACTTTCAACTGCTGGCCAAACTGACGGCCCTGTTGCGCAACCGCCGCTTTCGGGACGAATTGCTGGCCAAAGAGAGCGCCGCTGAGATATTGCGGGCTATCAAGCGGGAGGAGGAGTCCGGCCGCGAAAATTACTGGGTGCTATCCCGGGAAGAAATCCTGGAAGAGCTCAAAACTACCCTCCAGGGTCTCTCCCCGGAGGAAGCCCGGCGCCGCTTGGAAGAAATTGGTCCCAACCGCATCGAGCGAGTCCGTCGCCAGTCTCTAATCGGGCGCTTCGGGGCCAATTTCGTCAACTTCTTTGCCATCCTGCTCTGGGCCGCTTCAGGCTTTGCCTATCTGGCGGGCATGAAGGAGCTTGCCGCGGCCATACCCCTGGTGATTTTGATCAACGCCGTTTTCAGCTTCTGGCAGGAATACCGGGCGGAGAAGGCCATCGAGGCCCTGGAAAAGCTGCTCCCCGCCAAGAGCCGCCTCTATCGGGGTGGGGAGATCCAAGAAGTGGAAGTCGCCGAGATCGTCCCGGGCGACATCATTATTCTGGAAGCGGGAGACCAGGTCCCCGCGGACGCCCGGCTCATCGAAGCCCAGGATTTCCGGGTGGACAACAGCGCCCTGACCGGTGAGTCCCTACCGGCCTATAAGATTGCCGAGCCGGTGGAAGACGGTCAGGAATTTCTCTGGACCGAGATGCCCAACCTGGTTTTCGCCGGCACCGCGGCCCTCTCCGGCGCCGCCCAGGGGGTGGTCCTGGCCACCGGCATGGACACCCAGTTGGGCAACATCGCTTCCCTCACCCAGGAGGTGAAGGAAAAACCCAGCCCATTGCAGCGGGAGATGCAATTTGTGGTCAAGGTTCAGGCCTTGGTGGCCTTATCCATCGGTCTGAGTTTTTTCCTGGTAGCGACCCTGACCGGCAAACTCGCCTTACTCAATAGCCTCATCTTTGCCATCGGCATGATCGTAGCGTTTGTGCCCGAAGGCCTGCTGCCCACCCTCAGCCTATCGCTCGCCATGGCGGTACAGCGCATGGCCCGCAAGAATGCCCTGGTTAAAAAGCTGTCGGCGGTGGAAACTCTGGGCGCGGCCACGGTTATCTGCACCGACAAAACCGGCACCCTCACCACCAATGAGATCATGGTGGCGCATCTCTGGCTGGCGGGCGACCTTTTGACCGTCACCGGTAGCGGTTTTCAACTCTCGGGAGGTCTGGAACTGGACGGCGGGCCCCTTTCCCCCGAGAAGCTCGAGGCTCCGCTCCTGACCCTTATCAGTCAGTGTGCCGTCCTTTGCAACAATGCTTCCCTCAGCGCCGTGGGCGAGGGGGTGATGGGGGACCCCACCGAGGCCGCCCTCCTGGTGCTGGCGGCCAAAATGGGGAAGGACGTGGAAGAAATCCGCCGCACTCACCCGCGTCTCAAAGTCTTTCCCTTCGAGTCTGTGCGCAAGCGCATGAGCAGCCTCAACGCCGCGCCGGAGGGCGGGGTGCGCTGCTGGGTCAAGGGGGCGCCAGAATCTTTGATCCCCCTGTGTACCGCCATCACCGAGTGGAACGGGGAGACCCGCCCGCTCACCCCCAAAGATCAGGCCAGGCTGAATCAAGTCCTGAGCGAAATGGCCCAGAAGGGCCTCCGGCTCCTGGCCCTGGCCTATAAAACTGTAGACACTCCCGACTTGAGCCTATCAGAGGCCGAGGGCAACCTTTCCTTTCTGGGAATAACCGGGATGGAAGATCCCCCGCGGCCGGAGGTTCCGGGCGCCATTGAAAAGTGCCACCAGGCCGGCATCCGCATCATCATGATTACCGGGGATTTCGGCGGCACCGCCCGAGCCGTGGCTGACGAGATCGGCATGCACCTGGAGAAGGTTCCCATTCTCACCGGTGAGATAGTCTCTCGCTTGTCTGAAGTGCAGCTCAGGCGGCTACTAAAGCGAGGAGGGAATAACGTCTTTGCCCGCACCTCTCCTCAGGAGAAGCTGCGTATCGTTACGGCCCTGCTCAACTTGGGAGAGATAGTGGCAGTCACCGGCGATGGGGTTAACGACGGCCCGGCTTTGAAGGCCGCAGACATCGGTGTGGCCATGGGCAAGCGGGGCACCGAGGTGAGCAAGGAGGCAGCAAGCATGGTGTTGACGGACGACAACTTCGCCTCTATTGTCGCCGCCATCGAGGAGGGGAGGGCCGTTTATGCCAATATCAAGAAGTTCATCACTTACATCTTTAACAGCAACATCCCCGAGGCTGTGCCTTTTGTCCTTTTCGCGCTATTTGGCATT
>JACQYN010000144.1 GCA_016208235.1 Deltaproteobacteria bacterium
ATAGAGCATGCCCAGGGGCACCCCGAAGAGAAAACCGCCGATGAAGCCGGTGGCCTCCCCGGGGATGGGGGCGAAAACTACCTGCAGCGTCTGGACCACAATGAAAATCAGGGGGGCCAGCGGCCCCACGGTTTTCAGCAGGTGCTGGATCCGCTCCTTATCGGTGAAGGCGTCGTAGTAATAACAGATCCCCTCCCCGAGAAGGTCCCGGCAACGAAAGGCCCAGATCAAGCCCACTATCAGAACCACCAGGGCCAGGGCCAGGCCTCCCCAAAGTAAGAGGCGGCGCCGGGACGTGGCTTCGTTGTTTTCCATGATTTCCGTCAGCGTTTTTACGGCAGTGGTCTCAGATCGATGGTTCATATTTCCTTAACACATTCCCCTTAGATTATCCATGTTCCTGCATCGGCACAGGCATCAGGTAACTTCATTCTTTCCGAGATCAAGCTGAAGCTGCGGTCCCGGCCCCGGTCTGGGCGGACCTACGCGCGGCTGCCAACGGGACCCCTGGCGGCTGCCCCGGCGGGCAAACTCCGTTTTGATCAGATTCAACACCCGGGATTTATCCAGGCACCACTCCGGGGCCAGCAATTCCCCGGGATGCGGGTCGCCGGTGAGGCGGTGGATGACCATCTGCGGCGGCAGCAACTCCAGGAAGTCCACCACCAATGAAACATATTCCGCTACGGTGAGACACTGGTAAGCTCCACCGTGATAAAGAGAAGCCAAAGCCGAATCCCGGGTGACATACAAGAGATGAATCTTCACCCCCTGGAGGGGGAGTCCCGCCAGGTAAGCGGCGGTGGCTGCGGTCTCGCCGGGTCCTTCCCCCGGCAGGCCCAGGATCACGTGGGCCACGGTCTCCAGCCCCCGGGCCGCGGCCCTGGCCACCGCATCCGTGAAACAGGAGACGTCATGGCCCCGGTTAAGGCGCTTCAAAGTGTCGTCATGCGCCGATTGGAGGCCCAGCTCCAGCCACACCAGGTAATTTTTCTGTAAGCCCGCCAGCAGGTCTAAAACTGCATCGCTCAAGCAATCCGGCCGGGTGCCGATGCTCAGGCCCACCACCCCGGGGCAGGCCAGGGCCTCCTGGTAGAGGGCCCGTAAATGCTCTAGCGGCGCATAAGTATTGGTGAAACTTTGAAAATAGGCAATAAATTTTTGAGCGCCATAGCGCTGGCCCAGGCGGGCCCGGCCTTCCAGCATCTGTTGGCTGACGCTCAATCCTCGGCTCCAGGCCCCGGTGCCCGAGCCCCGGGCATTGCAGTAAAGGCACCCCCCCTGCCCTACCCGGCCATCCCGGTTGGGGCAGGTCAGCCCCGCGTCCAGGGTGATCTTTTGCACCCGCTCGCCAAAGCGCCGGCGCAAATAACCGTTCAGGTCCCGGTAAGGCAGGTCCTGCATCAGGCCAGGTCCCCCCAGGCGTACTGGATGAGGGTGAGCGCGGCCACCGCGGCAGTGGGCACTTTGAGGAGGCGGGGGCCCAGGCTCACCACCGAAAAGCCCGCGTCCCGGGCCTGGGCTGCTTCCTGGGGGGAGAAGCCCCCTTCCGGGCCGATGAGCGCCCGCACCGAATCGGGGCGGGGTTGGCTCAGGATGGCTTGCAGACCGCCCCCCAGATTCTCTTCCCAAAAAAGGAGTTTTTGCGTTTCCGTGCCGGTTAGCACCGCGGTGAAGTCCTGGGGCCTTTCGATCCGGGGGAGAGAGGACCGGCGGCAGGATTTGAGACTCTCCTGGGCCAGGCGCTGCCACCGGGTGTGGCGGCGGGCCGCCCGCTCCGGGGTGACCTGCTCCGAGCGCTCCGAGATGAAGGGCAGAATCTTTTTTACTCCCATCTCCGTGGCCTGGCGCACCACTGCGTCCAGGGCCTCACCCTTGGCCAGGCCGATCCCCAGGGTAAGGTCCAGGGGGGATTCCCCCCAAGGGGTAAGTTCTTCCACCAGTCGTAGAAGTGCTCCTTCTGAGCCGGGATCCTCAACCATCGCGGCAAAATTGCGGCCTTGCCCATCGAAGACCTCGACCCGGGCCCCCTTCCCCAGGCGCAGAACCCGGAGCAAATGATGGGTCTCCTCTGCGTCCAATAAGACCATGCCGTCTTTGATGGCTGCCGGGGGAGCAAAAAAGCGGCGCTGGAATTCGGGGGGGGATGATTTCATGATCGATAGATGGCCGGCCCAAAGGGCCGAGGCTCTTTAAACCGCGATATAGTATTATGTCCCGGCTTTATCTTACAAAATCCTGGTCTTCAAACTCCCCCTCCCCTGGTGGGAGGGGGGAATGGGTGGCGGGCACGGAGGCCCGCCCCACCCCAGAAATTTCACCCCCACCCCAGCCCTCCCCCATCAAGGGGGAGGGAGTAAGGCCTTAAAAATTTTGCAGGATTATCTTAGGACGCTACACTAGGAGCCGGATTTGCCTTTAATCTCCTTTTCCAAGGCCGCGACCCTCTTTTCCAGGGCCTCCAGGTCCGCGGCCCGGGCCAGCTTCATGTCGGCGATGATCTGCTTGACTTTTTCGAACAAGGTTTTCTGGACCTCCTGGGCCTTGGCCAGAATCTGTTCCACCGCCTGGGGGCTCTCCTGCTGGGTGACTTCCCCCCGCTTGACCATCTCTTCCACCAAGGCCTC
>JACQYN010000050.1 GCA_016208235.1 Deltaproteobacteria bacterium
AGTCGCAAACAAAAGACAATTTTCTTGTAGGGGCGGACCCATGTGTCCGCCCTGGCTCTGGGCGCACACACGGGTGCGCCCCTACGATACTGCGTCTTTTGTTTGCGACTTGGTATGAGACGGCCGGAAGACCAGTAATCAGTAATCAGTAAAAACAAGGGCTATCAGGCTATTCTTTTTTTCACTGGTCACTGATCACTGGTCACTGATTACTGTTTACTGTTTACTATATCCGTCCCCCCCTCAGAATCGTCCTAGGCCTTAATGATATGGGCGCCTTGCACGCCCTTAAAGGCATTCCGGGTGTCCACAATCAAGGGGGCCTGGGAGGCAATCCAGGCATAGTCGTAAGCGCTGTGGTCCGTCACCAGCAAGACGCAGTCCACTTCCTTCAAGAGCTGGTCGCTGAGAGTAACGGAGGCCAGGCTCAGACCCGGATAACGCCTTCCCCCTCCACATTGAGGGATATAGGGGTCGTTATAGCTCACCTCGGCCCCCTCCCCGGTCAGCAATTCCATTATTTTCAGCGCCGGCGACTCCCGGGGGTCATCCACATCCTTCTTATATGCCAGCCCCAGGATCAAGATTTTCGCGGCCTTAAGGGGCTTTTCCTGCCCGCTCAAGGCCTGGGCCACCCGTTGCACCACAAAATAGGGCATGTTGCTGTTAACTTCCCCGGCCAACTCGATGAAGCGGGTGGAAAAATCGTATTCCCGGGCCTTCCAGGTCAAGTAAAAGGGGTCGATGGGGATGCAATGCCCCCCCAGGCCCGGCCCGGGGTAAAAGGCCTGGAAGCCGAAAGGCTTGGTTTTGGAGGCCTCGATGACTTCGAAAATATCCACCCCCATGCGCAGGCAGAGCATTTTGAGTTCGTTTACCAGGGCGATGTTCACCGCGCGGTAGATATTTTCCAGGAGCTTGCTCAATTCCGCAGCCTTGGTGGAAGACACCGGGATCACTTGCTCCACCACCTGCCCGTAAAGAGCCACGCCGTGTTCCCGGCAAGCCGGGGTAATCCCTCCCACCACTTTGGGGATGGTCCTTACTTCATATTGACTGTTGCCCGGATCTTCCCGCTCCGGGGAGAAGACCAGGAAGAAGTCCTGCCCCACTTCCCCGCCTGCGGCCTTGAGAATGGGGAGCATCAGCTCCTCGGTGGTCCCTGGATAGGTGGTGGATTCCAGGGAAATAAGCTGCCCCGGACGCAGGCACGCGGCGATCAGACGCGCGGTATTTTCCACGTACTGCAAGTCCGGCTCCCGTTTCCGGGTTAAGGGGGTGGGAACACAAATTATCAGCACATCCGGTTCTCCCAAGCGGCCCATGTCGCCGGTGGCCTCAAACCGCCTCCCATCTCCTGCCTGGACCAGTTCCGCCAACCTGCTGGAGGGAATGTACTTGATATAAGATTCGCCCCGGTTAAGCCGCTCCACCTTCCGGCCATCCGTATCAAACCCCAGGACCTTAAATCCCACCTCCGTAAAACGCAGCACCAGGGGCAGGCCCACATAACCGAGACCGATAATGCCCACCAGGGCTTTTTTTTCTTTGATTTTTTCCAGCAAGTCCATTTAAGTGCCTTCGAGTTCTTTCTTGGTTTTGATTGCAAAAATTAAATCGAATAATTATAGCAGACACTTCTGCTCTGCACCACCAATGTTCCATAAATTTAGCGATCAAGCAACTCCCCGGTGAGTCCTCATCTGTGATGGATCGAAGTCAACGGGGGCTGGATCTGGTTTAGAACGCCCGGGTTGGCAAGATCTCTGAATTGGGAACTTTGGGGGACCAAGGGGTTCCCAAATAACACAACTTGCCCTGCCAGGAGCAGTGTCGGTGGCTGAGTAACATTGTCAGGCATGGCGGTTTGCCCGCTTTGGGTGCGAGAGATATACTGCTGCCGCATCATGGGGGTAATTATTCCGGTAATGATGGGTTGGCCGGGGAGAACTCGCGCCCAGTAACCTGGGTCCAGAATTCTGGCTTGCCTGCCGGCACGATCTCTCACCTCTGCAGAGGTGTTGCCGATATTCAAGAACAGGTCGGGGCTGCGCACTTCGAGGATACAATCGGTGCCCCGGACACCCAGGACCGCGGTCGTGCCTTCCACTTCCACTCCCGGGGGAAGGCCGGAATAAAATTTATGGATAATGAACCGCATGGTCCCCTCTATCACCTTGAAAAGTGCATTACGTCGGCGACCTTGGTTATCCATTTGGAAATCGGAGATGTTCACCATGGTGTTTTCGGCCAGCATTAAAATGGTTTCGTCCTGGAACCAAAGTTTGGCCCGGGATTTTGCCAGGGTGCGAATCTGATCCTGGGGATAGAGGGGCTCTTTAAGCTTGGCTTTACGAAAATTGGTCTCGGTGGGAGACTTGATTTCGACCGTCCCCACCAGGGCGATGATCTCCGCAACTGGTTGACGTTCTTGGGCCTGAACCCCCTGGACGGTTGTCATAACAGTTACCGCTATCCAAACCCATGCCAAACAAATCATAAATATCTTACTGTTCCTGAGCATGAGAAGGCCCTCTTTTACAGTGCTGTGAGACATTAGTAGTAAACGTTTAACAGAAGTGAGTAGATATTGCGATGGTATCGGTAGTCTGAAATGTTACACCCGTCGTTGTTTGAATGGGTATACATCGCAATAACTGACGCCCAGGAAGTGATCGGACGGCGTAATTGGCAAATTACCGTGAAGAGGTTATCACGGCGACGTTTTTGATAGGTATAATCTTGATTCGAATAGGCGCCATAGGCATATTCAAAAAAGCCATAGGCACTGATCTGCCACGGCAACGATAGGTAAGCGTCGATGGGAAAATGATAGACATTCTGGGTCCAATTGATGCCATCGGTTACTTCTCTTTCCCAGTAAAAGCCGGCCCGTACCGCCCCTTTACTCCCGTTGAAGGTTTGGAACATGCCAATTTGATTCACATATCCTGAGCGGTTGATTTGCGAAGGCAGGTTACCCGATCTCAACCACTTGTAATCCTGGGCCTTGAACATGTACACCAGATCACCGGTGAGGTTCGAGGTTTCTTGAATGGTAAACCTCATGCCGACATTGTTAAACATGGACCACGGTTGGCCCCCGACCCAGGTGTAATCGAAAATATAATAAGGAGTAATCGATACACGGTTTAATTGATATTTATAATAAAGTTCGCCGAATTGTTCGACAACATTGAAATTATCCAGATAATAATTGAGTCCCGCATAATTATAATAGCGGACCCCTAACGCCGAGTTCGGAGTCTGCAGAGGTTCCCAGAAAGCCCGCAAAATCAAGGGCGTCCGCATATCGGCTTTGTGACCCTTGTATGGGCCGTAAAAGTTTTGTAAGCCGGCTGCGGAGATATTATCCGGAAGTACTTTGACGTTATCATCGTATTCCACCCCAGTCGCAAACGAAATGCCGTAAGGCCGCTTCACCTTGTCTGGCTCTTGAGCAGCCTGGATGGCACTCTTGAACCCCGGACCATATCCTGGCTCCAGAGACATGCCGATCTCCAGTTCCTGCAAGGCATACTGAGATTTTTGGTCCCGTGACGCCACCAGTCCCAAATAGTAATGTACCATGGCATCGTTAGGGTTCTGGGCCTTGGCCTCCTGGAGAAGACGTTCCGCCGCCAGCGTGGCGGTTCCTAAAGCAACCCATAATTCTGCATTTTCGGGATCGGTTTTCACTCCCTGGGCAAATTGGTCCTTTGCCTCAGCGTACTTTCTATCCAGATAAAATTTGGTACCACGTGCCAAAAAGATTTCTCCGGGTTCGCTCCCCCATGATACGCCTGGAAAAAGACCCAGACTTAGAAAGCAGATCAGTCCAACAAGCATGAACTTCATCAGCCCCGGACCTGTCCCTATTCGCAGACGCGGAAAAAACCATTCCCTGCCTCCCATTTTTCCCTCCTTGGATATAATGCGGCGGCCTTGGTTAATATATGCAAAAAATGGTTTTGGGTCCTATTATGCGGCGGAAACCCATAAAAGGCTCACACGAGCGTAGCACAATAGTTTTATGAGAGCAAGGTAGCACATGAATTTCTTAAATTGTAAACTAATCTTGCAAATTATGGGCCTCCCGCCCCCTGATTTTTCCGCATGAGGTGGCGACAAAGAGCCACAGGCCGGCGCCTCCCAATAAAGGGAAGCCGGAGGAAAAGCGGAGGCCCTCAGAGCCGGCAGGCCTCTTCACCAATCTTATTTCCCGGGGGGATAAATTTTTGCGGCTAATTGCCCATCAAAATGAGAAAATTCCTAAGAGACTCAAAATTATGCTTAAGAATGGATCTTTTTTTAGGTTAGGTTTTTCCCTCATTCTCCCGGGCTTGCCTTGATGAGGAATCTTCCCTTATGACCGAAGCACCCCAAGCCCTGCAACCAGGCGCGCCTCTCTTTAAAGCCGTGGCCATCGTCGGGCCCTCCAATTCCGGCAAGACCGTGCTCATCTGCCGCCTTGTAGAGTGGTTTCAGGACCAGGGACTGGCAGTGGCGGTCTTGAAACACAGCCACCATCCCCATCTGGGGGATACCGCCAAAGACACCGGGCGCTACCGCCGGGCCGGGGCCCGGAACGTGGCCCTGGCCGGACCCGGGCTGCTCCAGATTACCCGCTCTCTGCCGGCAGACCCGCCAGCGGAACAGGTCCTGGCCGCCTGGACGCCGGACGCGGACCTGATCCTGGTGGAGGGTTACAAATCCAGCGCCCTGCCGAAGATCGTCCTGGTGGGCCCCCACGTGGAGAAGGTCCTGGCGGACGACTCCGGAGTCATTGCCCTGGTGAGCGAGGAGCCCTGTGAGTCCCGGCTGCCGGTATTTACGCCCCTCCAGGTGGCGGAGCTGGGCCGGTTCATCCGGGAATTTCTCGAAGTGAAGTAGGGCCTAAACTCCACGAGGCCCCACGGCTTAGGTGCAGCAACTCTTCAATGACTTGGGGCATCAACCGTTTTTCCCGGGACAGTCCTGGGTGCTGGTGCGCCCTGCAGCCGAGCCCATCGCCGAACTGCTGCGCAACGCCCTGCAAGACGCGCGGAGGGCGGGGTTAAACCCGCCCTCCGTTTTTATATCCAAGGTGACACAGGCTTTCTTTCCTGTGCCGGCGCTGCGGCTACGAGTATGGCCAGTTTGCATGCAAACTGATGTTGGTTCCGGGGATAAAGCCGTTTTGGGTCCTGCTCTTTTTACGGCTCAGGAAGGCCTCAGCGCATTTTTTCACCCAGGACATCGTGAACCCAACTGAGCGCGGCCGAAGTATTGGGGAAGCCGATGGTGCTGGTGAGCAGGACGATGGCGTGAACAATTTCCTCAGAAGAAGCCCCTGCCTGCATGGCCCGGCGCGCGTGGCTGTGCACGGACCCCTCCGAGCGGATGGCCGCGGCCGCCCCCAACTGAATCAGATGGGAGGTCTTTTCATCCAGGGGCCCCGAGGTTCTTACCGTTTCCCCCAGCCGTTCCAATGCTTCCAAGAAACCCCCATGCTTTGATTTGATGAAATCGTACCATTTGGGATAACTCTTCTCTGCCATGAGACATACCCTCCGTGAGATTGTCCTTCTTGGTTATCGGCTGTTTTTATTCTGGATATATGGGGAAAATAGTGTTTTGATTAATTGTTGGCAATAGTAGGAAGTCTTCGGAAACGCCTTTACGGTCAAAATATTCCTGGAAAAACGAAATTAGGAATTTTATGGCAAAAGAACGCTTGTCCAAAGGCATGATCCAGGTGTACACCGGGGACGGCAAAGGCAAGACCACCTGCGCCTTGGGGTTGGCCCTGCGCGCAGTGGGGCAGGGGTTTCAGGTTTACATGATCCAATTCCTCAAAGGCCGGGAAACCGGCGAAGCCCAAGCCGCAGCCCGCCTGTCCCCGGAAATGACCTTGCGTTATTTCGGCCGCGCCGGCCTGGTGAACTTAAGGTCCCCGGCCCCGGAGGACGTGGCCCTGGTTGGGGAGGCCTGGGAATTGGCCCGGAAGGTGCTGGCCGCAGGCGAACACGACCTGGTGATCCTGGATGAAATCAACCTGGTCCTGACCTACCGCCTCATCCCCCTGGACGAGGTCCTGGAAGTCTTGCGCCAACGCCCCCCCTGGGTGGAGGTGGTTCTCACCGGCCGCCAGGCCCCGGAAGAACTGGTGGCCCTGGCGGACCTGGTCACGGAAATGCGCCCCGTCAAACATTACTACCAGGCGGGCGTGAAGTCCCGCCGGGGGATCGAGTGGTAGAAGGAAAATGAGTTGAGGGGAGGGCCGGGGGAATAAGCAATTAGCTGTCAGCTAAATAAGGAATAATTCAAATACGCTGAGTTCTTTGATCTCATTAATTTTATTAGTTTTTGCTGATGGCTGAAAGCTGATAGCTTTCTCTTAGCCCCCTCCCCCAAATCATCTCAAAAGTCCCAACAATCCCCAAGCCCCCGCGTGAGTCACGTACAAGGCCAGAAAAGTCAGGCCAGCCATGATCAAGGAGGTGGCGTACAAGATGCGCACCGCCTGGCGGTGATGCCCAACGGCCAGGGGTTGGCCGGGGTCGCCGATGAAGGGTTTTTTCACCACCTGGCCGAAATAAGCGCTGGGTCCTCCCAGACGCACCCCCAGGGCTCCGGCCATGGCGGCTTCGGGCCATCCGGCGTTGGGGCTGGAGGAGTTGCCCGCGTCCCGGCGCATAATCCGCCAGGCGTCCCGGGCGTCGAGGCCCGCCACCGCGGCTGCCGCCACCATGAGCAACGCGGTCAGGCGGGCGGGCAGATAGTTGAGAACGTCGTCGGCCCGGGCCGCCACCTTACCGAACTTGCCGTAGCGGTAGTTTTTATATCCCACCATGCTATCCATGGTGTTGGCGGCCTTATAAAGGAAAAGACCGGGCAGTCCCAGCAACAGGGTGAAAAACATGGGGGCCACCACTCCGTCCGCCAGGTTCTCCGCCACGGTTTCGATAACCGCCCGCCTGATCTCCTCCGGACTCAACTCGGAGGTACCCCGGCCCACGATCCGGGCCAACCTTTTCCTGGCTACGGCCAGATTTCCCCGGGCCAGGGCATCTTCCACCCGGCGGCTTTCGTAATGCAAGCTGCGGGTGGCCAGGCCGGTATAAAGAAAGTAGGCGAAAACCGCAGCCCCGGCCCACTGGGGAAGGAACATCACCGCTCCCAACAACCCTAGAACTCCGATCAAGGTGGTCACCATCACCGCCAGCCAGAAGACGGCTCCCGCGGCCACCCGGGGCCGGTAGCAGACACCTTCCCAATATTCAATGACCCGGCCCAGGAACCTGATGGGATGAGGCCATTGGGGCGGATCCCCCAGCAGGAGATCAAGAAGGTAGGCAGCGAGAAAAGGCCAGGCCAGCCCCATAAAGTGCTCCTATCAATACGGTTTTTGGTTTTCCGTTTTCGGTTTTCGGTTTTCGGTTTTAAAAATAATAAAATTATCAAAAAGTTATTGATCTGGTGAGGCGGGCCTCCGTGCCCGCCTTTTTGCCTCCACTCCCTCCCTCAGCCTTCCCCCCTCAGCCCATGTATGGAGGTTAGAAAGGAAGTTTGATTGGAGGGTGAGATATTTCAGTAGCCGATAGTTTTTTTGTCTGACCACTGACCACTGGCCACTGACCACTGACCACTATCTTCCCCTCCCCCCTCCGACTCTATCTCAAAAAATGCCCCAACGCCTCCAGGAGCCGCTGGTTCTCCGCCCGGGCCCGCACCGCCACCCGGAAAAACCTCTCATCCAGGCCCCGGAAATTGCTGGCGTCCCGGATGACGATTCTTTTCGACAATAATGCCTTTTGCAGGCTGGCTGCGGTAAAGTCCGGGCGGGTGAGCTTCACCAGGAGGTAATTCACCGCGCTGGGAAACGGCTGCAACCCCGGCAGGGACGAAAGCCCTTCCAGGAGGTATTCCTGCTCCTGCCTGACCAGGTCCCGGGAACGGGCCATATAATCCAGGTCGGCAAGACAAGCCCGGCCCATGGCCTGGGCCAGGGTGTTCACCGACCAAGGCTCCTGGAGAGCCGCCAGGCGGCTGATGAGTTCCGGGGCCGCCAGGACATACCCCAGGCGCATCCCGGGGATGGCAAAAAACTTGGTAAAGGAGCGCAGGAGCAGCACCCGGGGGAATCGGGCCAAATGGGTCTTGAAGGAGGCCTCTTCCACGAAGTCCACAAAGGCCTCATCCAATAGCAGAAAAACCCCCTCGTCGTCCAACCGGGCCGCGGTCTCCAGCAGCAGGTCCGGCTGCAGCAGCGCACCGCTGGGGCTGGCGGGATGGGCCAGAAAGACCAGGTCCGCGCCCTGGGGGTCTAGAGGCGCATCCAGGGTAAAACTTTGGGCCTCGGTGGTTACCTGGAAAGCCACCGGCACTTCCGCGGCCTGTAAAGCATGCTCATATTCGCTGAAGGCCGGGGCCACAATCAGGGCTTTCTTGGGCTTCAGGGCCCGGGCCACCAGGTAAATGAGTTCCGTGGAGCCGTTCCCCACCAGTATTTGCTCCGGGCTGAGGCGGTGATAATCTGCCAAATCCTGTTTCAACTCCAGGCAGCGGCGATCCGGGTAATGGACAATTTCTCCCAGGGCCTGCTCCACTGCGGCCACAATCCCCGGAGGAAACCCCAGGGGATTGATATTGGCCGAGAAATCCAGGAGTTCGCTGAGGTCCAACCCCAAAGTGCGGGCCAGGTGGTAAACGTCGCCCCCGTGTGGGGGAGTCTTTTCGGAAATGCTATTGCTTATATTCATGAGTTCTAGCTTTATTTAAACTCGTTCCCAAGCTCTGCTTGGGAACGCAGTTGGATGCGAAGCTCTGCTTCGCCATGGATTCCCAAGCAGGAGCTTGGGAACCAGAAGATGTCGCCATTTTTTTCTCATGGCTGAATCATGGCCCGAATCCGAGCCATATCCAGATGGTTACGCATCAAATCCGCCAGGCGGTCCAATTGGGCCTCCTGGAAGTCCCGAAAAGACATGCCAGGGGAAGCCTCCTGCGGCTGCCTGTGGGCCTGGCAAACCTCCGCCAAAAAAACCCGGCGGAATTCGTCGTTATCAAAGAGACCGTGCAGGTAAGTCCCCCAGACGCGACGGTCAGGACTCACCCAGCCGTCCTTCACTGAGACGGGCATGCCGTTCCGGCTGCTGATCTCAAAGGCCGGCTGCCCCTGGCCCCGGGGCTCCGTCACCCCCATATGGATTTCGTAAGCCTCGATGGTCGGCCCCCCGCCCCCGGCTGCCGGCGTCCGGGCCTGCACCTGGGTGGTGGTCTTGGCCCCGGCCATGGTGGTGACCACCGGCAGCAGCCCCAGGCCCTTCTGGGTCCGGGGGGGGCCTTCCACCCCCAAGGGGTCTTGTATTTCCATCCCTAAAAGCTGGTACCCCCGGTGGTCCAGGTAGCGGAGGGAGACGCCCGGCTCCTGCTCCAGGGGGTCGAAATCGGTATAGTTGGAGATGTGGGGCAGGCGCACCACCCCGATGCGCAGGCAGGACGTTTCCGACCAGTCCCCGGAGCAGTGCTTGCGCCCCAGCGCGACGCTGTCTTCCTCCGGGATCACCAAATCCGGCGCATAAGGCAGCACCCCCAGCACCGGCCGCCCGGTGCGCTTCTCGATGATCCTTTCCCCCTCCTTAAACAGGGCCGGGTCCCCCCGGAACTTGTTGATGATAAAACCCGCCAGCAAGCGGCGCTCCGCTGGGGTCAGCAGATGAAAGGAGCCGATGGTGGCCGCAAAGACCCCGCCCCGGTCGATGTCCGCCACCAGGAGCACCGCGGCCCCGGCTTTCTTGGCCATTTGGAAGTTCACCAGGTCGTTTTTCTTCAGGTTCAGCTCCACCGCGCTGCCGGCGCCCTCCAGAATGATGAGCTCATAAGCCTCGCTGAGGCGCAGGTAGCTCTCCATCACCTTCCGCACCAGGCGCGGTTTGTGCCGGTAATATTCCTGTGCGGAGAAGTTGCCATAAACTTTCCCCTGGACAATCACCTGGGAACCCACCTGGCTGCTGGGCTTGAGCAGTATGGGGTTCATGTCCACATGGGGGGCCAGGCCCGCGGCCTGGGCCTGCACCACCTGGGCCCGGCCCATCTCTCCGCCCTCCGGGGTGATGAAGCTGTTCAGGGCCATATTCTGGGCCTTGAAAGGCGCGACCCGAATCCCCTCCTGGCGGAAGATGCGGCACAGCCCGGCTGCCATGAGGCTTTTGCCCACGTCCGAGCCGGAGCCCACGATCATTAAGGGGCGGTATTTCATGGAATACGGTTTTCAGTTTTCAGTTTTCAGTTTTCGGTTTTCGGTTAAAAAACTCGCTACATTGATAGACAAAGGTAAAAGAGGTGGGGCGGGCCTCCGTGCCCGCCAAATGTAGGCGGCCAGAGACGGCCGCCCCACCAATACTGTTAATTTTCTTTTTTCGTTATGACCTTCTGGGTCATGGGCCGTTCGTTCAGAATGACCATAATTGCCTAATCGATCAGATTTAACCTTAAGTTGGCGCCTATGCCCCTGCCCCGGTGGAAGCCTAGTCCTCTTCAATCCTCTCGATCCGGTGCACCCGCAGATAAAGGCCCGGCCCTAGAGAGGCCAGCTCCCCGTAAATCATGATGTGATCCAGACGGCGGGGCTTGTTGGCTTTTACCAATGAAGGGTCCAAAGCCGCCAGGTCATAGTAACCTTGCATGTCCGAGGTGCCGTAAGTGGCAAACCATTCCAGATAGGGCCAGCTTAAGGGATGTCGGAGCATGTCCAGGTAATTGCGCA
>JACQYN010000145.1 GCA_016208235.1 Deltaproteobacteria bacterium
CCCCCCGCCCAAATCCAGGATGCGCACTTTGAAGGGCAGGCCCGAATCCAGGTCCACCACTTCAGCGCCGTCCGGGGCTTCGTCTGCCGTCAGTTTGAACATTTCCCGCATGGAATATTCGTGGGCGAAGCGCACGAGGTCGTGAATGGTGCGGCAATTTGCCGGCGTGAAGGTCTCGCTCTGGGGATTAAGGAGATTAAGGGGGATCACCTTTTTCAGCACCTCTTTTAAGGTGCGGAACACCGGGCTGTCGGCCAGGTCGTTCACCCTGGCCTCGGGCGGCTCCAGCAGTTCGGGGATGATGCCCGCGTAGACGTTGTTATAATTGGCGTCCACCGTCACTTCCTGGCCGGGGTGCAAAATCAGGGTGGCCTTGCCGGTATTGAGGATCGTGGGCACCTGAAATTCCCGGGCCAACAGCGCCATATGGCCGGTGGGGCTGCCGACGTCGGTGATGATGGCCGCGGCCTGGGGCATCACCGTTACATATTTGGGGGAAGTGTGCCGGGCCACCAGGACCCCACCCCGGGGGAAATCCCTGAGATCTTCATCCCGCCGCACCAGCACCACCGGCCCGGCCCCCACTCCCCGGCAAGCCACGCTCCCCTGGTCCAGCAGCACGGGGTATTGCTTCAAAGTCCTGGCCGTTCCCTCCGGGGGCCCTTTGACGGGTATGTGGAGCTGCCGGCTTTGCAGGAGCCAGAGCCGGTCCTCGAAGTCCAGGGCCCACTCCACATCCTGGGGCCGCTGATAATGGGCCTCCAGGATGGCCGCCCACTGGGCCAACTGCTGTAACTGCCGCGGATCCAGGCAGGGAGCGTTCACCTTTTCCCGGGGCACCGGCGCCTCTTGCACCCCGCCCCCGGGCGCATTGACCAGCATCACTTCTTTGGCCGGGATACGCTGTTCCAGGACTTTGCCGGGGGGGTCGTAAGCCACCAGGTAGTAGTCGGGAGCGATGACGCCGCCCACGGCATACCGGCCCAGGCCCCAGACCGCGTTAATCAGCGCCGCGTCCTGGTCCGCGGCTTCCGGTTGCCGGGTGAAAAGGACTCCGCTGGCTCGGGCGTTGATCATGGGCAGCACCCCTACGCCCATGGCCATTTCCTCCTCATTGAAGCCCCTGGTCTTGTAGTAAAACAGGGCCCGGGGGGTAAAGAGACTGGCCAGGATATCCTTGTAGCGGTTGACCATCTCTCCGGGGGGCACATTCAGGTAGGTGGCATACTGCCCGGCAAAGGTGAGGGAGAGGTCCTCCCCCACGGCGCTGGAGCGCATGGCCAGAAGAGGCCGGTTCTGCTCCTGGCGGCACAACTCCTCATAGGCTTCCTGGATGGCCGCGTCCAGTTCCGGGGGGACCTGGGCCAGGTTGACCATGGATTTCAATTCTTCGCTGACGACCACCAGGCCATCCAGATCGTCAATCCGCCAAAACCCCAGGAGATCATCGATGCGCGCCGCTATCTGGTTGTAATCCAGGAAGACTTTGTAGGCATAGGTGGAGATGGCAAATCCCGGGGGCACCGGGAGCCCCACCCGGTTCTTCACTTCTCCCAGGTTGGCGCTTTTTCCCCCCACCTTTTCGGCGTCTTCCAGGTTCAGCTGATCCAGGGACATTATCAGAGGAGCCTTGGGAATCTCCCGGCGCCGGCTCAGGACATCTTCCACCTCCCCGATAATGCGCCGGAAGGAATCGACTAAAGCTCCGTAGCGGTGATCCCCCAGGTTATTGAGGGCCTCCACCAGGGTGGCGGTCTCTGCGCCCAGTTGGCTGACGCTGGCCCGGATATACTGGAGGTCGAAGAGGAAATCACCGGAAAGCTTCTCCTCCATGTCGGCCATCAAGGTCAACACCGCATTGTTGGCCCCCAACAGCCTCTGGAAATTGGCGTACTTTTCCGCTAAGGCCGCCTGGATATTGCCCCGGTCCTTTTTCGCAAGGCGTTGCCACACGCGTTTCAGGTGCAGATCCTCCTAGGGAGATCAGGGAAAGGAGAGGCCAACCTAGTCCCCCAATACCACCCGGGAGATTTCCCCGAATAAATCGCTCAACCTGAGCATGCCCACCACTTTGTTGTCCTGCATCACCGGGATTAAGCCGACATTTTCCTTGATCATCGAAAACAGGGCCTTGGGCAGGGAATCCCCGGCATTGACGGTGACCTTGATGGGACTCATGACCTCGCTCACTGCTCTTTGGGACTGTTCTTTGATATTGGGGCCGAAGAGGTCTCCCAGTAACACCGCCAGGCTGGGGTCTCCCTTAATCAGGTTGGTTTCTTTAAGAAATCTCGGCTCCAACCCCCGGATGATATCCCTCAGGGTCAGGATACCCATGAGCTGGTACTTTTCGTCAAAGACCAAAACGGCCCGGGGCTCGAAAGTCCCTTCGAACTTGACGGCCGCCTCCCGGACGATGGCCATGGCCTGGCGCAGGGTGAACCAGTAAGGAATATGGGGATAATCCTCCAGGGGGATCATTAAATCCTTGGCAGTCTTTTGGTAAGGCATGGCTTCCTCCACAATTGCTCAGGTCCTGATTTACAGATGTTTCTCTGCGCCCTCTACAAATGATTTACCGCAGAGACACAGAGAACGCAGAGAGATTTGATGTTTAATCATTTGAGTCGCTGCGTATAAGAAATGTGGTTTCTTTCTAAAGGAGGGGCCTTTAAATGTCAAGGGCAGGGGGCAGACCACTGGCTGCGCCCAGACCTTGTGAATTAATTCTCGATCTTAACGCAATTTTAACAGACCCTCATTTTATTTTAACCCCATTTTAATCTTGCGCTTGCTAAAAGCATAGGCAAGGCAAAAAGGCTCCGCTGGCGAGCCGAATCGCAAGTTTAGTTCAAGATTTAGCAAAATTAACTTAGCCGGAGGTTCCCATGCCGTACGAAAAGAAAGTGAAGGATTTGATGATCCATCTAGAGGATTATCCCCACATCCCCTACTGGTTCACCCTGCGCCAGGCCATGGCCATCGTCCGGGAGGCGGCCGTCAAGTTCGAAGGGACTTTCGAGCCCCGGGCCGTGTTGGTTTTTGACGAGAAGTACCAGCTCATGGGCATCCTGACCTTGCGGGACATCATCAAGGGCCTGGAGCCCCGGTTCCTCAAGGAGACCGAGCTGATCAAAGCGGACCCCAGTTTGGCGATCCTCATGGGCGATCTCTTCGGCCCCGGCCTGAAAGAGGCCTCCCAGAGACCGGTGAGCGAAGTCATGAGCCCCATCAAGGTCACCATCCCGGGCAGCGACCCCATCGCCAAGGGCATTTTCCTCATGATCAAAGAAGACGTGGGCCTGGCGCCGGTGATGGAGGGCGGCAAGGTGATGGGCATGATTCGCCTGAGCGATCTCTTCAAGGAGATCTCGGACCTGGTGCTGGGCGACTGATCCGGTTCCCGGACTTCTAACTAGAAGGAGTTTACCATGGTGGAAGAAATCAAAAAAATGCCCGTAGGCGCCGGCCTGCCGGAGATGCCCGAAGAGATTGTTATAGCTCCCAAAAAGGTGGCCATCGACTACAAACGCATATTCTTTATTCTTTTAGGCCTGGGAATTTTTGCTTTGTTTTATCTGATCCCCAACCTGCCGGACGCAGTGGACCCGGGCGGCAAGGTCTTCAAACTCCCCTGGGCGGGCAAAATGGCCATCGGCCTCTTTCTCATGGCCGGTGTCTGGTGGGTCTTTGAGGTGATGCCCATTGGCGCTACGGCCGTTGCCATCGGCCTGTTCCAGGTGCTCTTTTACATCCGCACTCCCAAAGAAGCTCTGGGGGACTTCCTGGACCCCTCCGTCTGGTTCATTTTCGGCTCCGTGGTCATCGGCACCGCGTTCAGCGCCTCGGGTCTCACCAAGCGTATGGCTTACAAGATGCTGGTTATTGTGGGCGAAAAAACCAATTTCATCCTCTTGGGGACTTTCCTGGTGGTGGGCGCCATGACCCTGATCATGGCCCATACTGCAGTGGCTGCAGCCATCTTCCCCCTGCTGCTGGCCATCAATGCCCTCTACAGCGAATCCGACCAGCCCACCCGGTTCGGCAAGGGCCTGTTCATCGGCATGGCCTGGGCCGCGGGCGCGGGCTCCATCATCACCTTTCTAGGCGCGGCCCGGGGTGTGGCCGCGGCCGGCATGTTCCAACAATTCACGGGTAATGACATCGGCTTCTTTGAACTCATCTGGTATATGCTGCCCATGGGTGTTTTAATGATCTTCGCCATCTGGCTGATTGTCATCACCTGTTTTAAGCCGGAGCGGCCGGTCATTGAGGGACTGCGGGAGAAGGCCAAGGATCTGACCAAGGAGTTAGGTCCCATGAACAACAAGGAAAAATTCGTGGTGTTCATGGTCATCGGCATCGTGGGACTCTTCATGGCCAAGGCTTTTCTGCCCATCAAGGCCTTCACCGATATGGACCGGGCCGGCATCATGCTGGTGGGCACGGTGCTCTTTTTCCTCACCCGCACCCTCACCGTGGAAGACTTGGAGACCATCCCCTGGAACATCATCCTGCTCTTCGGCGGGGCCATGTCCATCGGCTTCTGCTTGTGGAGCACCAAGGCCGCGGAGTGGCTGGCGGTGCATTGGCTCTCCTTCTTCCTTAACGCTCCCTGGCTGGTATTCGTGCTGGGCATCGCCTTCTTCGTCCTGGTGATGACCAACTTCATCATGAACGTGGCGGCCATCGCCATTTCCCTGCCTGTATCCCTGGTAATAGCCAAATATTTGGGCGTGGCCCCCCATGTCATCCTCTTCGCCTCCCTGGTGACCGCGGGCATGCCCTTCAATCTGCTCATCGGCGCGGCTCCCAACGCCATCGCCTATGAGAGCAAGCAGTTCACTACCGGGGAGTTCTTCGGGTACGGCTGGATCCCCAGCCTAGTGCTCATGGCTCTCCTGGCGCTATTTGTCTATATTATCTGGCCCCTCATGGGGATGCCGGTGCTGTTGCCTAAATAATGGAACCGGATTTGGGGAGGAACCCAGGGACTTAGACGCGGATTCCTCCCCCATCTACCAAATACGCGACAACCTAAGGGGATTGAAAATGCGCAAGAGGTTGTTTTCTTTCACATATATTGTGATATTCTTGGTAGCCGCCGTCTTCCTGGGCAGTTCCGCGGTTCTCCCGGCTTCCGCCCCTGCGGGAGACCGCCTGGCCGTCTCCGGGCTGGTCACCAACCCCTTGGGCAAGGGCCTCAAAGAAGTGGAGGTGGAAGTGCTGGTGAACGGCCGGCACGTCAAGCCGGGGGGCAAAGACGCGGAGATCGTCACCGGCAAACCCGGCGGTTTTGTGGCGGATTTTGTTCTCCCAGCCGGAACTTTACCCAATGCTAAGGTGGAGGTGCAGGCCTCCAAACCCTCCTGGAAGCCCATCCCGGTTACCGCGGTGAAGGTGCTGGACGCGGGCGCCGACGCTCAGGGCAATCGCCTTTTCCAGGCGTCCCAGAACCTCAGCATGCAGCGTACCATGACCCCGGCCTTTTGGATCGCCAGCATTATCCTGCTGCTGGTTTATGTGGTCATTTCTTTTGAGTGGATGCACCGCACCCTGGCGGCCTTCCTGGGCGCGGCCCTTATCCTCTTCATCACCTATACTCTGGGTTCCTTCGACAAATCCTTTTTCATCATCTCCTTTGAAGACGCCATGCACGCCATCGACCTGAACGTCGTCTTTCTACTCATGGGCATGATGATCTTCGTGGGGGTGATGAAAAAGACCGGCATGTTCCAGTTCCTGGCCTATAAGGCTTTTTCCTGGGCCCGGGGCAATGTGTTTGTCCTGTCCTTCGTCCTCCAGGTGATTACTGCGGTGGTCTCCGCGTTCCTGGACAACGTCACCACCATGCTGTTGATGATCCCGGTGACCATCGAGATCGCGGTCACCCTGAAGATCAACCCCCTGGCCCTGCTGATCCCCGAGGTCTTTGCCTCCAACGTGGGCGGCACCGCCACCATCATCGGCGACCCCCCCAATATCCTCATCGGCTCTTATGCCAGCCTCACCTTCGGCCAGTTCGTCCAGAACCTGACATTAGTTTGTGCCGTCTGTCTGGTGATGTCCGGTTTCTGGTACCTCTGGTGGCATAAGAAGGATTATCTCCAGGCCGAAGTCAAGGACGTGGGGCGCACCATCGAATATCTGCGGGAAGAGTACCGCATCACCAACAAGAAGCTGACGGTTCAGGCTCTTTGCCTGCTGGGCTTTACCATCCTGCTCTTCGCCCTCCACGGTATTTTCCACATGGAGGTGTCGGTGGCGGCCCTGATCGGGGCCATGGTGCTCCTGGCCATCTCCCGGGTGGATATCGTGGAAATGCTGGAGCATGAGGTGGAGTGGCCCACCCTGATCTTTTTCGTGGGCCTGTTCATGGTCATCGCCGGCGCGGAAGAAACCGGCCTGATCCAGATAATCGCCAACTGGGTGAAAGACGTCTCAAGAGGCAACCTCACCGCGGCCATTATCCTCGTGCTCTGGGTGAGCGCCATTGCCTCCGCGTTCATCGACAACATCCCCTTTACCGCCACCATGCTGCCCATCATCGCCTTCCTGAATCAGACCATTCCCGGTGCGGAAAGCGGGGTGCTCTGGTGGTCCCTGGCCTTGGGCGCGTGCCTGGGGGGGAACGGCACCATGATCGGGGCCAGCGCCAACGTGGTCACCGTGGGGCTGTCGGAGAAAGCCGGCTACCACATTTCTTTTATGGCCTACATGCGGGCCTGCTGGTGGCCCATGATGATCACCGTCACCATCAGCATGATTTACCTGCTGATTGCTTATTAAAACTCTTTGCGTGTTTGCGTCTTGGCGTGATAGCATTTCCCGCAAAGACGCCAAGATCGCCAAGGTGAGAGGATAAGAAGGCCAGGGCGAATCCTGGCCAAACCATGGCCTTCTCCGGCATAAGCCGGGGAAGGAAATGGCAACCGACATAATCAGGTCAAGAATTGTCAGGCCTGCCGGGTGGAGACTGCCAACCCGGCAGGCCTTTGTCTTTTTGCCGCCGGATCGAGAAAATGGTGAGATATGGAGGAATATAAATGAGTTGGCCAAGAAAACAGACCATCAAGGTTCTGATGATAATTCTCCTGGGGGTTTTTGTCTGGCCGCTGTCTTCTCCGGCGGCTCCGCCGGAGACCTGTGATACCCTGACCGTGTCCGGGATTATTGCGGATGCCCAGGGCAAAGGCGTCAAGGAAGCGGAGATCGAGGTGCTGGTGAACGGCCGGAAGGTCAAACCCCTGGGGCGGGATGAACACCTGGAAACCGGCGGTAAGGGAAGCTTCGTGGGCCGTTACCGGCTCCCCCAGGGAGCCCTGCCGGAAGCCCGGGTGCAAGTCCGGGCGGGGAAACCGAGCTGGCAGCCCCGGGAGTCCGACGCGGTGAAGGTTTTAGACGCGGGCACGGACGCGGCGGGCAACCGGCTCTTTCAGGCCCAGGCCGACCTCACCCTGAAACGCCAAATCACCCCGGCTTTCTGGATCGCCACCTTCGTTCTCCTGGTGGTGTACGTCCTCATCGCCGCGGAGGCGATGCACCGGACGCTGGCGGCCTTCCTGGGCGCGGCCCTGATTCTTTTCATCACTTACACTGCGGGCACCTTTGACAAAAATTACTTTATTCTGTCTTTCGATGACGCCATGCGCGCCATCGACTTGAACGTCATCTTCCTCCTCATGGGCATGATGATCATTGTGGGGGTCCTGAAGAAAACCGGCCTCTTCCAGTGGCTGGCCTACAAGTCCTACGCCCTGGCCCGGGGCAACATCCTCATCCTGTCCTTCATCCTCCAGGTGGTCACTGCGATCTGCTCCGCGTTTTTGGACAACGTCACCACCATGCTGCTCATGATCCCGGTGACCATCGAAATCGCAGTGACTCTGAAGATCAACCCCATGACCCTGCTCATCCCCGAGGTCTTCGCCTCCAACGTGGGCGGCACCGCCACCCTGATCGGCGATCCGCCCAACATCCTCATCGGCTCCTACGCCAAGCTGACCTTCGCCCAGTTCGTGATCAATCTCGCCCTGGTCTGCACCGTTTGTTTAATCCTCACCTCCCTCTGGTACCTCTGGTGGTACAAGAAGGGCTACCTCCAGGCGGACGTCAAGGACGTGGACCGGACCATCGCTTACCTGAAAGAAGAGTACAGAATCACCAACAAGAAGCTGACGGTCATGGGGTTGGGGATTCTGGCCTTTGTCATCTTCCTGTTCATCGTCCACGGGATCCTGCACATGGAACCCTCGGTGGCCGCGCTCATCGGCTCCATGGCGCTCCTGGCCGTCTCCCGGGTGGACATTGTGGAGATGCTGGAGCACGAAGTGGAGTGGCCCACCCTGGTCTTTTTCATCGCCCTGTTCATGGTCATCGCCGGCGCGGAAGAAACCGGCCTCATTCAGATCATCGCCGAATGGGTCAAGGACGTCTCCCGGGGCAATCTCACCGCGGCCATTATCCTCATCCTCTGGGTGAGCGCCATTGCCTCCGCGTTCGTTGACAACATCCCCTTCACGGCCACCATGCTGCCCATCATCGCCTTTTTAAACCAGACCATCCCCGGCGCGGAAAGCGGGGTGCTCTGGTGGTCCCTGGCCCTGGGCGCGTGCCTGGGGGGAAACGGTACCATGATCGGGGCATCCGCCAATGTGGTTACCGTGGGCCTGGCGGAAAAGGCGGGCTACCACATCTCGTTTCTGGGCTACATGCGGGCCTGCTGGTGGCCCATGCTGATCACTGTCACCATCGCCATGGTCTACCTGTTGATTGCCTATTAAATCTCTTTGCGCCTTTGCGCCTTTGCGTGAGATATTTTTTCACGCAAAGGCGCAAAGACGCAGCAACACTTGACCAAAAGCCTGTAACCGGTTATCTTTCCCTTAATATTATTGAAGGATTTTAAAAACATATGCCGGACCCAGCCCTGGGGGTGACGCCGCCGATTCAGCAGGAACCCAGAACAACCGGCGACGAACGCCTGCTCGTCTGCCTGGACCCCAGCCCCTTTTCCATTCCCCTGATCCGGGCCACCAAGCGCATGGCGGACGCCCAACAGGCGAAGTGGTATGCGCTCTATGTGGAGACCCCTTCCCATGATCGCCTTTCCCCGGAAAACCAGGAACAGGTGGCCCAGGCCCTGTATCTGGCCGCAAAGCTGGGGGCCCAGGCCGTCAAAGTCTCCGGCTTCCGCATCGGTGATGAGATCCTGGCCTTTGCCCGGGAAAACGGGGTCAGTAAAATCTTCGTGGGCAAGCCCTACGCCCGCCGCTGGCGCCGCTTCCTGGGGACTTCTTTGGTGGACCACCTTATCTGGAACTGCGGCCCCATCGACGTCTTTGTCATTTCCGGGGAAGGTGAGGAAGAAGCGCCGCCCGCCGCGGCCCCGGGGCTCAAACCCCGGAGGCTTCTCCGGGAATACCTGCTGGCTGCCGGGGCGGTGATACTTTGCACCGGCTTGGCCTGGATTCTCTTTCCTTACCTGGCTCTCAGAAACCTGGCTATGATCTACTTACTCACGGTGGTGATCATTTCCTCGCTTCTGGCCAGGGGACCGGCTCTTTTTTCCTCGTTTTTCAGTGTGGCCGTCTTTGCCTTCTTCTTTGTCCCGAAATACTATTCTTTCGCGTTGGCTGACAGCGAATACGCGGTCACTCTGGCAGTAATGCTGTTGGTGAGCACCCTGGTCAGCGGCTTGACAACCACTATCCGACATAAGGCCAGGGTTGCCCGGGAGCAGGAACGGCAAACCGCGGCCCTTTATGAAATGAGTCAGAACCTCACGGCCATCAAC
The DNA here is from genome assembly GCA_016208235.1 of Deltaproteobacteria bacterium. Classification (GTDB taxonomy): domain Bacteria; phylum Desulfobacterota; class Desulfobaccia; order Desulfobaccales; family 0-14-0-80-60-11; genus SURF-52. Next base: position 9,797 of record JACQYN010000145.1, read on the forward strand.
AGCCTGGAAGAACTATTGAAAGTGGCCGCGGAGCAGATCTCCAGGATCTTCGACAGCCGGGTGGCCATCCTGATGCCTAAGACTGAGGAGAAGTTGGAGATCAGGGCCGGACATCCTTTTGCCGATGAGGACGTCCGGGAAGGCATGGTGGCCAAATGGGCCTTCAAGCACGGGCACCTGGCCGGCGCGGGCACCGGGACTCTGTCCGCGGTGAAAAGCATCTACCTGCCGCTCATCGCCTCCCAACATGTCATCGGGGTTCTGCGGCTGGAACCGCGGCAACCGGGCCGTGTCCTGGACGCAAATTCCCTGCGCCTGCTGGAGGCCCTGGGCAGCCAGGTGGGGCTGGCCATTGAACACGAAAATCTCTCCCGCCAGGCCCAGGCGGCCCAACTGCAGATGGAAGCCGAGCAGATGCGGAACACCCTGCTCAGTTCCGTGTCCCACGACCTCCGGACTCCCCTCACCGTCATCGCCGGCTCCGCCAGCAGTTTACTGGAAGGGGAGAAAAGCCTGGATTCCTTAACCAAACACGAGTTGGCCCAAACCATCTATGAAGAGGCCAAACGCCTGGACCGGCTGGTGCACAATCTCCTGGAAATGAGCCGCCTGCAGTCCGGCGAGGCCATGTTCAACAAAGAGTGGTATGTCCTGGAAGAGGTGATCGGCTGCGCCCTGGCCCAACTGGACCCCCAATTGCACGACCATCCGGTGAGCATTAATTTGCCCACCGACCTCCCCCTGGTCAAGATCGACGCCCTGCTCTTGGAAAGGGTGGTGATTAATTTGCTGGAAAATTCCTTAAAATACACCCCGCCGGGAACACGCCTGGAAATCTCCGGGAGAGTCGAGGGTCGAGAGCTGCTGGTGGCTGTGGCGGACCAGGGGCCGGGCTTGCCTCCGGGGGAGGAAGAGCGCATCTTTGAGAAGTTTTACCAGGTAGCCCCGGGGAGCGCCCGGGGCGCGGGCCTGGGCCTCACCATCTGCCGCAGCATCATCGAGGCCCACGGCGGCCGCATCTGGGCCGCCAACCGGCCGGAGGGAGGCGCGGTGTTCAGCTTCACCATCCCGTTGGGGGAAGGCGCGCCCCTGCTGGTCAAAAATCTACCGGAAAATGCGGAAGAAACGTGATCATGAATCCGGTTATCCTGCTCATTGAAGACGATCCCCAAATACGTCGGTTCCTGAGGGCGAGCCTGGTGACCCAGGGCTATGACTTGATCGAAGCCGGGACCGGCCGGGAAGGGCTGGCCCTGGCCGCGTCCCGGGTCCCGGACGTGGTCCTGCTGGATTTAGGCCTCCCCGACATGGAAGGGATCGAAGTGATCAAGCAGTTGCGCGCCTGGTCCGGTGTGCCCATTATTATCCTCTCCGCCCGGGGCCAGGAGCGGGACAAAGTGGCCAACCTGGACGCGGGCGCGGATGATTACCTGACCAAGCCCTTCGGGGTGGGGGAATTGATAGCCCGCATGCGTGTGGCCTTGCGCCGGGCCGGCCCCGGGGAGGAAGGCAAGCAGGAGACTCTGCATCACTTGGGGAACATCCGGGTGGATGCTGAGCGGCGTCTGGTCTTCCGGGGTCAGGAGGAAGTGCACTTGACCCCCATTGAGTACAAACTTCTTTCCGTTCTTCTTAAGCACCGGGGCAAGGTAGTGACTCACCGGCAATTACTGAAAGAAGTCTGGGGGCCGTCTTATATCGAGGAAAATTCCTATTTGCGGATCTTCATCCTCAATCTGCGCCGGAAGCTGGAAGATGACCCCACCCGGCCCCAATATCTCCTCACCGAACCCGGGGTAGGCTATCGCCTGCGGGATGAGTTAGCGCCCTTCTTTTAAGACTTTCTCTAAATAATCCCCACCCTTTCTTTCTTAGGCGCATCCGATGGATTGAATTGGGTAACCGCAGGCTTCATACCAAGGTGCGGGCATAGAAGCAATATTGAGCTGTCATTCTGAACGGAGCGAAGCGGAGTGAAGAATCTCGTATTTTGGGATTCTTCGCTGCGCCCAAAATGACAATGCTACTTCTTTACCTCAACTTGGCATTAGAATGGGTAACCGCAGGCTTCAGCCTGCGCCGCACAGGCTGGAAAGCCTGTGCTACCGCTCGGCGCACCCCGAGATTTCTTTCTCCCCAGCAAAGATTCAGACCTTGATTTTCCAAAATTCAGAATAATTTTTTCATTAGCATCCATGAGGAAAATGGATTTGGAATAATCGCGTTTTCAACGAAAAAAAGGATTAAAAGTCATGAAAACTATTGGAATTCTTTTGATGCTCCTGGTCTTGGGAGTATTTGCCGTGGGCTTTAAATATTTCCATGCCCACGCCCAAGAGAAAAAGGAACGGGGTGCCGTCGTGAGCGAAAGACAAAAATTACAAACCGCCATCTTTGCCGGCGGCTGTTTCTGGTGCGTGGAATCGGACTTTGAAAAAGTCAACGGGGTGGTGGAAGTGATTTCCGGCTATGCCGGCGGCCAGGGAGAAAATCCCACGTATGAAGATTACGCCGGGAAAGGGCACGTGGAGGTGGTGCAGCTTCTTTATGATCCGGCGATAGTCACCTACAAACAGCTGCTGGATGTCTTCTGGCGGCATGTGGATCCCACCGATCCCGGGGGGCAATTCGTGGATAGAGGGCCGCAGTACCGCACCGCTATCTTCTATCACAACGAGGAGCAGAAGCGCCTGGCGGTGGAATCAAAAAAAGCTTTGGAGCAATCCGGGCGTTTTAAAAAGCCTATAGTCACTGAAATTCTCCCTTTAAAAAAGTTTTACCGGGCTGAGGACTACCATCAGGACTATTACAAGACCCACACCACCAAGTACAAATACTATCGCTGGAATTCCGGGCGGGATCAATTTCTCAAGAAGGCCTGGGGGGATGAAAAGCGATCGGAAAATCCCGGCAATCCTTTTCTTAAGGAAGCCCGGGCTGAAGAAAAGAAGACAGAGAACTCTGCCAATCCTGCGGGGAAGTATGCCAAGCCCAGTGACGAGGTGCTCCGGAAAAAGCTGACGCCCCTGCAGTACAAGGTAACCCAACAGGAGGGCACGGAGTCTGCTTATAAAAACGAATATTGGGACAACAAACGGGAAGGCATCTACGTGGACATTGTCTCCGGGGAGCCCCTTTTCAGTTCCCTGGACAAATACGAATCCGGCACCGGTTGGCCCAGTTACACAAAACCCCTGGCCCCGGAAAACATTGTTACCCGGGAAGACCGCCGCCTGTTCACGGTGCGCACCGAAGTGCGGAGCAAACACGGCGACTCCCATCTAGGCCATGTCTTCCCCGATGGGCCGCCCCCCACCGGCCAGCGCTACTGCATGAACTCCGCGGCCTTGCGGTTCATTCCCAAGGAAGATCTGGAAAAGGAAGGTTACGGGGAGTATCTCCGCCTGTTCACGCCCAAGAAATGACTTCCTCACCCGGAGAGACAGGCAGGGAAAAGACCCCCATGATCTTGGCTGCTCGTCTTTTCGATCTCATGAACTCCCCTTAGTAAAAGGAATTCCACAAAAAACTTGGGCTCAGTCTCTTGACATGCCAGCCTTTGTTCAATAATTATTCATATGAAAATATTTTCAAAAGAAGAGGAAGACGCTATGGAACAGAAACAAACTTCCTCCATTTCCTTTTGCGTAAGACGCCTCAAGGCCTTGGCCGACACCCACCGTTGGGCGGTCATTGATATGCTCCAGGATGGCTCGAAGACAGTCGGAGAGTTAATCGACAGATTAGGCCTTGAGCAGAGCCTCCTCTCCCATCATCTGAAAATCCTTCGGGATGAGGGCCTCATAGTGTCAATGCGGGAAGGCAAAAGCGTCAGGTATAGACTGGCCAATGGAGTGGCGCTGTCGAGTTCTGGACGGGGAATAAACCTCGGGTGTTGCCGCCTTGAAATGAATTGACCTGCAAAACCACACAAACTGGAATCCCCCATGAATATGATAAACAGGCGCCACTTCTTAGGCGAACTGATTGGCACCTTTATGTTGGTATTCTTCGGCTGCGGAGCGGTGGCGGTTACGGTGCTATTCTCCTCTCATGTTGGTTTGTTCCAGGTTGCCGTCATCTGGGGGTTTGCCGTTACTTTGGCAATCTATGCCACCAGACATTTATCCTGTGCCCATCTGAATCCGGCAGTAAGTCTTGCTATGGCGGTAAGTAAACGAATGAATGTAAGACTGCTGCCCATGTATTGGATAGCCCAATTCTTGGGGGCATTTCTTGCCGCAGCGGTACTCTATGGTCTATTTGCCAGTTCAATCGCCCATTATGAATCTGTTAATGGAATAATGCGGGGAACTCACGCTTCGGTGGCCACCGCCAAGATGTTCGGTGAGTATTATCCCAATGTTACCACACTTGTCGCTTTCACCGCGGAGGCGGTGGGCACATTCTTACTGGTTTTTTTGATATTCTCTCTGACCGAAGGGTGTAACGTAGGACGTCCCGACGATGCGTTGACTCCTTTTTTCATTGGCATGACCGTCATGACCATCATCTGTATCATTGCCCCCTTGACCCAAGCCGCTCTCAATCCTGCCAGGGATTTATCTCCCCGCCTGTTGGCCTGGCTGGCCGGGTGGGGGAAGGCTGCCTTTCCGGATGAGCCATGGGGTTTTCTTGAGGTGTATGTTTTTGGCCCATTTGCCGGGGGCCTGGCTGCTTCATGGGTGTTTACCAAAGTAATTCAGCCACTCATGGCAAATAATAAGGTGCAAGCAGGTTGTAAGTGTTTGAATGATCGATCATCGGAAAAAAAGAGGTGGGTAACCATGCAAATAGCTGCCGATAAGCTTACTGCCATAAAAGATTATTATGGCAAGATTCTTAAAAGTAAAAAAGATTTAAAGACCGATGCTTGTTGTTCACCGGATTCCTTTCCTGAGTATTTAAGAAAGATCATGGAAAAGATTGACGACGAAATAATCGAGAAATTTTATGGGTGCGGCTCCCCGATTCCCCCCGGCCTGGAAGGGCGCGCGGTCGTCGATTTGGGGTGCGGAACAGGCCGGGACGTATACCTGGTGTCAGCTCTGGTGGGCCAGGAGGGCCATGTAATCGGCGTGGACATGACCGACGAGCAAATCATGTTCGCCCAGAAGCACTTGGAAGCACAGACCAAAAGGTTCGGGTACTCTTACCCCAATATGGAGTTTAAACAAGGTTACATTGAAAATCTCCAAAAAATCGGGGTGGAGAACAATTCTGTGGATGTGGCTATCTCCAATTGCGTTATCAACCTTTCCCCAGATAAGAAGACGGTATTTGAAGAAATTTTCCGAGTGCTGAAACGCGGAGGAGAGCTGTATTTCTCAGATATATTTGCCGGTCGCCGGCTTCCGGAGCATCTTCAAGCAGACCCGGTTCTGCTGGGGGAATGTCTCGGTGGAGCACTCTATATCGAGGACTTCCGCAGACTCTTGCGGGAGATCGGATGCTTGGATTACCGAGTCGTTTCCAAAAGAAAGGTCAATCTTAACAACCCCGAAGTCGAAACCAAAGTGGGGATGGTAGATTTCTATTCCATGACTATTCGCGCCTTTAAGTTGGAGACCCTGGAAGATATCTGTGAAGATTATGGTCAAGTTGCCACATATTTAGGGACCATTCCCGAGTGTCCGCATCAATTTATCCTTGATGATCACCATATTTTCCAAACGGGTAGGCCGATGCTGGTTTGCGGCAATACTGCTTCGATGTTGAGCGAGACCCGGTATGGGCAACATTTTAAAGTCCTCGGAGACCGCCGCACCCATTTCGGAAAATTTCCCTGCGGGCCCTCGATGGCAAAGACGGAAGATGGAGACAGTTCTACTAGTTGTAAATGTATCTGAAAAACATTAGCTTGCTGTTGCAAAATCTGCGGATGATGCTGCACCAGGCTTATGTCGATGAGATCATCCCGAAAAACCCGACTCTTGGAGTAAAACGGCTTCCCCAGGGAATGACCGACGCAGACCCATTCACCATCGAGGAATATGAGGAAATTATCGCCGGATGCCGCCGATACTTCCCGCTCTACGTCAACTATGTGATCTGCGGCTTCTGGACCGGCTGGCGCCCCAATGAGGCAGGGGCCCTGAAGTGGAATCGGGTTGACTTCCGGCAAGGCAAGATCCTCATCCGAGAAGGCCGGGTATTGCGGCAGGTCGGCACTCCCAAGTCTTCAGGGAGTCTCCGGGACATTGACATCTTGGCGCCGGTGCAAGAGGCGCTCATGACTCAAAAGCCGATCAGCTATATGGCGGGAAATTATGTTTTCCTGGATGCCAAGCAGAGGCCGATAGACCAGGAGCTTTTCCACCAGAAGATCTGGGAACCGCTGTTAAAGCGCCTGACGTTGTTGGAATATCAATAGGGTAGGTCTACAATTGGTAGTCCCAACGGGACTCGAACCCGTGTCTTTGCCGTGAGAGGGCAATATCCTAGGCCGCTAGACGATGGGACCGCCTCTTATTTTTATAACCAAAGGGCTCCGGCCTTGTCAATGGGGTTTTGGGGGGTTTTGGTCCCCCCGCTCCCTAAGGGTATCAGTAATTCTCTCCTGTTGATTGCCTCCGCCACCTGCATGCTTAAATTTTAGGGAAAGAGCAGCCGGATTGATGCCCTTTTCCGGGAACAACGTAACTTATGAGCTATTAACAGTTTTTAGCTATATTTTACCGAAGACCGAAGACCGAAAACTGCATTTAGGACGCGGAGGCGAAACTCATGCCCAAATACCTGATTCACCACCACTTCGCCCGCCGGGAGCATTGGGACCTGCGCCTGGAGGTGGACGGGGTGCTGAAATCCTGGGCCGTGCCCAAGGAACCATCCCCGGACCCCAAGGTCAAGCGGCTGGCCGTGCTGGTGGAGGACCATCCCCTGGAATACGGCGATTTTGAAGGGACCATCCCCGAGGGGCAATATGGGGCCGGAGAAGTGCGCATCTGGGATTCAGGGTCCTACGAGAATCTGGGCTCCCTGCCCATGGCCGCGGCCTTGGCCCAAGGCCGGGTGGAAGTGTTACTGACGGGCCACCGGCTCCAAGGCGGCTTCGCCTTGATCCGCTTCAAGGGGAAGGAAAAAGACTGGCTCTTCTTTAAGATGAAGGACTGAGCCCCGGTTCCTCTTGCGCCAACCGGGCCGCAGCCTCAAAATCTTCCGGAGTGTTGAGGTTCATAAAACTGCGGCCCTGGGGATCCAGGCGGGCCACCTCCTCCGGGGGAAGTACCTGGGCGCGGCACTGCTCCAGGAAACGCCGCGCGTGACGGCCAGCATCATTCAAAAAGGCAGTGAGCCGCGGTAGGAGGCGCACGGAATAGACGCCGGGGAAGGGCTGCAGCCCCAGGGAAGTATGGCAGACCACCGCGGTTTTGACCCCTTTGGCGGCCCGGGCAGCCAGGGCCGCCAGTAAAGGCGGCGCCAAAAAGGGGGCATCCGCCGCGGCCGCCAGCACCAGGGGGGTGCGGGCGTAAAACAGGGCGGTTTCCAGCCCTCCCAGTGGTCCTTGCAGAGGCCGGAGGTCGGTGATCAGGGGCAGGCCCAAAGAGAGGTGGGCCCGAGGCTGGTTGGTGGCCAGCCAGCACTCCGAGACTAAGGGAGTCAGCGCCTCCGCCACCCACAAGGCCAGGGGTTTCCCCGCCAGCGGCAGGGAGGCCTTATCCCGGCCCAGCCGCCGGCTCATTCCCCCCGCCAAAATAAAGCCGGTAATCTGCCTTGAAAAGTCCAAAGTTCAAAGTTCCAGGTTCAAAGTTAATATGGGTTCACCCCGCGCGCCATGATAAATTACCCATAACTTTTCATGGCTTACGGTAGCCGGAGGCCCAATGAACGACTGCTTGGAAGACAAGACTCTCCACTCTCTCTATCTTCCACTTTTCTTCAGGGCAAACAGGGAAGGTTCCGAGGGAAGGTTCAAGATTCCGGTTTGTCCAGGATCTTTTCTCTCTTGACGGCCCGGTTAAGATAAACCGCGCACCGCTGGCAAGGACCGTTGCAGAGGGTGTCGCTGTATTCCCGCACTTCATAACAGGGACGCCAGGGAAGTTTATACGCGGGGCAGTCTTCCTTTTTTTGGCAATCGAAAATATTCCAGCACGGAGCCAAAACCATCAAGTTGCGGAGGCAGGCCAGGGTGAAGCCCCGGTCGTGGATCAGACGGTTGATCTGGTTGATCTGGGAAACGTCAAAGGAAGAGTAGAGGCGGTTATTGGTATTCTTTTCCCTTAAGGGTTTGATAAACCCTTCTTTTTCATATTCCCGAATGCGCTTTTGAGACAGGTTCACATGGCGGGAGACTTCATTGATCAGAAAGAGGTCGCCTTCGCCTGCGGCCCGCGTGTTCTTACCTCGGGGCATATGGCATATTATATGCTATAAGGGATAGAGTCTAGACAAATTTTACATAAAACATCGCAATTTACAAGAAAAATTTGCGCGCTCCCAAAATTTATCAGGATAATTTGCCGGCGGATTTTTTGCAAAAATCCGGTTTCCTACCTGGATTGGGGGAAGTTTCCCCCAATTTCAGGGGGGCAGGG
>JACQYN010000146.1 GCA_016208235.1 Deltaproteobacteria bacterium
CCGCATCGGCAACCCCAAGGCCGCCCGGGCCGTGGGCCAGGCCGTGGGCGCCAACCCCATCCCCATCCTCATCCCCTGCCACCGGGTGATCAACGCCAGCGGCGCCCTGGGCGGCTACAGCTCCGGCCTGGACCGTAAGCGCTGGCTGCTGCGGCATGAGGGAGTGAATTTTTGAAGGCGGGGCCGGGAGAAGAAAGTGGTCAGTTGCCAGTGGTCAGTGGTCAGAGAAAAAACTGACCCCTGACCAATATCTACTGGGAAGGGGAAGGTAAGACCGGTGGGGCGGGCCTCCGTGCCCGCCGGAACCCCTTAACCCCCCTACCCTCCCCTCTCCTCCCGTCTCTCTCCTCACAGCCTATGACTATGGTAGGTAGCAGGTATGGCGCGTCCAAGGCACCATATGCAAGGGTGCGTTTCCAGCACCATAAATGCCGCGGCGGGCGCGCCCTACGCGCTCACGGCTTACAACTGCGGCAAGGGCTAAATCCCTGGAGATAAGCTTGTTTCAGGGAGGTAATTTTCTGCCGGTTGGCCGGGGCAATCTTCGCGGCCAGGGGGCAATTAGGACGGTGGAAGCGCAGGGTGTTGCGGTTGGCCAGATAAAAAGGTTCGTCCTGGTTCAAGGCTTTCTGCCACACCCCCCGGCCCGCCTCCATGGCCTCCGCCTGCGCGGCCAGCAAGACTTCCCGGTAGCTGAGGTTAGGGGGGTGGAAATAAACCCGGGCCAGACCCTGGCGCAGCAGGGCCGCTTCCACCAGGGTGTTGTCCGCCAGGAAAATATGGGCCAGCACGCGCCCATAGTGGTCGTAGCGGAGTTGGTCGTATTCCAGGCGCACCTCTTTTCCCTGGGTGAGTTGGGCCAGATAGGCCTTCGCTTTATGGGCCAGAAATTCCGCGGGCCGGCCTTCCCTTTCCATTTCCGGCGCGTCGATGCCCAGGAGGCGCACCCGGGCGCCGCCGGCCAGAATCAGGGTATCCCCGTCGATCACCTGGATGACCCGGGCCTGCTGGGGCGGGGCCTGGGGGGCGCGGCCGCAGGCGGTGGCCAGGACTGCCGCCAGGAGAAAGATGATACAAAGGGTTTTCGGTTTTCGGTTTTCAGTTTTCGGTTGAAATAAAAAACTAATTGAGAAATTGAGATGACGCATGCGAGATTCTTTGCTTCGCTCAGAATGACTTTTTATACAAAATCAAGGCTTCGGACTATCCTCTTGTATTTCACCGAAAACCGAAAACTGAAAACCGAAAACTATCATTTAAGTTTTTCCGCAAAATAAGGAATCGTGGCCTGCAACCCCTCCTCCAGGAGCACTCCGGGCTGCCAGCCCAGGCGCTCTTTGGCCCGGGTGATGTCCGGCCGCCGCCGCACCGGATCGTCCGGCGGCAGCGGCTTAAAGACCAGGGCCGCGGAGCTGCCGGTGAGGGCCAGGACTTTGCGGGCCAACTCCATGATGGTGAACTCTTCGGGATTGCCCAGGTTCACCGGTTCCACCTGCCCCTCACGGTTCATCAGGCGCACCAGACCGTCCACCAAATCTGAGACATAGCAAAAGGAACGGGTCTGTTGGCCCTCTCCGTAAATGGTGATTTCTTTGCCGCTCAGGGCCTGGACGATGAAATTGCTCACCACGCGGCCGTCGTTCAGGGCCATGCGGGGGCCATAGGTGTTGAAGATGCGGGCGATGCGGATGTCCACCCGGTTCTGGCGATGGTAGTCCATCATCAAAGTTTCGGCCACCCGTTTGCCTTCATCGTAGCAGCTCCGGGGCCCCAGGCAGTTGACGTTCCCCCAATACTCCTCCCGTTGAGGATGTTCCAGGGGGTCGCCGTAAATCTCGGAGGTGGAAGCCAGCAAGATCCGGGCCTTGACCCGTTTGGCCAGGCCCAGCATGTGCAGCGTGCCCAAGACATTGGTCTTGATGGTTTTTACCGGATTATATTGATAGTGCACCGGGGACGCGGGGCAGGCCAGGTGGTAGATCTGGTCTATTTCCAGCATGATGGGGTTCACCACGTCATGGCGGATCATTTCCAGCCGGGGGTGGTCCCGGAGGTGCAGCAGGTTCTCTTTGGAACCGGTGAAATAGTTGTCCAGGCACAGGATGTCATGTCCTTGCTGCAGCAGGAACTCCACCAGATGGGAACCGATGAACCCGGCGCCCCCGGTGACCAGGATACGGGCCATAATACTCTCCTCCCCAAGGGATTTTCGCCCATACATTGTAACCGCGCTTGCCCCGGAGGTAAATTCCAGATTGACAGGTCCGGTTATTTAACTAAAAATGAAGCTGTCATGGTTAAGCTTTCAGCTATCAGCTATCAGCAGTCAGCTTAATGCCTGACGGATGTTTGACGTTGTATTTTTTTAAACCAATTTCTGATGGTTGCCTTGACCCTTGATTTTAAAAAGCTGAAAGCTGAAGGCTGAAAGCTGACAGCCACCGGCAGGTTGAGACAGAGGGAAGCCGATGCCGTTAAAATGGAAAACGACGATGCACAAATGGGTTCTCCTGCTACTAACCATGGCCCTACTGGCGCCCGGGGCCTGCATGCCCGACAAAAAGGCCCAAGAAGAGCTGCAAAAGGAGATTCAGGGCCTGAAAACCGAAATCAAGGCCTTGCAGGAGAAACTGGCCAAGCTGGAGGCCGGCCAACAGGAAATCCTCAGTCTCCTCCAGAAACCCCCGGCGCCCCCGGCCGCGGGGGTCGCCCCGCCCGCCGCCCCGGAACCGCTGAGCGTCAGCCAACTGATTAAGGACAAGGAACGCTTCATGGGCACCCGGGTAACGGTCAAGGGCATGCCGGGGACCGTGCTGGTGCACCATCAGACCATGCTCATGAAAGCCCCGGAAGGGATGGTGGAGGTTTATTTCGGCAGCCTCCCGGACGTGAAAACCGTGAACCGCCTCACCTCCACCTCCCTGGATCAACCCCTCACGGTCACCGGGTTGGTGAATCCCCCCGGCAAGGGTGGAGGCAGTCTTCGGATCATCGCCGAGGCTGTAGAATTCTGAATCCTACTGAATCCCCTCCCCCCTGGCAGATTTTTCTCCGGCGGCTGTGGGCGAAAAAGCCGATGGCGGCAGGTCCACCTACTGGCGCGGCCCTGAGCCGCAGCCTCACCCGTTTGGATCTGGTGGTCATCGGCGTGGCCCAAATCATCGGCGCCGGCATCTTCGTCATCTCCGGGGTGGGCGTGAAAATCGCCGGCCCCGGCATTCTCCTCTCCTTTCTGGTGGCCGGCGCGGCCTGCACCCTCGCGGCTCTATGCTATGCGGAACTGGCTTCCATGATTCCCCACGCGGGCAGCGCTTACTCCTATGCCTATGCCATTTTCGGGGAGCTGCCGGCCTGGATCATCGGCTGGGACCTGATCCTGGAGTACGGCATGGCCGCCGCCGCCGTGGCCGCGGGCTGGTCTTTCTACTTTCAGGACCTTCTCCGGGGCTTCGGCGTGTTCCTCCCTGTCTGGGCCAGCGGTCCCCCCTGGACCCTCCCCGGCCGGGTCATCAACCTGCCCGCGGCCCTGGTGGTTCTGTTTTTTACCCTGCTCCTGATTTTGCGCACCCGTCTCAACGCCTTTATCGCCATGCTCATCGTGGTGGTAAAACTGGCGGTGATCGCCTTTATCCTGGCCCTGGGCGTCGGCCATGTCAAACCGCAGAACTGGCTGCCCCTGGTGCCCCACGGCGGTTGGAGCATCATCCAGGCCGCGACCCTGGTCTTTTTCGCTTACCTGGGCTTCGACGTGGTGGCCATCACCGCCGAAGAATCTCGTAACCCGGCCCGGGACGTGCCCTTCGGCATCATCGGTTCCCTGGCGATTTGCAGCCTCATCTATCTGGCCGTAGCCCTCATCCTGGTGGGCATGGTGCCGTACAGCCAGGTGAATCCGGATTCTCCCTTCTCCACGTTGTTCCGCCAGGTGGGGTTGCATTGGGCCGCGGACGTGGTGGCCGTAGGGGCCATGATCGGCATCACCTCCGTCCTCTACATGCTGCTCCTGGCCCAACCCCGGGTGCTCTTTGCCATGGCCCGGGACGGCCTCTTGCCCCGGGGGGTGGCCGCGCTCCATCCCCGCTATCAAACTCCTCACCGCATGACCCTGCTCTGCGGTGGAGCCGTGGCCCTGGTGGCCTCCCTCACCCCCATCGCCAAGCTGGCTTATCTGTGCAACATCGGCACCCTCTTTGCTTTTTTCCTGGTCTGCACCGGGGTACTGGTGCTTCGCTTCACCCGTCCCGATCTGCACCGGCCCTTCCGCTGCCCCGGGGGCAAGACGGTCTCCGCACTCGGCGCGCTGGTCTCTCTGGGGCTGATGCTCTCCATGCCCGGGGGCTCCTGGTGGCGCCTGGGCCTGTGGCTGCTGGCCGGACTGGTCATCTATTTTCTTTACGGCTGGTATTCCCGGCGGTTACGGAACGGGTGAGAAGGAGATTTTGGGGGAAGGATTAAAAAAATAAAGTTTAGCAGTCAGACCCTATACTTGGTGTACCCACTGCTTAATGAAATCAATATATTCTGGTATAGGCATGATATTAAGGTCTGCATCGGAAAACCCTTCACTTTTCCTTTGATCATAAAAATCCGAAGCAAAGTCATTAAATCTATACCAAATTTTAGTAGGGCTATCCACGTTCCGCAAACCCACTGTCTCAACAAACCAGCTTCGAATGGCAATGACTACCTCTGAGGGCTCATTACTATGCCATTTAATATCTACCCCAGATAAATCTGAGAGGGCTCTCATATAATCATATCTACCCTTTTCCAGAATAAGACACTTCTTTTCTCTGAGATGGTCTATAGCGAAGTGCCTACATCCATATTCTATGCCTAGTTCAAAAGGCATATTTAGGCGATAGAATTCACCCTTTTTCCTCGCCCTCAGTCTGGATAAATCATGAATGCTATATTTTGACCTCCCAATCAATTCACATATCCTAACGACTCTTATTTCTCCAGAATCCGAGCTTTCTGACGCAATTCTGGGGTTGAAACCAAGGTAGACTATGGTGAATAGAAGTGGTCGCAATAAAGAATTATAATATTCGTCATCGAACGGACAATTAATGAAAACGCTTTTCTCAAACTCAGCGTTCGATGTTTTCTCATTTATTCTCGTGTACCGGGTCATTGTTACCTAATCACGGTCTCGAGGTGGATGCGGATCACTATGGTAGAAGTCTTTTCTTTCTATTGTCCCATCTTTCTTATGGACAACAAAATCGCTTCCCTGCCCTTTGCTTACTTTTTTTCCATACTCAATTGCATCCTGCTTTCGATCGAAGTGCTTAGATGCACGTGTAGCTCCACCCTTTTTGACATTCCATCCACCTTGTGGAGCGGGAACGACATGATGAGTTTTTTTAGACATATGACCTCCATATATATCGAATTTCAAAGGACCATGTCAAATTCTAATCACGTTAAAGCCGCGAAATATTTTTAAAGATTATATCAAAAACTGAGGCAGAAATTAAAGGGTGATAGATCCGTTCCAGACGCTCCTAATTTTCGGAAATTGGTGGGCGTTGTCCAACCTAATCTCGCCGCATCATCTGTTTTCTTTACGGCTGGTATTCCCGGCGGTTTTCGGCTTCTTAATTCCAGAAAATAGGTAGCCGCAGACTTTAGCCTGCGCTGTCCATCGCTAAGAGCCTGGGGCGCTGATAATTATACCTGGAGCAAAAAAAAGGTGCGCCTGGCGCACCCACCCTAGAGCTCACTGCTCACTGCTCACTGCTAATCAGGGGGAGTCTGATTCAGCAACAGCCAGTAGGACCCCAGTTGGGCCACCGCCTGGATGAAATTGTCGTACTCCACCGGCTTGACCACGTAGCTGTTGGCTCCTAACTGGTAACTCTCTTTGATATCGCTTTCTTCGGGGGAAGAGGTCAGCACCACCACCGGGATGGACTTGGTGCGGGCCTCGGTTTTAATTTTCTCCAATACTTCCAAGCCGCTGACTTTGGGAAGTTTCAAATCCAAAAGGATCACCTTCAGGTTTTCCCATAAACCCGCACCTTCCTGGCCGGGGGCAAAAATCATCTCCAGGGCCTCGGCGCCGTCCCGGGCCACTAGCACATGCTCGTTCAGATTCTGTTTCTTCAAGGCTCTGAGGATCAATTCCGCATCCTGGGGGTTATCTTCCACCAGGAGGATATTCGCTTGGTTAAGATTCATGCCCGCTCTCTCTCTGCGCGACCACCTTAGCCTCAGTCTCCTTCTTTGGCAAGGAAAAACAGAACTTAGCCCCTTCTCCCACTTTCCCTTCCGCCCAGACCCGGCCGCCGTGGTGATGTCAGGGGATGCGTAGAAATCCAAATATTTTTTTCCGTTTATTCAGATGCCTCAATGAATAAAAGGCTAATCATCTTTCAATTCCGACAGCCTGAATACCGCCTGCATTTGGGGCGCCACTGCCGCCACCCTCTCCCGGCCCCCTTCTTCCCGGTCCACCAGGATCAGGACCTTAACCACTTCGAGGCCGAAGTCCCGGGCCCCGTTGATGGCTTTCAAGGTGGAGCCTCCGGTGGTGATCACGTCCTCCACGATCATCACCCTGTCCCCGGGCTTGACGTCTCCCACCACCAGGCCCCCGGTGCCGTGCGTCTTGGCCTCTTTGCGCACGGAAAAGGCGTTGATGGGACTGCCCTTCAGGAAGCTGGTGAGGGCCACCGCGTGGGCGATGGGGTCTGCGCCCAGGGTCAGGCCGCCGATGGCCTGCACGTCCAGGTCCCGAATCAGGTCAAAGAAGATTTCCCCGATGAGAAACAGACCCTGGGCGTTGTGGGTCACCGGCCGGGCATCCACGTAATAAGGGCTCTCCCGCCCCGAGGCCAGCTTGAAGGGCTTATCCGGACTATACCGGTAGGACTTTTCTTTCAGAAGCTTCAAGAGTTGCCGCTTTTTCTCATCCATCCTCAGACTCTCTTTAGGGGGCAGGGACCAGGGGTCAGGGGCCAGAAAAAAAAATAGATGCTTTTCAACTGACCCCTGGTCCCAGGTCCCTGGCCCCTCTGTTAGGGATTGCGCCGGGTTCTCCAAAACAAAAAAGCCTGGACCAATTGCCGGATTATCCGGGCCATCACCCAGAGGCCCGCGGCCCCGATCAGGACCGCGAGGATTTTCTCATAAACCTCCCCTCCGGCCTTCAACAACATGCCGACCCCCAACCCGGCGCACACCCCGCCGCAAGTTAAGTCCCAGGCTATCCTACCCCAAAAGAGCTTGCCGCACTGGTCGCAAAAAGCCCAGGTTGCCGTTTCCTTCTCGCAATGAACGCAAAATTTCTTAGGTATCTCCGGCGCCGGTTCCTGTACATCGGAGAGGATTTTTTCTTTGAGAAGTTCCAGGAACTGCGGTTTTTTCTCCGCCATCATCACCCTCCACAGCTACCGAAGCCACCCGTCTTCAACAACTCCAGATATTCCTGGACCGCCTCCCGGGTGGAGCTGAAGGCAATCTTCCCCCAAGGGATTTCTTCCGGGGCGAAGACCCGGGCCTCCAGAGTCTCGTCCCCCGCGGCCAACTCCCCGCCCAGATGGCGGGTGAGATAGGCCGCCACCACGGTGCGGTGATCCTTATATGAATAGATATTGAGAAGCCGCACGACTTCCACCCGGAGGTACGTCTCTTCCAGGGTCTCCCGGACCACCGCCTCCTCCAGGGGCTCGCCCGCGTCCACAAAGCCTCCGGGGACCACCCAGAGGCCGTAACCCGGGTCGATGGCCCGCCGCGCCAGGACTATTCCGCCCTCCAAGGGCACCAGGCCGATGACCGCCAGCTTGGGGTCGATATAAAAGACGAACCCGCAACTTTTGCACACCAACCGGAGTGGCTCTCCGGCTTTAAGCAGGCGCTCTTCCAGCTCCCCGCCGCATTGGGGGCAATACCTATAGCCCTCTGTTCCGAGTAGGTGCATATGTTTATGGAACGTCCCGGTTCTTTAACGGCCCCCGACCAGCCGGTGTTGTGTCAGAAAATTAAAAATATGCTCCCCTGCCAGCCGGTTGCCCGCCTCATTCCAATGGCTGTCCCGGAGCTTATAGAGGGTTTGGGACGCCCCCTGTTCCTGGAAAGGCGCAAGCAAATCAAGACAGAGAATCCCGTGTTGCCGGCAGTAGCCGCTGAGACAGAGAATCCCGTGTTGCCGGCAGTAGCCGCTGAGGAGCCGGTTGGGATACGTCAGGTCAAGGTCGGCAGCCGACACTTGATAAGTCTGATAAATTTCCTGTCTCAGGTCCTGATCCACCTGAAACTGGTCCGGGATGATGGCGATTACCAGGGGAATCTGCCTTTGGGCGCACCATTCTTTAAATTTCAATAAGAGATCGGCTTTTCTTTTCCACAACCTGTCTAAATCGGCCTTCTTACCTTTCTCAAAGATCCGCATCCGGTTCTTTTCTATACCCAGGAAGGCCTGACGGGAAAATGACCCTTCCCGGGTGACCCGCGCCTCCTCTTGCTCCTGGAGTTTTCTACGCTTTTCCAAAATGAGGGTCAATTTGCCTTCAACTACCTTATATAACCAGAAATTATGAAATCGCAAATAACCCCAGGCCCGCGACCATGGCTCCCGGGGCTCTTTGATGAAAGGACCCCGAAGGACAAAGAAATCCATTTCCCCAAAGTCATTGCCCACAAAAAAGCCCACCAACACCAGGTCCGGTTTCCAGGCTTCACCTTATCTTTCCAGGATATGCCAGTAATAGCCCGGCCCTACGCCCGCCAGGCCCGCATTGACGATTTCCACCTGGTTATAGCCCGCGGCTTTTAAGGCCGCTGACAAAAAATTGTGGTAATTTTTCTGGAGGGGATAGTCACAAACGGCAAAAGAATCCCCCAGCCCCAGGATGCGGAATGCGCCCTGAGGCTTGGAAAAGGTTTTTTCAGTCACATTTCCCAGGGGTTGGAAATCACTAAGGTCTCCCACGATGCCCATTTTCGCATCTAAAAAAAAGGGTTGCGCCAGATGCAGATAGACTTCAATAAGAACAAAGACCACAAACAATGATAAGAATACGACAGATACGTTTATTAAATAAGAGCTTAATTTATTCTTATATCTTTCAGGATATTTATAAGCTAATAAACAACCGCCTCCTAATACCGCAAGCATACCGACAAAAATAAAGATGCTAAAAAATAATGAAACTGCCAATAAGGAGAGAATAAGAAGCAACATACCTGTGGTCAAGAGGTAATATAGATATCTGTGCTCTCTTTATCCCAACTTTAAAGGGACGGGAGTGAAGGTCAGGAGGAAAACCAGGATGGTGATGGCCCCCAGGACCTTGCGGCGCCGGTCCAAAGGCACCCAGTCATAAACCGGCGGGGGATGGCGCCTCCCCAAAAGAATGAGGAGCAGGGCCCAGATCAGCCACCCCGGCCAGAGAAACAGGCCGCCGGCCACCAGCAAGAGCAGGCAGGCCAGGGATATCTGGCGATGATGGTTCGGAAACAGGGCATAGGCGACGTGGCCGCCATCCGTTTGCCCCACCGGGATGAGGTTAAGCGCAGTCACCAGCAGCCCGATCCAGCCGGCAAAAGCCACCGGGTGCAGAATTATATCTTGACCAGGAGGTAAGGGGCCGAAGACCGCCCAGTTCAAGAGTTGGAATAAAAGGGGCTCGCCAAATAACAAGCCTCCGCTGCCTGTGGGAATTATCTTCACCTCTGACAATCCCAGGCCCACCAAAATCACCGGAATGGACACTACCACTCCGGTCAGGGGGCCGGCGCAGCCCACGTCCAGCAGGGCCCTCTTGTCTTTAATGGGAGAGCGGATGCGGATAAAGGCCCCCAAAGTGCCGACAATGAAGGGATAAGGCGGAGCCGGAATGAAGTAAGGCAGGGTGACGTCCAGGTTATGCCGCCGGGACACCAGGTAGTGGCCCATTTCGTGGGCGCCCAGGATCAGCAGCAAGGTAAAGGAGAAGGGGATCCCCTTATAGAGGTCAAAGGGTTGGAGAAGAGGGTTCACCCCGGCGAACAGCGCGCCCGCGGTGATGGTGGTGGCCACGGTAGCCAGAAACAACACCAGGTGCAGGCCCAGCCGGGGCGGAGGAGGCGTCGGTTCCTGGGAGGGCTGCCGCTGATAACCCCATACCTTATCCGGGTCCGACGGCTCAAAGAGAGGTTGTCTCTCCTCATGGTTCATTTCCGCTTCACTCCGGCCTTTAACGCCTCAATCTCCTGGGGGGAGAGGAGCCGGTGGGCCCCCCGGGGCAGTCTCCCCAGCCTTAGGTGCGCGAAAGCAATGCGCTTCAGTTTGAGCACCGGATGCCCCACCTGGGCCAGGAGGTGTTTGATTAGATGGTAGCGGCCTTCCCAGACCGTGATCTCCAGCACGGTCTTCTCCGCTTCGAGTTTGCGCACCTGCACGGCCGCGGGCACCACCCGGTTTTCCACCGCCACGCCGTCGGCCAGGAGCCGCAAGGTCTCCCGGCTCACCTCCCCCTCCACGGTCACCCGGTAGGTGCGGGGCACCTGGTAGCGGGGATGGGTCAGGCGCTGGGCCAATTCCCCGTCATTGGTCAGGAGCAGCAAGCCGGTGGCGTCGTAATCCAGGCGGCCCACCGGATAGAGCCGGGGCCCCTTCTCCCCCAATAAATCCGTAACCACCCGCCGTCCCTGGGGGTCTTTGGTGGTGGAAATATAACCGTAAGGTTTGTGCAGCATCACCGTCACCAGGGGCTCCAGCCGCACCCGGCGGCCGTCCGCCTTGACCACGTCCCGGTCCGGGTCGATTTTCAGGCCCATTTCCCGGACCACCCGGCCGTTCACCGTCACCCGTCCGGCTTGAATCCACTCCTCCGCGGCCCGCCGGGAGGCCACGCCTGCCCGGGATAGATACTTTTGTAATCTCTCTAAGGCCACGGTGGTGATGTTATTGCGCCTTTGCGTCTTTGCGTCTTTGCGTGAGATATTTTCACGATCTAAGGTAATTGCACATCCCGATTAAACCCCACCGCGTCCCGGACTTCCGCCATGGTGCGCTTCGCCTCCTCCCGGGCCTTTTGGTTACCCTGGAGAAGGATGTCCTTAACTTCGTCCGGGTGGGCCTCGTAGTAGCGCCGCCGCTCCTGGATGGGGGCCAGGTTGTTAAGCAGGGCCTCGGCCAGCAGCACCTTGCACTCCACGCACCCCAGGCCCGCGGCCCGGCAGGACTCGGTGATCTCTTCCAGGCGCTCCTGGGGGAGATTCAAACGATGGAAGGGGAAGGCCAGGCAGCGGTCCGGCTCCCCGGGGTCCCGCTTATAGGGCCGCTGCACGTCGGTGATCATCTGCCGCACCTTTTGGGCCATTACCTCCGGCGGGTCGCTCAAGTAAATGCAGTTGTTGTAGCTTTTACTCATCTTGCGGCCGTCGGTGCCGGTGAGCTTGGGGATCTCCGTGAGCAGGGCCTCCGGCTCCGGGAATAGCGGCCGGTACAGGTGGTTGAACCGCCGGGCGATCTCCCGGGTCATCTCCACGTGGGGCACCTGATCCACCCCCACCGGCACCCCGTGGGCCTTGTACATCAAAATGTCCGCGGCCTGGAGCACCGGATAGCCCAGAAATCCATAAGTGGCCAGGTCCTTATGGGCCAGCTCCTGGATCTGGTCTTTGTAGGTGGGGTTCCGCTCCAGCCAGGGGACCGGGGTGAACATGCCGAAGATGAGGTAAAGCTCGGCGTGCTCCGGGATGGCCGACTGTACGAAGATGGTGCTCTTGGCCGGGTCCAGGCCCACGCTCAGCCAATCCATAACCATCTCCGGGATGTAGCCGGCAATGTCCTGGGGGGATTCGTACTCCGTGGTCAGGGCGTGCCAGTCGGCCACGAAATAGTGGCACTCGTACTCCTCCTGGAGGAGCAGCCAGTTGTAAAGCGCGCCGTAAAAATTTCCCAGGTGCATCTTGCCGGTGGGCCGCATGCCGCTCAAGATGCGTTTCTGTTTATCAGTTTTGGGGTTGGAACCACGTATATCTGCAGACGTCATTCTTCTTCCTAACCTAAGGATTAGCTGTTCGCCGAGCAATGGCGAAATTGCTTCATCAAAAATGCCAGTCCGTCATCAAAGAAATATTTTTTCCGTAGGGGCGAATCTTGTATCCGCCCTCACTTGGCGAGCAAACACAGGGTTCGTCCCTACATCGTAATACCTTTTGGCTGCGAATTGGTACAAGAGGCGCTAAAGACCGGGAATGCCTTAGAGGTCCTCTTTGGCTGCGATAAAACCGGCGGCGAACCGGCACTGATTTCCTTGACACAAAATTATCATTAGGGAGCCCCCTTTGGCAAGTACGAGCGGCAATATTCCCAAGAAATCGAAAGGCCCGGCTTCTTTGCCGGGCCTGGTCCATGCCGGATATTTCCAACCCCCTCTTCGCTCAGGGTGACTGAATAAACATTTTTAAAATAGCGAGAGCTCTGCAGAGGTGGCCTTTTCTGTCATTCTGA
>JACQYN010000153.1 GCA_016208235.1 Deltaproteobacteria bacterium
AACCGCCCAAGTCGAGGCATTTACTTCCGGGAATGGGGATTTATACGGTAATCTCCCCCTGCCCCAGTAGTGTCCGGTAGAGATTTTGCATGAAAGGTGGCAGACTAAAAACGAAAAATGTAGCCAAAGGGCCTTATACCAAGTCGCGGTCATAGAAGTAATCTTGAGTTGCCATTCTGAACGGAGCGAAGCGGAGTGAAGAATCTCGTATTTTGAGTTTCTTCGCTACGCTCAAAATGACAATGCTACTCTTTTGACCGCTACTTGGTATTTCCTCTGTGGCCAAGGGAAATGCAGGGTGGGCACGGCCCACCATTCCTTGCTCCATCCTCACCTCATTGCCCCTTGACTTTCTTCACCCTACCCTTAAACTTGAAGCCACGAATTGCGGCGATTTCGTTTAAAAAGGGGATAAAAAAATGCGACGTCCAACCCCCACCGCTTTGCTTCTTCTAACCATCATTTTATTTGGCCTCTCCGCCTCACCCCTGCCCGCGGCCAAGCCCCTGCCCCCGGTAGGCGAGGTGTCCATAGAACTGAAGGGCGTGGGCGCGATTTTCGGAGTGAGCTGGGGCCACGGGGTCCTCTGGTTCAAAGGGAAAAAATACCCCTTCCGGGTCGAAGGCCTGAGCGTGGGGGACGTGGGCTACGCCGAAATAAAGGCCCGGGGCAAGGTCTATAACCTGAAGAAGCCCCTGGATATCACCGGCACCTACGCGGCCGTGGGCGCGGGGGTGGCCCTGGCCGGGGGTGTGGCCGGCCTGGCCATGCAAAACGAACGGGGAGTGGTCATCGACCTCTCCGCCACCCAATCAGGGGTCAAACTCAACCTCGGTCCCCAGGGCCTGACCATTACCATGAGGTAGGGGATATTTTGGGGAGGGGGCTATGGTGGTGGTTCATAAATAGCATGTTCTTCCTTTAACGGAAAAAACCCCAATATAGGCCAGTTTTTTACCCCCCCTTTTCTAAAGGGGGGCAGGGGGGATTATATAACCCTCTGATAATCCCCCTAAATCCCCCTTTAGAAAAGGGGGACTTTAAAAACAGCCTTTGGCAGGGGTATGCAAAATAATTGCCACACGATTTATGAAGCTTGACACTATGAACCGCTGGCATAGGCTTCCAACCTGTGGACCTTTGCGCGAATTCCAATTTTTTATGGAAATGCAGGCGGGCATTTCCCGTCAAAAGTAGGGTGCGTTTCACGCACCAACCATGGCGTGCCCTGCCCCCATTCCACTTTTCCTCAAATTTCCCTTTTGATGGGAGGACCATTATGAACATCTTAGCTTTCAACAGCAGTCCCCGGGATAATGAGACCAGCAAGACCGAGCTGGTTTTACAAAAATTCCTGCAAGGGGCCAGGCGGGCCGGAGCCGTGGCCGAGACCCTTTATCTCCGGAACTACAAGATCAGCCACTGCCTGGGCTGTTACAACTGCTGGCTCCAGTCCCCGGGCCAATGCGTCCAGAAGGACGACATGACGGAAAAGCTCTTTGACCTCTACCTCCAGGCCGACCTGGTGGTTCTGGCCTCCCCCATCTACCACGCCACCATGAACGCCCGCATGAAACTCTTCGTGGAGCGCACCCTGCCCATGATGGACCCCTTGAAGGAGGCGCCGGCAGGAGGAACCCCCCACCGCTTCGAAAAGATGCCCAAGGTGGTGACCCTGAGCGTCTGCGGCTTTTGGGAGCAGGCCATGTTTGAGGCCATGTCAATGACCTGGCGCATGTGCCTGGGTGGCGACCTCATCGCCGAAATCTACCGGCATTCCTCGGAATTTCTCTCCATCCCCGAGTTTCAGGTAACCGCACAACCCGTCCTGGACGCGCTGACCCAGGCCGGGGAAGAAGTGGTGCGCCAGGGCCAAGTCACCCCGGAAACCATGGCCGCTCTCACCCAACCCCTGGGCCCTCCGGAGCTCCTGGCCCGCCTGGCCCGGGAGTTCTGGTCGGGAGGGACTGGGTGATGAAAGATGTGGGGAAGGGGGCCAGGGGTCGGTAGCACAGGCTTCCAGCCTGTGGACCTTAGTCCCCTTCCCCACACCCCATCCCCCAACCCCATACCTAAATTGTAGGGGCGGACCCATGTGTCCGCCTCTGGTAGGCTGGTAGGCATAGCCAACAAAAATGCAGGGGGCGGACATCAGGGGCCGCCCGTTCTTATCACTTGGGTAGCCGCAGGCTTCAGCCTGCGCCGCACAGGCTGGAAAGACTGTGCTACCAACTTATGCGGGTTGGGAAGGGATTGTTGATGGAGGAAGGACTGAAGGCGGGCACGGAGGCCCGCCCCACCGCTTAGTCCAAAGGCGAGACGCCTGTGCCACTAAAAAAATGTATGGGATGGGGGGAGGGGTAAGGGGCTGTGCCCCTTACCCCCTCCCCCAAATCTTATTCCTCTTTATCCTTCCCCGACTGGGAGAAAGCCACCTTCAGGGCCTGGTCCAGGTCTTCCACCAGGGTGAAGGTGAGTTCCTGGCGTATGGATGGCGGGATTTCTTCCAGGTCCACGGCGTTTTTGGCGGGCAGCATGACTTCCTGGATGCCGGCCCGGTGTGCGGCCAGGACCTTGTTTTTGATGCCGCCCACGGGCAGCACGTGGCCCCGCAGCGTAATCTCCCCGGTCATGGCCAGGCCTTTTTTCACCGGGCGGCCGGAAAGCAGCGACACCAGGGCCACCAGAAGGGCCAGGCCCGCGGAGGGGCCGTCTTTGGGGATGGCCCCCGCGGGCACGTGGATATGGAGGTCCGCTTCATCGAAAAAGTCTTCTTCGATGCCCAGGAACGGGGCCCGGGCCCGGATGTAGGAAAGCGCGGCGTTGGCGGATTCCTTCATGACCTCCCCCAACTGGCCGGTGAGCTGAAACCGTCCCTTTCCCGGCATACGCAGCACTTCGATGAAGAGGATGTCGCCGCCGGTGGGGGTCCAGGCCAGACCCACCGCCACCCCGGGCTGCGGGTGGTCCAGGGCTGCTTCCCGGAAGAAGCGGAGCGGACCTAAATATTGAGTCAGGTCTTCCGGTTTGACCTCCACCTGGGTGCGGCTCCCTTCCACCACTTCCCGGGCCACGCCCCGGCAGAGGCCGGCCACCTCCCGCTCCAGGTTGCGCAGGCCCGCTTCCCGGGTATAGTCGGCAATGACGCCGCGCATGGCCTCCGGGGTGACCTCCAACTGCTCTGCGGTGAGGCCGTGGGCCTCCAGTTGTTTGGGCAGAATATAGGTA
>JACQYN010000051.1 GCA_016208235.1 Deltaproteobacteria bacterium
GGGGCCGGGCCGGTGGGTCTCAAGGCCGCCGAGGCCCTGGCCCAGCGGGGCTGCCGGGTGGCCCTGGTGGAGATGGAGTCCCAGGTCCTGCCCCGCCTGGTGGACGCCCAGGCCGCGGCCATGCTGGGTGACGAATTAAAAAAATGGGGCATCAACGTTTACTGTAATGCCGCGCCCGTAGGGATTGTGGGCCACCAAGGCCAGGTCCGGGCCCTGGCCCTGGCCGATGGCCGGGAACTCCCCACCCAGACCGTGCTTTTCGCCATTGGGGTGACCCCCCGGACGGAGTTTCTTAAGGACGCCGGCCTGGCCGCGCCGGGAGGCATTCGGGTGGATGCGCGGCTCAATACCGGGCAGCCGGACATTTTTGCCGCGGGCGATTGCGTGCAGGGGGTTAACCTCCTCACCGGCCAACCGGCTTACGTGCCCATCTGGCCTGCGGCGGTGGAGCAGGGTAAGATCGCCGGGGCCAACATGGCCGGGGGAAACCGGCGCTATCCCGGCGCGCTGCCCCAAAACAGCATTTCCCTAAGGGTATTTAAGATCATTACCGGAGGTTTGGTACATCCGGAGGCCACGGATGCCGAAATAGTAAGTGAGCTTGACCGGACCCGGGGCCAGTACCGCCGCCTGGTGTACCGGGAAGGCCGCCTGGTGGGATTGACCCTGGTGGGCGCGGTGGCGGACGCGGGTATCTACTTTCAGCTCATGGCGCAGCAGCTACCGGCGCCCGAGCCGGTGACGCCGGGGCGGTTGTGGGGATGAAGAAGGTGATTTGGGGGGGACAAATAACCCAAAGGGGATAATTTATGAAAACCGTCATTGTCCGCCCCGAGCGTTGCGTGGGTTGTCTGCAGTGCCGTTTGGCCTGTGCGGTGGAGCATTCCCGGACTAAGGAGTTGGCCGCGGCGATGGGGGAGAAGGTGACGCCCCGGCCCCGGCTGCGGATCTATCCGGGGAGGCAGCACCTGGCCTTTCCCAACAAGTGCCGCCACTGCGAGCCCGCGCCCTGCCAACAGGTGTGCATTGCCGGGGCTATCAGGCGCACGGCCCGGGGCACAGTGGACATCGAACCGGCGAAGTGCATCAATTGCGCCATGTGCGCCATGGCCTGCCCCTTCGGGGTTCTCACCTATGCCCCCCTGTATCTGGCCCCGGACAAGCGGGCGGTGGCTCTGAAGTGCGACCAGTGCCCGGACCGGGAAGCCGCGGGCCGGACGCCCGCGTGCGTAGAGGCCTGCAAGGTGGGGGCCCTCACCTATGGAGAGTGGCAGGAAACCCAGGAGGACAAAGGCCGGGCCCTGGCCCAGGCGGTCTTTGCTTCCTTGCAGGCCCCGAAAGAGACGGAACCATCCCTGCCCGGCAGCATCCGGGCCTGGCGGCAGTTATCTTGAAATCATGTCTCAGTAGGGACTCCCGGGAATAGCTGTCAGCGATCAGCTTTCAGCATACAGCTTTTAAAAATTTACCTTTCTTATTTTTCTGAAAGCTGACCGCTTCTCCAACACCCTCCTTAAAATACCTGCCTGGGGACTGCCTACCCGGTGAGGAAAGATTCGGGTAAATATATTTTATAAAACCGGCCGGGTTTCCGATTATCAAGGTGACGGGTTTACCTGTCCATAATACCTGCGCCGACGTTGTCGATCTATGAAACAAATCCTGGATCAAGACCTAAAGACCGGTAAAATCGCCGCCCCCGCCATCGGTGAAGAAAAGGGAGGGTTTATCCCTTTGCCGCTGCGCAACCTGACCCCGAGCGACGAAATTACTTTTGAAGTGCATATCAAGGTGAAAGCCAAAGGGGAGCAGGAAGCTCGCTTTATCCTGGCCTGTCCCCGGAACGAGATCTTTAAAGAGGAATGGTATCAGAAGCTAAAATCTTTGGAGATCCAGTGGGTCTATTATTCCCAGGAAGATGAGGAAAAGGTCCTGGCCTACCTGGACCGCTCCCTGGAGAAGGTGCTGCCGGATGAAAACCGGGAACCGGAGGAGAAGGTCACCCTTCTTTATGACACCACCTTGATCTGGGTGCGCAATTTCTTTTCTTCGGAGCAGATCAGTGCAGGGCCCCAGATGTTTCGGGCCTTGCGCCTGATCGCCCCAGATGTTTCGGGCCTTGCGCCTGATCGACTGCATGTTCGATTTAATGAAAGGCGGGGTGGACTTCCACCGGTCCATCCTGGATATCAGGCGTCACGATCACGTCCTCTACAATCACTCTCTCAATGTTTGCTTTATGGGTCTGGCCTTTGTCAGCTTTCTGGGCTGGGACGCCCCGAAAGCCCAGAATTTCGGCTTGGGCGCCATGCTCCATGACATCGGCCTCATTCAGTTAAAGCCGGAGCTGCTCAACAAGGATGCTCCCCGGAACGGATTCAAGACCACGGACTCTCACCCCGCGGTGGGCTATAAAATGCTCTCCAGTATGCCCGGCATGCGGCGGGAAGTGAGATACATGGCCCTGCAGCACCATGAAAACGGGGATGGCTCCGGATATCCCGCGGGCCTGAAAATCAATGCCATCGACCCCTGGGCCCGGGTCCTGCGGATTCTGGACCACTATGAAACCCTGACCAGCGGCAATTCCAGCAAACGTCCCAAGTCTTCCAAGGAAGCCCTGATGGCGATGGCCGCACTCCAGGAGAAGAATATCTTTGACATGAATTATTTTATGAATTTCATTAAATTTGTCGGCAAAACCTAAAAGAAGGTTTTCAGTTTTCGGTTTTCGGTTAAAAAATTCCGGGCGGACGAAAAGGAAAGGGGCAAAAGGTTTACTTTTGCCCCTCCGGCTTTTATGTTGATTTTGCTTTCTGCTGCAACAAACCTAAGGATTAACTTATTGATAATTAATATCTTTTAACCGAAAACTGAAAACCGAAAACCGAAAACCGTATTAAACATAGACCATCGGCGGGTCATCCGGTTTGAGGGCTACAATTTCCCCAATCACAAAGGCCTGTTCCTGGAGGCCCTGGAGGCGCAACAGCACGTCCGACACCAGGTCTTCGGCCACCACCATCACCATGCCGACACCGTTATTGAAAGTACGAAGCATCTCCTCTTCAGGGATGTTGCCCTTCTCTTGCAGGAACCGGAAGATGGGGGGCGCCGTCCAGGTATGGCGATGGATCACCGCCTGGCAGGAGCGGGGCAGGATGCGGGGCAGATTATGGGTCAGTCCGCCGCCGGTGATATGGCAGATGCCGCTGATGGGGAAATCCCGCAGGAGATTGAGCACCGTCTCCACATAGATCCGGGTTGGTTTGAGGATCTCCTCCCCCAAGGGGCCGCCCAGCTCCGGGATTTCATCCATCACCCCGTACCCGTGCTTCTCGAAGAGGACTTTGCGCACCAGGGAAAAGCCGTTGGAGTGCAAGCCGCTGGAG
Organism: Deltaproteobacteria bacterium; assembly: GCA_016208235.1. Lineage (GTDB taxonomy): Bacteria > Desulfobacterota > Desulfobaccia > Desulfobaccales > 0-14-0-80-60-11 > SURF-52. The sequence continues at coordinate 3,393 of JACQYN010000051.1, forward strand.
GCGATGCCGATGAGGCGGTGGCCCACGGCGATATCCGAGCCGTCGATGATCTGGCTCCGGTCCACCACGCCCACCACGAAACCGGCCAGATCGTAATCCCCGGGTTTGTAGAGGCCCGGCATCTCCGCGGTTTCCCCCCCGATCAACGAACAACGGGCCTGGAGGCAGCCATTGGTGATGCCTTCCAGGATCTGAGCGCCGGTTGTCGGGGAGAGTTGGCCCATGGCCAGGTAATCCAGGAAGAATAAGGGAGTGGCCCCGTGGACGATGATATCGTTGACGCACATGGCCACCAGATCGATGCCGATGGTATGGTGGCGGTCCATGAGCACGGCCACCATGATCTTGGTGCCCACCCCGTCAGTGGCGGAAACCAGCACGGGGTCGTTATACTGCTGGACGTTCAGATGGAAAAGGCCGCCGAAGCCGCCGATCTCACCCAGGACGCCGGTGCGGAAAGTGGATTTTACCAGGGGTCGAATCTTTTGGATAAAGGCCTCGGCCTTATCGATATCGACCCCGGCTTCTCGGTAGGTGGTGGCATCCATGCCCTTTTATCTCCCCCTGGGCTTCAGGTCTTACGGACTGTTTTGGTAATTAGCGGCGGGTCGTCCGCCGCGGTTTGGCCGGAGTTTTGGCTCTCACACTTAGGGCAGATCTGGGGGTCCCCTCCCTCTTTGGCGGGAATGGCTTCCCGATGGCCACAGAGACGGCACTCACTGAACTGGCCCACCAATCGGTAATCTCCCCCTTCGATACGGATGGCTTTGCCGTGGGCCAGGGCATCGGCCACCGCCTTATGGGCCCGGGCCAGCATGCGGGTCACCGTGGGACGGGAGACCTGCATCTGCTTGGCCACCTCTTCCTGGTTCAGGCCCAGGAAATCCGACAGGCGTATGGCTTCCATTTCATCAATGGTGATCACGGTGTGCTCCAAGGACCGGAGGGGAATCCCCTGGGGTTTGAAAAAAGTCACCCCTGGTTCCATTTTCACCCACCGGCACTTTTTAGGTCTGGCCACTACCCCTGGTCTCCAGTCTTTGGTGTTCTTAATTTTTAAAGCCGAACCCCCCTTCTGTCAAGGGGATAAACCGGCAGCGTGGTCATATCCCACCTCAGGCATTGACGAATACTGGAAAGCATCATATCTTGAGACATTACTTCCGGGAGTGGGAAGGATGGTGAACGCACAGCAATATTATGCCCAGGTGGAGGAATGCGCCGCGTTCCTGGGCCGGAAATGGCGGACGGCTCCGGAATGGGGCATAATCCTGGGAACCGGCATGGGGCTTTTGGCCGGGCAGATGGAAGAGGAAGGCAGTCTCCCTTACGAGGAACTGCCCCATTACCCCCGGGCCACCAGCCCCAGCCATCGGGGCCACCTGAGTTGGGGCCTTCTTTCCGGCAGAAGGGCGCTCCTCTGCCAGGGGCGGCTTCACGCTTATGAGGGTTACTCTCTGCGCCAAGTGACCTTCCCGGTGCGGGTCATGGCGGCCTTAGGGATAAAAAAACTGATTCTCACCAACGCCGCGGGGGGGCTCAATCCCCTTTTCAGGGCCGGGGAATTGATGCTCATCCGGGACCACATCAACTTCCTGGGGGACAGCCCCCTCACGGGGGAGAACATCGACGCCTGGGGGCCCCGGTTTCCGGACCTTAGCCGGGTCTATGACCGCCACTTAATGCAGGTGGCGGAGGAGGTGGGCCTCCAGAAGGGTCTGGTCCTGCGGCAAGGGGTTTACGTGGCGGTCAAAGGCCCCCACCTGGAAACTCCGGCGGAGACTCGCTTTCTGCGGCTGATGGGCGCGGACGCGGTGGGTATGTCCACCGTGCCCGAGGCCATCTGTGCGGTGCACGCCGGGCTGCAGGTCTTAGGGGTCTCCGTGCTCAGCAACCTCAATCTCCCGGACGCCATGGCTCCCACCTCTCTGGAAGAGATCGTGGCCACCGTGGCCCGGGCCGAACCCCAGTTGGTGCAATTGATTCTGGGGATTCTGGAGCAGGCTGCGACCTAAGGGCTTAACTCTTTTTTTTCCGGGGTTTTCTCGGGGCCTTGGCCTTCGGAGAGGCGGCCTGAGCTTCCGGAGTTGGGGCCGGCAGAGGAGATTCCGGAGTCGGCGTGGCTTTGAGAAGACGAGAGGGTTTCACCGCGGCCGCGCCTGCAGGTGCGAGTACATATAGCCGCTGTTCCTGGGGTAGATTATCCAGCGAACATCCACAGTTGGCGCAAGCCTTTAAAAAAAGGGGATTATGCGTTTGGCATTTCGGGCACTTCATCCACAGCCCCATTAATATCCTCCGGGGGTTTTTGGTTACCATTAACAAACTCCAGGCCAATCTTCAAGGTTTTTCTTGCAGCCAGTGACTCTCGGCTCCATTTCCGGAAGACGGAGCCGCAACTTCTAAAGAATAAGGAAGGACCTCATCATGAAAAAAATAGTGATTACTACTGATCAAGCCCCGGCTCCCGTGGGTCCATACACCCAGGCCCTGGCCGCGGGACCCTATGTGTTCGTCTCCGGGCAGATTCCCCTGGACGCCGCCGGCAACCTGGTGGAAGGAGACATTGTGGTCCAAACCGTGCAGGTGATCCAGAACCTGAAGGCCATCCTGGCCGCGGCGGGCCTCACCCTCACGGACGTGGTCAAAACAACCATCTACCTGGCAGACTTAGCGGATTTCAAGGAGATGAACCGCACCTATGCCGAATTTTTCCCGGACCATCCCCCTGCCCGGACCACCATCCAGGCCGGGGCCCTGCCCCGGGGCGCGGCCATAGAGATAGACGCCATAGCCTTGAAGAAAGTCTAGGGTATGATGGGGGAGGGTCAGGGAAATAGCTGTCAGCGGTCAGCTATCAGCAGTCAGCTTTCTTTAAATTCTGAACCTCCCCTTGGTCTTTTGCTGAAAGCTGAAAGCTGACGGCTGATCGCTTCCCCCTACTTTGCCTATTTAGAACCCAGAACTTTGCACCGGAGGCGCAAGCATGCGCACTTTCCAGGAGATCAAGGACAACTACCGGCTTACCGACGCGGAAATGGAGACGCTGAGAAGTCTGCTTCCCCTGGTGGAACCCCACGCCGACCGGCTGGTCAGCGACTTTTACCACCTTTTCCAGCAAATGCCGGACGCCGCCAAGTTTCTCCAGGACGAGGCCCGGTTGGCCCGGCTGACGACCGCGCACCGCACCTGGCTGCTGGCCCTGTTCCAGGGTCCCTTTGACGAGCGTTATTATCAGCGTCTGCAGCGGATCGGCCACACCCATGTGCGCATCGGCCTGTCGGCCCATTTCGTCTATGTGGGCATGAATTTAGTGCGGCTCCAGCTCCAGAGGATTATCGAGGCCGAGGTGGAGCCCCGGCTCCGGGAGTCGTCCCTGCGGGCCATGGAAAAGATGCTGGACCTCAACCTGGACGTGATTGCCCGGACTTATCACGAAGAGGAGATGCGCCGGGTTTTTCTGTCCTGTCGCCTGGATAACGCCCTGATCCGCTTTGCCCACCGCTTCACCTTCGGTCTCAATATGCTGCTGCTGCTGGGGCTCATCGGTCTGTCCGCGGGAGTGGTGGCGGTCTTGGCTCACGATATCAGCCTGATTTTTACGGGCAGTCCGGAAAAAGGGCTGGTGTCGGCCCTGGGTTCCTTGCTGATCCTCTGGCTGATGATCGAACTGTTGGACGCGGAGATCGACCGGCTCCAGGGGGGGAGCTTTCAATTATCCCTGTTTGTGGGGGTGGCCCTGGTGGCCTTTATCCGCAAAGTGCTGGTGGCCTCCCTGGCCCATGAGTCCCTGCAGGTGGAAATCATGTACCTGGCCGGCATTTTGATTCTGGGCGCGATTTACTGGCTGGTGTCCCGGACCGAGAGCCGGAGAGGCTGAGGAAAGCTATAAGCCATGAGACCTCTGCGAAAATGCATAAATTGTCATTCTGAGGGAGCGAAGCGACCGAAGAATCTCAAAATACGAGATTCTTCACTCCGCTCCGCTCAGAATGACACCTTAAAAGACTTTCGCAGAGGTCTCAACTTGGAACTTTTCTATATACTTGCGTCTTTCTTTGCCCTTTGCGCCTTTGCGTGAGGCCCATCTTTTAGGAACAGGACACTATCCCGGGCCGCCGCTGGCTTCCGGAGGGGTCTGGGGCCCGGGAGGAGGTCCCGGTTCGCCGCCCAGCTCCGCTTTCTCCACAAACCGGTGGGGCAGCCGGATGGTTACCGTGGTCCCCCGGCCCACCTTGCTGTCCAACGTGATGACCCCCCGATGTTCATCTACGATTTGCCGCACAAAGACCATACCTAAGCCGGTGCCCCCGATCTTGGTGGTATAGAAGGGCACAAAGACCTTGTCCACCACTTCCGGAGGCATGCCCCGGCCCGTGTCCTGGATGGTTAACAGCGCGTAGTCCTTTTCCACCATGGTGCGAACCATGATCTTGCCATGGGGCCGGGTGGCTTCCACGGCGTTGCGGACCAGGTGGGATAGGGCCACTTTCAGAAGGTGCCGATTGAGGCGCCCCACCAGGGGCTCGTGGGAAAAATCGGTGATCAGGGTAATATTTTTGGCATTGAGTTCCGGCCGCAGCAAGTCCAAGGTGTCCCCCACGATATCATTGAGGTCATCCGGGTTGAAGAAAGACTCCTTCCTCTGGGCCAGGGATTCAAAGCGGGTCACCATTTGCTCGATGCGCCGGGCTTCATCGGCAATAGTCGAAAGCCAGGCCCGGGTGGGATCATCCGGGTCGGTTTTCCTGAGGAGCCGGTTGCTGAAGCCGCCGATAACATGCAGCGGATTGCGGATACCGTGGGCCATCCCCAGGGCCATTTCCGACATGGTGCGCTCCATCACCAGGGCTTCCATCTCCCGGTTGAGGGCCAGGATCTCATGGCTGGTCTCTTCCAGATGATGGTGGTCCACCTCCATGCGGCGATAAAGGCGTTGGATGTGGTGAAAAAAGAGGGTAATGGCGGTGATGATCACATAGATGATAGTGTCACAGCCCCCGAAAAATCTCCGGAGACGCCACAGGGCCAGGCTTTGGCCGTAATAATTGATGAATTCTTGCAGGGAATGGGAAATGGCGTGGGAAATGGAAAAAATAACAAAACTCACGGTAAGCCAATCCAGAAAGAGCCACAGGGCGTTTTCCGGGTCCCGGGCCATCAGGCGCCGGGTGATCCGCAGGGAGAGGAAGGAAAAAACAATAACCGCGACTGTGCCTAAGGCCTGGACAATCCAGATGGGGAAAAGGGGCAGGCTGATCATCGCGATCCGGATTGGGTCTCCCGGGCCAGGACCCGGAGACCCCGGTAAAAGAGATAAAAAGCCGGGATCAGCAAGAGAAAATGATCAATCTTGGTGAAGTAAAAGAACCAGGTTTCCAGGTTCTCCATGAGCAAATAGCGGGCCAGGCCGCGGCCCATGATGACCGGATTGCGTAGGCTCCATTCCAGGGTATGGCCCACCACCGCGTCCAGGTTCCACAGGGCCAAAATGCCGCAAGCCCACATCAGGCAGCGGAATCCCTTAGATTGCTGCAACCTTTCCTGGCGGATCTCGAAAATGAAAAAGATCAGGGCCCCGAAAAAGAGCAGGTGGGCCGTCTGGTGGACATAGGAGCCTTCCGTGCCCCACTCGAACCAGCCTTGGGCCAGGGCATACCTGGGGGAGAAAAGGAGGAGAATAAAAACCAGGGAGAGAAGTTGAGCCAGGCGGCGTTTCATCTACTGCGCCTCACTCCCCTATTATCGGCATCTCCGGGGCAAATGTCAATGCGGCTGTTAGATCAGGTTTGATAGCCCAGCAGGCGCAGCGCCCTGGGGTCCTTGCGCCAGTTCTTCCAGACCTTGACCCAGAGTTCCAAAAAGACGCGGCAGCCCAGCAAGTCCTCCATTTCGGTCCGGGCCTCCTGGCCCACGGTTTTCAACAGGTGCCCCTTTTTGCCGATGACAATGCCTTTCTGGGATTGCCGCTCCACGTAAATCACCGCCCGGACGCGAACCAGTTCGGGACGCCGGCTTTCGTCGAATTCCTCGAGGTCGACGGCCACCGCGTAAGGCATCTCCTCGCCCAGGTGGTGCAGGAGCCGCTCCCGGATCAACTCCGTCGCCAGGAAGCGCTCCGTCTGTTCCGTGACCTGGTCTTCGGCGTAAATGGGGGGAGCCGGGGGCAACAATTTAATGATTTCGGCTTCCAACTCGGGCAGGCCGTCCCCCAACAGGGCGCTCACCGGGATGACCGGGGCTTGGGGAAAGAGCTGATGATACGCCTCCATCAGGGGGAGGAGCTTGGGCTTGGAGATCAGGTCGATCTTGTTGATGGCCACCACCAGGGGTTGGGAGAGCTGCTGCAGATGAGGGAGCAATACCCGGTCCTGGGGGTCCGGGGGCCGGTGCTCCACCAGCCAAACCACCACGTCCGCCGCGGCCAGGGCGCTTAAGGCGGCCTGGACCAGGCTTTGGTTCAAGGGTCCTTTGGGCTCCAGGACTCCGGGAGTATCCAGATACAAAAGCTGAGCCCCGGGCCGGTTGACGATCCCCAGGAGCCGGTGGCGGGTGGTCTGGGGCTTGGGCGAGGTAATGGCCAACTTCTCCCCCACCAACTTATTGAGCAACGTGGATTTCCCCACATTGGGCAAGCCGATGAGGGCGACGTGGCCGCATTTGAAATCGTTTTCGGTTTTCGGTTTTCGGTTTTCGGTGGTCATTGTTGATTTGGGGGAGGGGGGCTAAAATCCGGGGAATTTCTTTTTTATGATGCGATTCCAATTATTACTAATGGAACTGCGGGGACGCCCCTTCCTTGTCTGACAACATTGTAAAGCTCGCCCTCATAATACGCTACACCTGAGCTCATTTGGGCTTGGAGGGATTTCATGATAAGGATTCAGCCTTCACCCATGAGCAACGGAAGTACTTCAGACTCATCATAGTCAGGATTCATAGTCTTAAGCCATTTCCGTTTTTGGTTTTCTGCATCAGACTTTCTTTTGAAGCCTCGCACCTCATCAGGAAAACCTCTCCATACCTTGACAGCAATCCACAAAACTTCTTTTTCGTGTTTTTCCATAATCCATCCTACAATTCTTTTACTAATCGTCTATGCCAAGTAAATACATTCGGGTACTCAAGGAAATTGCAATTCTCGCCAAGTTTACTCAAGGTAAACGTAGGGCGGCTTAATTGACGAACAAACAGAGTTCTCCTATCATCGTTCGATACAATGCTGTAAGTGGCCTTTGAGCTAGGAGACATTAGATGAACATCGTTAAAGCGGAGAAGTCCTGAATAAATTGGAGTCGAATGTTCAACCTCAAAAAGTGCCCTAAGTTTTCCTGCTCCCCTTTCTATCCATATTACATCTATTTCAGCAAGGATATCTTCAATTCGATGATATTCAAGAGGAATTTCAGCATTATATTTAAATTGCTTAGTTAGATTCCAGTCCAGTTTGCCTCGGTCATTCCTGGGAATCCAAATGTCATAACCTTTGGATGCTCCTATTGAGCCAAGCAGAGTCTGGACTTGCACATGAGAGAGATCAGGGTAGTCAGTCAATTGTGATTTGGTTATTAAAGAATCGAGTTGATCCCAGCCGAAGTATGCTTCGACATTAAATCTACCGGCGTTGGCTATGTATAAATCGGTTCCAGCGTCTTGGAAAAAAAGCTGTGCCTTATATTGACCATCGCTTGCAGGAGACACAGAGTGAAAAACATCTTCAAAGTCAGAGAAGGGTACAAGTAACGGTTCTAATTGATCTTGCCACAGGAAGCAGATAACTGCTGGCTGCCCTTCCAATTTCTGTAAATCTTTGTGCCTCAGTCCATAGAATGTCTGTCCACGCGTGTGCACTTTCGAATATCGAATATATACTCGTCCAGCTCCGTTTCCCAAATCGTATAGTGACAGACTATCATCGAGTCTGTGGATGTTACCATATCGCTTCTTGAGCTCGCTAATAAATATTTCTTTCGTAACATTGGCCATAGTAGCTAATTCCTATTGGAAACAGGCAACACGAATACTAAGAAACCATAAAGTCTTTAGCTTAATTGATGTACATATCCAATTCAACAATTTAAGGCAATCGCCAGGATAGACAACGGTATGTTCGGAAAGATCAAATTTCTCAATTATTCTTCGGGGGTCAAACATAGAATTAAGATATTAAGGAGGGAACTTTAAGTCAACAGATTTATTTCTTCATCTCTTTCTTCTCCGCCTCCCGCTCAGGATTAATTCCAGACCGGCAATAATCACG
>JACQYN010000154.1 GCA_016208235.1 Deltaproteobacteria bacterium
GCGGCGAAAATCCCCGGGCAAGAGGTGGAGCAGTCGGGGCGGATCATGATCTCCCGCCGCGCGTTAAGCTGCACCAACGGGGCTACCAGAGAGGAGTTGGGCTCCAGGCCTACGGCGATGAACGCGCCCTTCACCGGGAGTCTCAGGGTTTCGGCTCCGGCCTTTTTTCTGATCTGGACTCCGGTCAGGGTCTGGTCGCCGATGAATTCGAGAACCTTGTAACCAAGATAAGTATGCAAATTTGAAAGACAACCGACCCGTTCCACCACCGCCGGGTCCGCTGTCAATTCCGAGGTGGAGATGAGGTGGATATTTCCGGCCACCGTGTGCAGGTTTTCCACGACCTGGAGGGCCGAGTTGCCGCCGCCGATGACCGCCGTGTCTTGCCCCTCCACAAAAGACAGCTCCTGAACGTTGCCGTAAAAGATGCCTTTCCTCAGAAAATCTTTTTCCCCGGGAACCCCAAGCCGTCTCCGGGTCATGCCGGTGGCGATGATGAGAGTCTTTGCTGTATAGGCGGCCAATTCCGAGGTAATGACCTTAAACCCCCCTTCGTGGGGCTCAATCTTTTCCACCTCGCTGAGCAGGTGGGCGATGTAGTGGGAATGAAAGAGCTGATGTTTGAATTTGTCGATGAGCTCCGGACCGGTGATGAAATCGAATCCCATGAAATTTTCAATCCTGGTGCTGTCCACCGCCTGCCCCCCCAGGTCTTTGGCCACCAGCAGGGCTTCCATCTTCAGGGTGGCGGCATAGACCGCCGCGGTCAGGCCCGCGGGTCCGCCGCCGATGATGATCAGCTCAAAAGCCGTGCGCGCGCAGGTTTTCTCTTGCAGGAATTTGTCCCGGCAGCCCTCCGAGCAGAAGTAATACATGATACCGTCGCATTCACAGGTGACGGCATCCTCTTCCCGGACCTCCATCCGGCAGACAGGATCTTTCTTCATGATCTTAATTAATCAAGTAATTTAAATGGTTAATCTGGGCCCCCAGGGGTCTCCCGGGGGCGCCATCTCCCCTGTTTAACCTAACACCTCTGGAGAAACGGGCAGGGGCGGAATTTTCGGGGCCAGGCGGTGGTGTTTCAGACCAAACCCCGGCATTTCAAAGGCCTTGGGGTTGAGCTTCCTGGTTAATTCAATTTCCCGAGGAGTCAGGATCCGTACGAATCCATTGTCATCCATGATCGCGAACTCCATGCCCTGGGCCAGGCATTTGTTCACCGACATCTCTCCCTTGATATCCTGATTGGAAATGCAGATCAGTTTGGCGGCCATGGCTCCGGAACTGAAGAGCACGACAAACGCCACCGCCAATAATGCCAAAATCACTGTCCTTTTCATTTCTTTTGCCTCCCGGACTTTAATTGTCTAGAAAATAAGTAGTCTTATAGATGAGATCAATACCTGCCAGCCCACCCTCTGCTTCCCTGGCCGAGCATCAGGCCATTTCCCCGTGGCTGTGAACTACATAGAGATTCACCGGCTCTTTGATGCCCTTGAGATGGGTCTGGAAGCTCCTGAGCACCATGGGCTTTGCTTCGGACCGACGGTAGACCTCTTCGGAAATCACCACCTCACCGGCCTGGGCCTGGCCCTGGATGCGGTGGGTGAGATTCACCGCGGAGCCGATAATGCCGTATTTCGCCCGGCTTTCGGAGCCGATATTCCCCACTATCACTTCGCCCGCGTGGAGACCGATGCCCATGTGCAGCGCGGGATAACCGGGCTCGGCCACGTTCTCGTTTTCCACGGCCGCATGCATCTTGGACGCGCAGTCTATGGCTCGCTGGGCTACCGGACCAAGGGGGCCGTCCAGGGGATCGAAAAAGGCCAGAATGGCGTCTCCCAAAAAGTCCACAATGATCCCCCGGTGTGCCTGGATCACTTCGATCATCCGGGCAAAATGGCGGTTTACCAGATGAATGATGACTTCGGGGCTCAGGCTTTCGGCCAGGGGAGTGAAACCCCGGACGTCAGAAAACAGGATGACTACTTCCCGTTTTTCTCCTCCCAAACGGGACGCCTCCGGCCGGCTTAAGAGCTCCCGGGCGATCTCCTGATCCACATAGCGTCCGAAGGTGTTGCTGATGAAATCCTTTTCCTTCAGGCCCGCCACCATGTCGTTGAAGCTGGCGGTCAATTGCCCGATTTCATCCCGGCTGGTTACCGCTAGGGGCTCGCCGTATTGACCATGGGCCACCGAATCGGCCTTGGCCGCGATCTTGCGGATGGCCAGGACCACCGGCTCCACGGCCAGGCGAATGAGAATCAGGATGACGCTAAGGCACAGGACTCCACCCGCTACATAATACAGGCGGAACCGCATAATGGGGGCCAGGATCTCGCTTCCCCGGGCGTGCAGCATGATGGCCCAAGGCGCGGCGTGCAGCTTGTAATACCCGATCACCATATCCGGGCGGTAGCCTTCTCCCATGAGCGTGCCGTAGGGCTTCTCTTTCATGGCCTTGAGCATGGCCAGCTCCATGGGATCCTGGGTCTCCCCCAAACAGTGCCGGGCTTGCATGGCCGAACTGCTGTGGGCCAGGTAGTGCCCCTCCTGACTCACCAGGCAGGCCATCTGGGCCACCATCCAGCCCTCCGTGAGAATGTCCTGCATCAGGTAGTCGTAACTCATGACTACTTCGAGCCGGCCTAAGGGCCTGCCTGCCTGGTCCAGGAGTTCTCCCCGCAGCCCCACGGTTTTTCCATCCGGCGGGTAAAAGTAGCCGATGGGAGACATTTCTACGGATCGGTCCGGCACGGCCGTGCGGCCCTTGATCATGGCCGCCTTCTCCCAGGCCAAATTGACCTGGCTGACGCCGGGCTGGGACTTTATCTGCCGCAGGAGCCAGCGCTGGATTTCGTTCCCCTGGGAGTCCTGTCCGGCCCGGGCAAAAGTCTCCATCCATTGCATCTGCCCGTGGAGGCGCATGTCCAACTGGTGGGCGGCCCGCGCCAGGCGCAGAATGGCGATCGCCTGCCATTCCTTGAACAAGATGCCCTGGATGAAGCGGTAGCCGAATATCCCTAGGACCAGCAGGAACAACGTTACCGGCACTACCAGCAGAACTATTAGTCGCCGCTCTAAGGTTTTGAAGGCAAACATTGGTCTGGAACCTGCTTTCTCACAGAGTAACTTTGCTTAAAGAGACAGTGCCTGAGACCCAGTGCTTTGCC
>JACQYN010000155.1 GCA_016208235.1 Deltaproteobacteria bacterium
AGATAAAAACTTCCCCCCCGGCCGAGCCCGCCTCCCCCCGGCCCCGGCGCCTGGGCCAGGAAATGACCGCAGTCCTGCTCTTGGGATTGGCGGTTTTTCTGCTCCTGTCTCTCTGGACCTGGACCCTGCGGGACCCCCAGGACCTGACGGAGATTTGGAGTGCGGTCCGGGTGCATAACTGGGGGGGTAAAGCCGGGACCTATCTCTCCCGCCATCTGCTGGCCGCCCTGGGGCTGGCGGCCTTCTGGCTGCCCCTCCTGGTTGCCGGCCTGGCCTGGAAATCCTATCGCTCCGGCCTGGAAGACCTGTCCTTAAAGCAGGGAGTAGCCCTGGGAGGACTGGTGGCGGCCAGCGCCGGGCTCCTGGCCCTGGCCTGGCCCCTGGTGCGCTGGGGTGATTGGGGTTTTCAATCCGGGGGCTGGGTGGGCGTCCTGCTCTCTTGGGGGCTGCCCCTGCTCTTGAATCGCTCCGGCGCGGCCCTGGTCCTGGGGCTGGTACTGTTAATCAGCCTGATGGGGGCCACCCGCCTCTCCTACCTGGGCCTCCTCTCTCTACTTGGCCGGATGCTGGCGGGCTTGTGGTCCCTGGTATGGCCCCGGGGCCGGAAGCCGGAGCCCCTTCCTTCCCGCGCCCGGCGGTCCGGGCCCCCGAAACCGCTGGTCAACCGCAGTGGCAACGAAGCCCCGGAATTGGTGATGGGGCCCCCGCCCGCCCCGGCTCCTGAGACCGCGACTGCGGCTCCCAAACCCCGGCGGGGCGCGGCCGCCGGCGGCTTCACTCTGCCGTCCCTGGACCTCCTGGACCAGGTTCCTCCCTGGGATCACCAGGTCCACGAAGGAATGATGGTGGCCCAGGCGGAGAAGCTGGAAGACACCCTGCGCCACTTCGGGGTGGAAGGCAAGGTCGCGTCCATCACCACCGGCCCGGTCGTGAGCCGCTTTGAACTGGAGCCCGCGCCGGGAGTGAAAATCAGCAAAGTCACCGGCCTCGCCGACGACCTGGCTCTGGCCCTGAAAGCCCTGTCCATCCGCATTGTTGCGCCGGTGCCCGGCAAGGCGGTCATCGGCATCGAGATACCCAACCCCAAGCGCCAGGTGGTGGGCCTGCGGGAGATCCTGGCGGACGCCGCCTACCGCAAGTCCGCCTCCCGCCTGACCATCGCCCTGGGCAAGGACATCATGGGCCAGCCGGTGGTCAACGACCTGGCCAAGATGCCCCACCTCCTCATCGCCGGGGCCACGGGGAGCGGCAAGAGCGTGGGCCTCAACGCCATGATCCTCAGCATCCTCTTCAAGGCCACGCCCTCGGAGGTGCGGTTTCTCCTCATCGACCCCAAGCGCATCGAGCTCTCCACCTACGAGGGCATTCCCCACCTGTTGCACCCGGTGGTGGTCAATCCCAAAGAAGCCACCGTGGCCCTCCACTGGGCCATAGCGGAAATGGAACGGCGCTACGCTCTGCTCTCTGACATGGCGGTGCGGAACATCGAGGGCTACAACCAGAAGGTGGCCAAGAACGCCAAGGAAAAGTCTGCAGGAGTAGAGGAGCCGCCCCGCCCCCTGCCCTATATCGTCATTGTCATTGATGAGTTGGCGGACCTGATGCTGGTTTCCTCCCGGGATACGGAAGAATACCTGATCCGCCTGGCCCAAAAGGCCAGGGCCTCGGGAATGCACCTTTTGGTGGCCACCCAGCGGCCCTCGGTGGACGTGATCACCGGCCTCATCAAGGCCAATTTCCCCACCCGGGTCTCTTACCAGGTTTCCGCCAAACCGGACTCCCGGGTCATCCTGGACACCGTGGGCGCGGAGCGCCTCCTGGGCATGGGCGACCTCCTGTTCCTGCCCCCCGGCACCTCCCGGCTGAAGCGGATCCACGGGGCCTTCGTCTCCGACGAAGAAGTCACCCGGGTGGTGGAATTTTTAAAGGCCCAGCAGACCCCAGAGTTCGAGATCGGCATCCTGGAGATGCAAGAAAGGGAAGTGGAAGAAGGGGAGTCGGGGGAGAAGGATGAGAAATGGGACGCCGCGGTGGAGCTGGTGGCTGAGACCCGGAACGCCTCCATCTCTATGTTGCAGCGAAGGCTGCGCATCGGCTACAACCGGGCCGCCCGCATCATCGAGACCATGGAAAACGAGGGCCTCATCGGCCCCTCCGACGGCCTCAAAGCCCGGGAAGTCTATATCCCCCGGAGGTAGAGGTCCAGGAGGGATATGGGAGCCCTATACTTTGTCCAGGATTTTTATGAAAAACAGAAAACCTTCTTTTTTCCCTTTCAAGTCGATGCTATCCCCGCCTCGGTCGCCGTCACCACCCGGTTGCGGCCTCCTTCTTTGGCCCGATAGAGGGCTGCATCCGCAGCCTTAAGGACCGCCTCCCCCCGCTCCCCGTGAGTGGGAAACAACGCCACCCCCACAGAAATGGTAAGCGATCCCAGGGGCTGACCTCGATAATCCACCTGGAATCGTTGCACTTCCTGGCGCAGTTTCTCGGCCCGCTGGCGAGTGACCTCCAGGGACGCTTCCGGCAGGATAAGGACGAATTCATCCCCCCCATAACGGCAGGCAACATCCTCCCGGCGAATATTGCTCCGCAGAAAGCTGCCCATGGCCTGAAGCAGCATATCTCCCGCCTCATGGCCCAAAGAGTCATTATGATTTTTAAAGGAGTCCACGTCCAACATGATGATCCCCAGAGGCGCGTCTTTACGCATGACTCGAAATATTTCCCGCTCCAGCGTTTCCTCCATATAGCGCCGGTTGAACAGGCCGGTCAAGGGGTCACGGATGGCCTGTTGCAAGAGGAAATTTTTCAGGTTCAGATTAGCCAGGGACAGGGCGATCTGCCTGGCCGCGGTGGTGGCCAAGCGCTGCCGGGAATCGCTCCGGGGTTC
>JACQYN010000178.1 GCA_016208235.1 Deltaproteobacteria bacterium
AGATGTCCCAGGTGAAGTACCTGCTGCCCCGGCTGGTGGGGAAGGGGGACGCCCTGTCCCGCCTCATGGGCGGCATCGGCGGCCGGGGGCCCGGGGAATCCAAGCTGGAAATCGACCGCCGCCGCCTGCGGGAGCGCCTGCACCGGCTGAACCAGGACCTGGCCCAGGTGCGCACCGAAAGACGGGAGCGGCGCCAGCCCCGGCAGCGGCAGCGCCTGCCGGTACTGTCCATCATCGGCTACACCAACGCCGGGAAATCCACCCTGTTCAACGCCCTGACCCACGCCGCGGTGCTGGCGGAAGACAAGCTCTTCGCCACCCTGGACCCCACCAGCCGCCGGCTGCGCTTCCCCCGGGAGCGGGAGGTGATCATCACCGACACCGTGGGCTTCATCCGGGATCTGCCCAAGAACCTGGTGGAGGCCTTCAAGGCCACCCTGGAGGAACTGGAAGACGCGGACCTGCTCATTCACGTCATCGACCTGAGCAATCCCCGCTTCGCCGAGCAGATGGCCGCGGTGGAGGATATTTTGTCCTCCCTCAATCTCCAGGATAAGCCGGTCCTTAAGGTCTTCAATAAAAAGGACCTGGTGAGCCCGCAATTGGTCCGGATCCAGTGCCGCATTCACCAGGGGGTGGCGGTGGCCGCGGTGGATGAGAAGACCTTGCCCCCGCTCATCGTCCGGCTGGAAGAGCGGGTGGAGAAGCTTTGGGAGAACCGGAGCCATGCCCCGAACCCCGCGGCCTGGCAGAGCGCTCCCCCGGAGTAAGCACAAGACAATTGCCAGTTTTCGGTTTTCAGTTTAAAAAATAAAGCAGTCATTCATGAGCCGTTGACCCTGATGGGCATTCCCTTAACTTGGAACCTGGAACTTGGAACTTGGAACTTTTCAACAGAGCTCATTCC
The DNA here is from genome assembly GCA_016208235.1 of Deltaproteobacteria bacterium. GTDB lineage: Bacteria > Desulfobacterota > Desulfobaccia > Desulfobaccales > 0-14-0-80-60-11 > SURF-52. The sequence goes on from JACQYN010000178.1 coordinate 908, forward strand.
GCCATCCTTAGGGTTGCCATCTTGTGCCCAAATACTTGGTGACGCTTTTCTTAATTTTGGGGCCGGGCTTGTGGTTTCCTTCACAATATCTTATAATTAATTTAATAGGTTACAGCTTGACAGAGAAATTATCGGGCTTACCTTTAAAGGAAACCCGGGGAACCCCCCCGGGGCCTGAGGGTCTAGAAAATAGGAAAGGATTTCGACCAGGCGCATGGAACTTGGAACTCTGTTGGACGCGGCCAGGGTTGCTCGATCTAAACATCAGGCGAATGCCTTTCTGGGAGCTGAGAAATGGGAGACCTGGTTGAATTCAGGCTCACCGAGAAGTCCATCTATCGGGCCGCCAAGCGCGAGGTGGAGCGGATGTATCAGATGACGGGCGGTGGGGTTGATCCTGTGCCCAGCAGCGAGTCCCGGGAACTCTTCGAACTGGGGCTGGTGGAAGAAGTGAAATGGGTGGATTGGGAGACCTACTGCACCGGAGTTCTTAACCGCATCTACGAAAGTGAGCCGCAAGATTAGCAGGGCAGGTTCCGGAAGAACAAGCGATCCGGGGCGGATGGCCATGGCCTCGAGAAAATGACGGGTCTTGTTTAGGCTGGACCGATCCTAAGGAGGCAGGGGGGAACCCCTGCTTTTTTTGTCTTAATCTAGCCGAATAATTCATGGACAATAGGGCGCACCGTGTGCGCCGTAGCCCTTGACGGCGGCCACAGGCCGCCCTGGGGGAGGGATAACCATTTGCCGGCATCTCTTGGTATCAGGCCCGCCACACCTGGGGCTGATATTGCAGGGAATTGTTCCCGAGGGACATCAAGGCCCAACCGCTGCCCCGGGGCCCCAGGCCGGGGCGGGGCGCGGTAAGCGTACCTTGAAGAGGGGAGGGCAGGGAATTGTTCCCGAGGGACATCAAGGCCCAACCGCTGCCCCGGGGCCCCAGGCCGGGGCGGGGCGCGGTAAGCGTACCTTGAAGAGGGGAGGGCAGCGGCCAGGCGGTGCTGGGTAGCCCATAGCGGGAAATTCCCCGGCATCCGGTCCCTCTTTTCTTGCCACCTTCTTGCTGGGGGAGGGTTAAGGTGGGGGTGAAAAAATCCCCCTCCCCCCAACCCCCTCCCACCAGGGGAGGGGGAGCTTCCATGCGGGTTATCCCTTTCCGGTCGTAGCTGACGGCTGATAGCTGAAAGCTGACAGCTTCCTGGTGTACATGCCCGTGGAAGCAAAAAACCTGGGAAAAGCGGGACAAGAGGCGCATGACTTCCGGCCCGTCCTTGGTCCACTGCTGCCAGGGCCGGTAAATTTCCACCAGGGGCGCATGGGAGAGGATGATCAGAGGGATACCGGGGTCTAACCGGGCCAATTCCCTGGTTAGCCACCTCCGTTGCTCTCCTCCTACTTCAAAGACCGGCCCCTGGGGCGAGCCGGACAGGAAAGTGTCTAGGCCCAGGACTTGGAAGACGGTTTTCGATAAAAGATTTGAGGCAAGATTGCCGTCTCTCACACTTGGCTCCAGGAGATCTTTAAAACTGGGGTCCGCTGGAACTGTAAAGACATAAGAAAACCGGGATTCCCCGAAGAGGCGCGACCAGGCCGCAGCGCCTTTCCCCATACCATCCCCTTCCCCCTTCACCGAAACCAGGGGCCCGGGCAGGTCGGAGAGGATTTCCTGGCCCAGGGCCAGGGCCTTAGGATTGCCGTCATGGGCCAGGTCCCCGGCGAAGAGGACCACCTCCGGCGGGGGATTAAGGGAACTGATCTCCGCCACCGCCCGGGCCAGGGCCCGGGCCTCAGGACGACGGTCATTGCCATCTTTCAGGTGCGCATCGGCCAGGAGGGCGAGGCGGGGCGCCGAAACCCCGGCCTGAGCCGGAGCAGGCCCCCACCAGCGGCTAACGGCCCAACCCGCGGCCAGGCCCCATCCCAGAAGCTGCAAGAATTCCCGGCGTTTCATGATGTTGATCATCTATTTTCCGTAGGATGGACACGGCCCACCATCATTTATGGTGGCCCGTGCCCTTCCTATAATTTATAAGACCTCTAAAAATCAAGCAATTTTGGTAGAGGCACGGCGTGCTGTGCCCTCCATTATTACCACGATGGGGAGACCGGGGCAAACCTATCTTTAACTCTGTACCACCCCCCCCTTTTATTCTGAGCGCACAGAAGAATCAATTATAGGCGTTCTTGCCAACTCTCAACTTTGAACCTTGAACCTGGAACTTTGAACTTTTTAACTCCCACCTCCCTGGGGGATCAGGGCCTTGGCCCGGTAGATAAAGAGAGCCCTCACCTTGTCCCAGAAATAGCTGCCGAGCACGACCAAACTGCTTAGCCAGATGACATCCCCGGCAAAATTGACGGCAAACCGATGCTCGGCATAGCCCGGTATCAGATGGAACACATATGCCCCCAGCCAGCCGCAAAATAGGGGAATAATAAACATGACCAGCCCGAGGCGATACCGCCTCCGGCTTACCTCTTTGGGGAGTGCGTATTTTCGGAAAAAACCGTAAATTTTCGCCTTGATATAAATAAATCCGGATTTGCCCAGAAAAGCGACGGCCAGAAGACAGAAGACCTCCGGGACGCCCACCAGCAGGATGCCCGAGAGGGTCGCTTTCCAGGTCAGGGGGAGGTCCATAAGCGTTACCAGGGGAATGCCCAAGGGGCTCAAAAAACCCAGGAGAAATAAGGCCACCCCCAGATAAAAGCGCCATCCCGGCGGGGGCGGCGTCGGTAATGTTGTCTCCGGCGTCATCATCAGGCTCCGTGTATCCGTGGTTTCAATCAGGAGGTACTTTTTCCCCCTTCAGACTGCGCCTTTCCCATCATTCTATTGAAAATCGGCGGCAAGATCACCAACACATTTTCCCCCATTCCCCAGCCGCTGGTGGGGAACGAAAAATTTGCGTTGAGCCCCTCCTTAACGGTGGCCAGAGCCCGCCAACAGGTTTTTAGCTTGGAACTTGGAACCCGGAACTTGGAACTCTTAAGAACTTGAACCCGGAACTTTCTGGGAATGGAAAAAAGGCAGGGGTAAAAATAAGAAAAGGAAGCCGGGAACCCGGATAGATACTCCCTCTCAGAGGTGAGCCATCCGGACTTCCCGGTCTTCCCCGATCCACGGAACCCCGTTCCCTCCGCTAAAGAGGAAGGAAACGCCGGACCCCCGTCCCTTAAATTAGATTCCGTGGCTTCCGCCACTGCTCCGGCAGCGGAGCCGGCATCTATTGCCGCTTCCAGCAATCAGCGCCCAGCCGGTCTCTGGTAAAAATTTGGTTCGAGGCGGCTGTTGCTCGGGGCCGCAGCAGGTTGCCGTGAGGTTCAGTCCGGCGGGCGACCCCAAAACTTCTTACGGCACGACCCGAGGGTCCGTCTACCCTTAACCTGAGCGGTATTCAGACTGAACGTCCCGGCAATCATATGAGTAAACATCCGTTGGGAAAAAAACAAGGGGCCGGGGAGTTTTGGGGAAATAAATTCAAAGCCAAACCTGACTAGGAGGCTCCCCTTATCAGCTCATTCACGCCATAAATTGTTGAAAAGACTACTGGCCTAAGTAAGCATGGGAACTTCGCGATTCATCTCGATCTCTGCCTTGAGGTTCCCATTTTTTTGACTAAGGCCGCCGACCGCTGAGACCAGGTCACCCACTAAACCTTTCATCAGTTCGGCCTGGGAATTCAATTCCTGGGAAGCGCCGGCGCTTTGCTCGGAATTGGCCGCGTTCCGTTGCACCACCTGGTCCATCTCGGTGATCGCCTTATTGATATGGCCCACTCCCTGAGCCTGTTCGTGAGAAGCCGCCGCGATTTCGGCCACCAGTTCTTTGGCCTTGCCGGCGCTGACGGCTGCCTGGGAAAAGGCCTGGGAGGTCCTGTCCACCACCTCCGATCCTGCCTGGACCTTGGTAACCGTGCCTTCGATCAGGTGCGCGGTATTTTTGGCGGCCTCCGCGGCCCGCAGGGCCAGATTCCTGACCTCATCGGCCACCACCGCGAATCCGGCTCCCGCCTCTCCGGCCCGGGCCGCCTCCACTGCCGCGTTGAGGGCCAACAGATTGGTTTGAAAGGATATCTCGTCGATGGTCTTGACGATCTTGGCGGTTTCGCCGCTGGCCTGGGAAATTTCTCTCATGGATTCCGTCAAATCGGCCATGGAGGTGTTGGCCTGGTCTACGATGCGGCCGGTTTCGGTCATCAAGATATTGGCTTGATTGGCATTTTCGGCATTGCTCTGGGACATGGAGGCCAATTCCTCCAAGGAAGCGGAGGTTTCTTCCAGGGACGCGGCCTGCTGGGAAGAGCCTGCGGCCAACTGCTGGCTGGCCGCGGCCACCTGGGTGGAGGCGGCTCCCACCTGCTCCGCGCATTCCAAGAGACTATCCACCGCCCGGCCAATGGGCTTGGTAGTGGACCGGGCCAGGAAAAAGATCACCAACCCCACAATAACCACCATGGATCCGGACAATGCCAGATTAATCCATTTAATCCGCTGTACGGGGGCGAGCAATTCATCTACCGCGGCATTGATGACCAAAAGACATTTAAGCTCTTTAAAGGAAGTAAAAGAGGCGATTTTTTGATCGCCGTTAAAAGTATAATTAATGGTGCCTGACTTCTCGGCCAGCATCTTCCGGCCATAGTCAAATTCATTGAGTTTCATCTTAAAAATTAAGGACTTGTCCGGATGCGTCAACAACGTTCCATCCGCGGCGACCAGGTAGATAAACCCGGTTTTCCCCATTTTTACCGGGTCCAGATAAGCCTTTTCAAAATTTCCCAAATTTATCGCGCCTGATAAGACCCCCACAATTTTTCCTCCTTCTTTGAGGGGCGCGGATACCATGGCTACCGGTTTGTTTGTGGCTTTGCTGATTATCACGTCCGAAATATTCAATTTGCCTTGCATGCCTTCTTTAAAATATACGCGATCGGTTATATTCACCTTGATAAGCTTGGGTTCAGTGGAGGCAACAATCAATCCCTCTTTATTGGCGATATTTATCCGCTCGAAATAGGGATATTTCTTTACGAATTCTGCCAGTTGCAGCGAGGCGGAGGCCGCCGACTGCGTGTCAGGGGCTGCTTGCGCGGCCGTCTGGAACAGCACCTCATCGGTCCATCCCGAGATCAGCGCCTTAAAGATATTCATGGTTGCATCAATATTGTTCTTGGTGGCATCCAAAACCAGCGCCATCTGCTCCTTTGTCGCCTGTTCTAGGGCTTGCCTGGATTTCTCATAGGATACGAAGGTTAAAACAGCCGTTCCCAAGACAATCAGGCCTAGGGTCGGCAGCAGAAACCTATTCCGGAGACTGAGACGCATAAAGATGTCCTCCTAATTACCGCTCTTTCGGAGAATTTAGTTTTTTCGTCAAAGGCATGTAAAATTTCAAACTCCCGGGCCTGCAACTTTGCAGCAACCGGGGCTGTCCTTGAGTAAACAAAACCACCATTCATTTGACTGGATTTCTCGAAACTGACCGGCTCAGTTTTAGAAATTCCGGACTCATCTAGAATCGGCAGGAAAATTCCTTATGATAAATATCTCGTGGAGACTAAATTTTAGAAAAATTAAAAATTAACGGTGACTTGGGCATTCTTGGGTGCTTGGCGAAAAATTTTTCTCACGCCAAGGCGCCAAGGCGCAAAAATTGTAGGGCAAGTCCTACGCGCTTTGGATTAATGTTGCGTAGGCCGCACCTACGGTCAAAACTTTGAACCTTGAACCTTGAACTTTGAACTATTCGCAGGAGGAAAAAAGGGGGGTAAAAATGCGAAAGGAAAGCCGGGAATCCATTAACTCCCTCTCCAGGAGGTGAGTCATCCGGAAATTCCCGGCTTCCCTGATCCACGAAACCCCGTTCCCTTAAAGATTGAGAACGTTGGACCCCTGTCCTTCAGGTTCCGTGGCTACCGCCACTGCTTCAGCAGCGGAGCCGGCATCCATTGCCGCTTCCAGCAATCAGCGCCCAACCGGCCCCTGTTTGAAATTTGGGTCGAGCCGGCTGTTGCTCGGGGCCGAAGCAGGTTGTCAAGAGATTCAGTCCTGAGGGCGACCCAACCCTTGAGGGCGCAGCCCGCAGGCTGTCTACCCTTACCTCATCGGTTCTCGGACTGAACTTCCTGACGCTCATATGAATAATCATCGTTTGCGGAAAAACAAGGGGGCGGGGATTTTTTTAAAAAAAAAATTATGGGGAGGGGAGAAGAGGTATTTGCATGGGATCCGGAGCGAATGCCGCCCCTCTATCTTCTTGCCCCGGCCGGCCTTCATCTGGTATGATCCAGAAAAATTAAGTCGATTTCACCCGGGAAAAAATGGCAAAGAAAAAGAAAATTACCCCGGAAAGCAGGACCCCGGAAAGGGGGACCCCGGTCCGGCTTAAACAATACGAAGCCCTGATCTTTATCACCGGTGCGGTGACCCTTTCCCTGGAAGTTCTGGCCTCCAGGATCATGACCCCCTATTTCGGGGTGAGCCTCTACATCTGGGCCGGCATCCTCTCCATTACCCTGATATTTTTGGCCCTGGGCTACCAGCTCGGCGGGCGGGTATCCCAACACCGCGGGAAAGAGGAATTGCAATTATCCATGCTGGCCGCGCCCCTCTGGGCGGCCCTGTCCATCGTCATTGCCACTGCGGTTTACCCCCTGGTCTTTCCTTTCCTGGCCACCATCAATCTGATTCTTGCCAGTTTTCTGGGGGGGATCATCCTTCTGGCCCTCCCCCTGGTGGTCTTGTCGGCCATGAACCCCTTGCTCATCGCGTTGGCCCGGGATGCCAACCCCGAGGGCGACGCGGGCGCGGGGCGGGTATTTTTCATCAGCACCGTGGGGTCGGTGGCGGGGGTGGTGTTGACCGCGTTCCTGATGATTCCCCACCTGACCAATTTTCGCGCTTTATTGTGGATGAGCCTGGGATTGGGGTTGGTGGTGGCGGGCCTCTCGCTCCTTCAGGAAATTCCGGAAAGCCGGAAAAAGCGCCTGCTCTGCGGCTGCGCCCTGATCGTGCTTCTGAGCGGGGCTTTGCTGGCAGGCCAGCGCGCCTATTTTAGAATGCTCGCGGGCATGAGCGACATCGGCAAAAATTTCGAGGTGTTGGCCGAATACACCTCGGTTTTCGGCAACATAAAAATTCTGGCGGTGCATCCGGAAGGGGAGGGGAGAAAACCGGCCCGGGCCTATCTGCAGGACGGCATTATTCAGAATATGGTGACCGCGGACGGCGTGATCTTGGATCACACCGGCTTCATGATGCGCCTGGTGGAGGCTTATGCTCCCGGGGCCAAGAATTCCCTGGTGCTGGGCGTGGCCGCGGGGATGATCCCCCGGGCCTTGCACCGCCAGGGGGGAAAAGTCACAGCCGTGGAGATCAATCCCAACTCCCTGGCCGCGGCCACGGAGTTTTTTGACTTCGACTCCAAAGGCATCGAGGTCCACGTGGAAGACGCCCGGACCTTCGTCCGCCGCAATCAACGTCCTGCGTACGACCTGGTAATCACCGACCTGTTCCATGGCGATTGCACCCCGGATTACCTGCTCACCGTGGAGTTTTTCCGGGAGGTGCGGGCCTGTTTGCAACCCGGCGGGGTGGTGATCATCAACACCTATTTCGACCCGGCTAATGAGGCGGCCAACGAAACCATTCTGGCCACGGTGTCCGCGGTCTTCCCCTACCTCCTGGAATTGCGCTCGCCGTCCTCCGCGGGCCTGGTGAGCAGCGCCTGCATGGTGGCGGCCAATGTCCCCCTCTCTCCCGAGAAGGCCGTTAACCTGGCGGATAAGGGGCCCATGTCCGCCAAGGATTATCAGACCCTGCGGGCCGCCCGGCTGGTTGACCGGGCCAGGCTGAAAAACCCCCGCCCGGTGAGCGACGACCACAACATTTTTTCCATCCTCTTTGCGTCCAGCCAACTGCGCTACCGCAGCCAATTCAACAAACTGCCGCCGAATTTGTTGGTTAATTAAGCCTGCCAGGTTCCAAGTTCAAAGTTCAAGGTTCAAAGTTCAAAGTTATTGTAGGGTGTGCCCTGCGCATCACAGCAACTTAAGGAAAAACCGCCAAAAAAGGCCGGTATTTCACCCCCCTTTTCTAAAGGGGGGTAGGGGGGATTTTTTAAGCATCTGAAAATCCCCCTAAATCCCCCTTTAGAAAAGGGGGACTTAAACTATCTTTTGGCATGACTATCCCTGGTTAATTTCAGGGCACAGGCCCGGTGCCCGTCGTCAACCTTGAACTTTGAACTTGGAACCTGGGACTTGGAACTCTAAAAAAGGCGGGGATAAAAAATGAGAAGGGGAAGCCGGGAATCCATTTACTCCCTCTTAAGGAGGTGAGTCATCAGGAACTTCCCGGGCTTCCCCGGCCCACGAAACCTTTTTCAATCTTCCCTGAGGGAAGTCGCCGGACAGATCGTCCGGAACGTTCCGTGGCAACACCCACTGCTTCAGCAAGCGGAGCTGGCATCTATTACGCTTCCGGCAATCAGCGCCCAGCCGGCCCCGGGTGAATTTGGGTCGGGCCGGTTGTTGCTCGGGGCCGAAGCAGGTTGCCTTGAGGTCCAGTCCGGTGGGCGACCCAACCCTTTGAGGTGCGGCCCTCAGGCCGTCTCCCCTGCACCGTTCCGGTGCTCAGACTGAACGTCTTGGCAATCATATTGATAAGCATCCTTGGGGAAAAAACAAGGGGGAGGGGAGGTTCTTGGAAATAAAATTTGGAAAGAAGGCTGCGGAGGCCGCATTCCACTACCTCCTGGAATTGCGCTCCCCTTCCTCCGCGGGCCTGGTGAGCAGCGCCTGCATGGTGGCAATTGGTAGGTTGTACCCTCCTTAAATGGCTAGGAGCCAAATATTCGCAAACCAATGACGATTTTTGCTATTATCATCGATATAGCTAAACCTACAAACCAATATAAATCGGTATCATGGATATCTGGAATAACGCCTTTAGGATCAGGAAATAGATTTAGATCATTTTGATCGTCTTCTTTAAGATTATTTAATAGGTCTTGTCTGAGCTTCAATGCTTTCCTGGCATTGACTAAATTTTTCTTCAATATAAAAAAAACCACAGTTATCAAAGCAATTAGCAGAAAATCGACCAATACCGAGTAGTATTCAGGTCTTTTGGGAATCGAGGCCTCATGCTTTCCAAACAGGAAGGCAGTTATTGCAAACGAAGATACTACTAATGATGATGTAATACCTTGAATCCTGTTTAAAATTATTCTGATTTCATTTCTATCCTCTTGAATAAAAGTTTTTAATATATCAGCCTTGGTTTCTAACCGACCTTCCATAATATACCTCCTCTACAATCCTTAAACCCATGTCGGGGGTTGGGAGGGGAGTTTGAGGGGAGGGAGGATCGCAGGCGGGGACGCCTGCGCCAATGCTACCCGGCCCTCCCTAAATCACTTCCTCTCCTCTGATCGGCTCCCGGAAAATACAGCAGATGCGGAGCAGCATGGTGTTTTGCCTCTAGAAAATTATCTTTGGGGTGACCGGTTGCGGTAGCCGTAAAGATATTCCTCCAGGGTGATGAAGCCGTCATGGTTGCGGTCCAAGTTGCGGAATATTTTGTCTTCTTGGAGAAATTCACCACGGCTGACGCGGCCATCCTGGTTTTTATCCAGGGCCCGGAATTCATCCCTTAAACTCACGGGGGCAAAAAACTCCTCACGGGTGATAAAGCCGTCCCCATTGCGGTCGTATTTCCGGAACTCATATTTTAAAATTGCCGCCGCGGGGGGAATCCGCTTTAAAAAAGGCCAGGTACTCCGCCAGGCTGACCTGGCCGTCCCGGTTTTTATCCAGCTCTTGAAACCTTCTTTCCCGGGATTGCTGGACCTGCTCCCGGGTGGGGGTGCGAGGGAAAGCCGGGGTGGAGCCATTTGCCAGGATAATCAGTGCGGCAGACAGAAAGATAATAATCTTAAGGGCCTGGCGCATTTCTGTCTTTCTCCCAGAAGTCATTTCATACTGAGTTGCAGTTAAAAAGCTATTGACCTGTAGGGGCGAACCTTGTGTTCGCCACGAATGCTGCTGGGCGAACACAAGGTTCGCCCCTACGAAAAATATACGTTTGATGTCGAATTGGTATCAAAGCCTATTTCCGGCGCCATCTCGAATCAGCCATGTGAGGTTAAGAAGGGGAAGAATCCCCCCTTTTCTAAAGGGGGGCAGGGGGGATTATATAACCCTCTGATAATCCCCCTAAATCCCAATACTGTTCACTTAACAATCATAATGGATGCTTTAATGTTTATGTGGGGCAATGGTTTTGATCCTCTGGAGCGCACGGGAAAGATGCTCACTTTGCGTTTGACCCCCCGCGGGTTGCGTCGGTT
>JACQYN010000179.1 GCA_016208235.1 Deltaproteobacteria bacterium
CAGCACCCTGACGCGCTCGATCTCCAGGCCGAAATATTCCCGGGCCTGGCGGCGCACCGCCTCGCCCTCGGCGTCGGCCAGCTCCGGACGCCAGCCGATTTCCAAACGTAGGGCCATATCCCTGCCTCAAACGAGAATTAGGCGATAATGAAAGACACTATAACGCAAGGAAAGGTGGAGCGGAAGATGAAGATGGGGCGGAGAGAAAAAAAGAGGGGAGACTTGAGAGTCACCCCGTAAACCGTCAGCTCCCAAAAGGGAGGGTGCTGGTGACAGTCCATAAGCTGTTAAAAACTGCTTGTCCGAATCCCCGCACGGCGATAAAAATCGCCACAGCTATGAGACTGAGCAATATAGCATGTTCCGTGGCGACAGCGGCTTTTTCATCCGCCAGGAATTCCCTAGCCAGGCAGCGCCGAATTAGATTCATAATCGCCTCTTTATTTAAGGTTCATATTGTTTTTCGGCATTTACCCCGATTTTCTTTAATTTTTAGGGTATCCCGGCTCGCCCTTCTCTGACTTGCCCCTCCGCCGGATAATTGATACTATAATTAGCCATGGCAGATATCCGCAAGGTGTTTCGGGGAGGGACGGGAAGTCTCATTTTTTTTGCCTTATTGGCTCTGGGCCTGGTAGGGTGCCTCATCTGGCTGGTGCAAGGCCGCCTGGATCAAGCCCCGCCCTGGGTCAATCTCCAACCCCAGGGGGAGGTGGTGGGCAGCAAGACCGCGTTTACCCTGGAAGCCGGAGACCCGGACAGCGGTTTGAAAGAAGCGCGGGTCGCCATTACCCAGGGGAATCTGGAAAAAGTGGTGCTGAACCGCCAATTCCCTCCGGGAGGGGGCCCCGGCGCCAAGGTGGAATTACCTTTTACCCTGGAGCCCCAGGCCCTGGGTCTCAAAGAAGGCAAAGCCTGGATCAGCGCCACTGTCCGGGACCGTTCCTGGCGGGAGTGGTTCCAGGGCCGCACTGCCACCTTGACCCGGGAAGTAACCATCGACCTGGTGCCTCTGAACCTCGCGTTTCTCTCGGTGAACCACCTGCTGCACGCGGGTGGCACGGGAGTCATCCGCTACCGCCTCAACAAACCGGCCAAGGAAAGCGGGGTGGCCATCGACGGCCGTTTTTTTGCGGGCTTTCCGCAGCCGGGTGGGCCCCAGGGGGAATACGTAGTCCTGTTTGCCCTGCCCCGGGAGACTCCGGGGACGGTCATCGCCGAGGTGGTGGCCAAGCCCGGGGCAGGCCCGCCGGTGCTGCAGCGGGTGACTTTGAAGATCAACCCCCGCCGCTGGCGCCAGGACCGCCTGAATCTGCCGGATAATTTTTTGCGCCGGGTGGCCGCGGACTTTAAGGTGGCCAACCCCGGTGACCCCTTGAGCGCCTACCTGGAAGTGAACCGGGAGATGCGCAAGGCCAACCACGAGCGGTTGCGCCAGGTCTGCTCCCAGCCCCGCCCCCAGCAGTTGTGGAGCGGCGGGTTTCAACGTTTTCTGGGGAAATCCATGGCCCGTTTCGGCGACCGCCGGGCCTATATGTACCAGGGAAAGCAGGTGGACAGCCAGGAGCATCTGGGGGAAGACCTGGCTTCCCTGGTGCACAGCCCGGTGCCCGCGGCCAATAACGGCGTGGTGGTCCTGGCCGAACCCCTGGGCATTTACGGCGAGACAGTGGTGCTGGACCACGGCCTCGGGGTCTTCTCCATGTATAGCCACCTGAGCCAGATCGACGTGAAGGCGGGGGAGGAAGTGAAGAAAGGCGCGGTCCTGGGCAAGACCGGCACCACCGGCCTGGCCGGGGGCGACCATCTGCACTTCTCCATGGTGCTCCAGGGGGAATTCGTGGATCCCCTGGAGTGGTGGGACCGCCATTGGGTAAAGGACCAGTTGGAGGGGCAATGGAAGAAGGCCGGAGCCCCGGCCCCGCCGGTAAAGGCCGCGGCGGCCCCCGCCAAGGCCGGCAAAGGGAAAAAAGCTAAAGCCCGGCCGGCCAAGAGGGCGCGGCCTCCCCAGTGAGCCGCGCGGCAGGCGCGATTAGCGCTGGTGCGATTAAATTCATCTAAATTAAAAAAACTCGGCCCCTCGGGGTCTGGAAAGAAAGGCAACCATGATCGTCAAAATCAACCCCCAAAATCCCCAGGAGCGCTTGCTGCGCCAGGCCGTGGAAGTGCTCACCGGGGGCGGCATCATCGCCTACCCCACGGACACCTGCTACGCCATCGGCTGCGACCTTTACAATACCAAGGGGATCGCCAAGATCTACCAACTGAAGCGCCGCCCCCTGGGCAAGCCCTTCAGCTTCATCTGCGCGGACCTGAAAAATATCAGCGAATACGCCTTGGTGGGCAATTACGCCTATAAGACCATGAAGCGCCTGCTGCCCGGCCCCTTTACCTTTATCCTGGAGGCCTCCCGGCTGGTGCCCAAGATCTTGCAGACCAAACGGCACACCGTGGGCATCCGGGTGCCGGACCACCCCATCTGCCACGGGCTGCTGGAACTGCTGGGGCACCCCATCATCTCCACCAGCGCCAGCCTCCCGGACGGCCCGGTATTGAGCGACCCGGAGGATATCGCCGAGAAGTTCAAGCCCCACCTGGAGATGGTCATCGACGCGGGTATTATTTTGCCCGCGCCTTCCAGCGTCATCTCTTTGATCGACGACGCGCCGGAAGTCATCCGGGAAGGCAAAGGCGACGTCAGCAGCTTCGCTTAAAGATTTACCACAAAGACACAAAGACACAAAGGTTCACCAAGAAAATAATTAAAAGAGGGTGGGCAAATGGCCCACCCTCTTTTAATTCTCTGTGAATCTTTGTGTCCTTTGTGTCTTTGTGGTTAACCTACTTAAACCACGGCGGCAGAAATGCGGGTTCGGGGTAGGGGAGGGAGAGGTTGGCCAGGCTCTCTTCCGCGTCCTGGCCCAACAGGAGGCGTAGGAAGGAGAAACCCTCCTTTTCCGGGTACACGGCCTCCACTTTGCCTTTGATGCCGGCCAGGCGGCCGGCCCGCTCAATGGCGTCCTGGAGATTGCCGAACTCGTCCACCAGTCCCACCTTTTTAGCTTCCTCGCCGGTATAGACGCGGCCTTCCGCCAATTCCTTCATCTTCTCCAGGGGAATCTTGCGGTTTTTGGCCACGTCCCGGAGAAACTGCTGGTAAACGTTATCCAACAGGCTCTGGAGGTAGGTCCGGTCTTCAGGGGTCATGGGCCGGAAAGGGGTGCCCACGTCCTTGTAACGGCCGGCCTTGAGGGTAAAGAAATCCAGACCCAGCTTCTTGGCAAGCTGTTCCGCGTTGGCGAACTGCATGATCACGCCGATGCTGCCGGTGGTGGTGCCGGGGTTGGCTATGATCAGGTCCGCGCCGGAAGCCACGTAATAGCCCCCGGACGCGGCCACGGTGCCCAGGGAGGCCACCACTTTTTTGATCTTGCGGAGCTTATCCACCTCCCGCATGATCTCCTGGGAGGGGCCCACCGCGCCTCCCGGGGAGTTGACCCGGAGAACCACGGCCTTGATGGACCGGTCCTGTTTGAAGCGGTCCAGTTGCTTCAAAGTGGTGCGGGAGTCGGCGATCAGCCCCTTGATCTCCACCACTCCCACCTTTTCCCCGCCGGTCCAGAACTCACCCTGCCGGAGCCAGGGGAGGGTCAGCAGGGTGAGGCCCAGGAAGAAGGCCACCAACAGGACCGTCACCAGGCAGGCGCTCATCAAGGGATGCCGTTTCATAGGGCCTAACCGTTATTCTTGATTTTCTTGAGTTCGCTCTCCTCCAGGGTCTCCCGGAGAATCTCTCCCAGGTTGGAGGTGGCTTCCTGGCGGTTGTGGAGATAATCCCGGTAATGGGATTGTTCTTCATCAGTCTCCAGGCGGCGGATGCTCAGGCCGATGCGTCGTTCCGTGGGGGAGCTGTGGATCACCTTGGCCTTGATCAGGTCTCCCACTTTCAGGCCGGCCATTTTCTGCTTATCCCGGCCCATCTCGGAGATGTGCACCAGGCCCTCGATACCTTCCTCCACTTCCACGAAGAGGCCGAAGTCGGTGATGTTGGTGATGGGGCCGGTGACCATGGCGCCCACCGGGAATTTCTGGTCGATGCTCTGCCAGGGGTTGGTGTTCAGGTCCTTGATGCTCAGGGAGAAGCGCTCGTTGTCTTTGTCGATGAACAGCACCTTGGCCTGCACCACCTGGCCCTTCTTGTAGAGTTCTGAGGGGTGCTTGAAGCGCTTGGTCCAGGAGATGTCGGAGATGTGCACCAGACCGTCAATGCCTTCGTCAATGCCGATGAAGATGCCGAAGTCGGTGATGTTCTTGATTTTGCCTTCGATCACCGAACCCACGGGATATTTCTCGCCGATCACTTCCCAGGGGTTGGGCTCCACCTGCTTCAGGCTCAGGGAGATGCGTTTGCGCTGGGGCTCCAGTTCCAGGACCGTGGACTCCACCACGTCGCCGACGGTGAGGATCTGGGAGGGGTGGCGGATTTTGCGGGTCCAGGACATCTCGGAGATGTGGATGAGGCCTTCCACGCCGGGTTCCAATTCCACAAACGCGCCGTAATCGGTGAGGCTCACCACCTTGCCGGTGACTTTGGAGCCCAGGGGAAATTTTTCCCCCACCGTGCTCCAGGGGTCGGCGGCGAGCTGTTTCAGCCCCAGGGAGATGCGTTCTTTCTCCCGGTCGAAGCTGAGGACCTTGACGGTGATGGTGTCTCCCACCTTAAAGAGGTCCGCGGGATGGCGCACCCGGCCATAGGAGAGGTCGGTGATGTGCAACAGACCGTCCAGGCCGCCCAGGTCCACGAAAATCCCGTAGTCGGTGATGTTTTTCACCACCCCTTCCAGGACCTTGTCGTCTTCGAGGGTGGCCAGAAGGGTGGCCTTGGCTTCGCTCTTGGCCTGTTCCAGGAGGTGGCGGCGGGAGAGGACCACGTTGCGCCGCTTGCGGTTGAATTTCAGCACCTTGAAGGTGTAAAGCTGGCCGATGAGATGGTCGGTATGGCGCATGGGGTTGAGGTCCACCTGGGAGCCAGGCAGGAAACCGATAATCCCCCCCAGGTCCACGGACAGGCCGCCTTTGACCTTAGCCACCACCGTGCCTTCCACCATGCCGTCGTGGTGGTAGGCGTAACTGATCTCTTCCCACACCTTGATCTTGGAGGCCTTGTTCTTGGAGAGCATGAGGGCGCCTTCTTCGTCCTCCCGGCTTTCCAGCAAGGCTTCCACCGTGTCCCCCACCTGGGCCGTAATTTGCCCTTCCGCGTCGGTGAATTCGTGGATGGGAATCTGGCCTTCGGATTTGTAGCCGATGTCCACCATGACAAAGTCCTTGGTGATGGAGACGATGCGGCCTTTTACCACCTCGCCTTCCTGGACGCGGCGCAGGCTTTCCTCGTAGAGTTCGGACATGGTCTCCATTTCCGACTCTTCAGAAGAAGGCTCCGCCAGGAATGCGGCGGGCGCGGCCGGGGCCGTCTCTTCAGCAGACTCCGCCAGGGATGCGGCGGACGCGGCCGGGGCCATCGCTTCTTCAGCTTGGGGCCGGATCTCTTCTTCTTCCGGCTGGGTGTGGTTGATAGTCAGTTCTGTCTTTTCCATACCGTCCATGTTAGGTAACCCCCGTTAACCAGTTTTCATTTCCAGCCCGGCGGTTTCAGGAAGAACCTCCCTGATCCTGGCCAGGCATTGCCTCACCACTTCTTGTGGGTTCAGATTAGTAGTGTCTATGACCAGGGCGTCGGCCGGCACCCGCATGGGGGCCGCGGCCCGGGTCGCATCCCGCCGGTCCCGGTCGGCCAGTTCCATGGCCACTTTCTCCGGTGACGGCGGGGCGTCGTCATTTTGCCAATCCTGGCGCCGCCTGGCGGCCCTGGTTTCCAGGGAGGCGTCCAGGTAAAATTTAACTTCGGCCTGGGGAAAGACCACGGTCCCCAGGTCCCGGCCTTCGGCCACCATCCCGCCGTTTGCGGCCAGATGCCGCAGCCTCGCGGTGACCCAGTCCCGCACCGGGGGCAGCACCGCCACCCGGGAGGCCTCCCGGCTTACCGAGGGTTCCCGGAGAACCTGGGATACTTCCTGGCCGTCGAGGAACAGGTGAAACCCCTGGGCGTCGGCGGCCACTTCCGGCTGCAAACCTTCCAGAAAGGCGCTCAAGGCCGCAGTGTCACCCAGGTCCAGGTTTCGCTCGGCCGCCTGCCAGCCCACCAGCCGGTAGAGCGCGCCGCTGTCCAGGTAGAGGTAACCCAGGGTGGCGGCCAGGAGGCGGGCCACTGTGCTCTTGCCCGCGCCTGCCGGCCCGTCGATGGTGATGATACCCCGGGGCCCCACCTCAGCCGTTCAACCCCATGACCCTGGCCAAGGTATTGATAAAGCGTTTATTCTCTTCGGGCAAGCCCACGTTCACCCGGATATGTTCCGGAAATCCGTATTCCTCCATGGCCCGGATGATCACCCCTTCCCGCAGCATGGCCTGATAGACGTCCCGGGCCGGCCGGTTTACCCCGATGAGGATATAATTGGTCTGGGACGGTGTGTAACTCAAACCGAGGCGCTCCAGTTCCCGGCAGATGTAAGCCCGGCCTGCAAGCACCACCGCCCGGGTGCGCTCCAGGAACAATTGGTCCGTCAGGGCCGCCCGGGCCGCGACCTGGGCTAAGCGGTTGACGTTGAAGGGGAGCCGGAGGCGGTTCAAGTGATCCATCAGCACGCTGGGACCGAACCCGTAGCCGATGCGCAGCCCGGCCAGGCCGTAAGCCTTGGAGAAGGTGCGCAGGCCCACCAGAAGGCGGTCTTCGGCGATATAAGCCAGACTTTCAGGAACCCGGGGGTCGTCTGCGAAGTCGATATAGGCCTCATCCAGAACCACGGTCACGTGGGGGGGCACGGAATACAAAAATTCTTCCCATTCCGGCCGCAAAAACGCGGTGCCGGTGGGATTGTTGGGATTATTCAGGAGAATGAGCCGGGTCTGGTCGGTCACGGCCCGGGCCACGGCCGGCAGGTCCACCCGCATCTCCTTCAAAGGCACTTCCCGGAAGACTCCCCCTACGGCCTGGGTCAGCAGGCCGTACATCAAAAAAGTGTGGTTGGTGCTCAGCACCTCGCCCCCGGGGGGGACCAGGGCCCGGACCAGGAAATCCAGCACCTCGTCGGAGCCGTTCCCCAGGATCAGTTGGCTGGGGGCCAGTCCCAGATGGCGGCTCAAATCTTCTTTCAGGTAATAGGCGTGGCTATCGGGGTAGCGGTGCAGAGTGCTCAGGTTTTCCTGGATCGCGGCCAGGGCCAAGGGAGACGGGCCCAGGGGATTTTCGTTGGACGCCAGCTTGATGGCGTCGGTGAGCCCCATTTCCCGGGCCAATTCTTCCAGGGGTTTGCCGGCCTGATAAGGCGTAATTTGGGCGAGATGAGGCTGGACCAGGGCTTCAATCCCAGCAAAACTCATGGGGATTCCCGCAGCGGATTTCTCAGGGCCGGAAACGGATTCCGGAAAAGATAAGGAAGTGTTGACGGTTGTTGGTTTTAAAGGTGATTTCGTCAAAAAGCCAAAACGCTGCTCCCTTCCCCGTGGCTCTGCGCCACGGCGGGAGCGGCTTTCCCTATTATGTATTTAGTTTAATGAAGCCAACCAGTTAGAGTTGATTGCCGCTCGCGCCCACCGACCAATTGTTATTCTTTATACCGCATAATCTTGGGAAAAGCAAGGGTTTTTGCGGCGGGGCCGGACCGGGAGGGCATTGACCGCTTCTGCATTTTCATGTTAGGCTGGCTTCAAAATCCCGAACGGGTGGCCCCTTATGCTTCTGGCTGACCTCTATGTGGATAAAATCGACCTGGACCGGTATTTCTCAGAGGAGGAGTGTATGGCCGCGGGCTTTGCGGACTGCCGGGAGTTCATCGCCGCCCTGAAAGCAGGCAGGCAACGTCCGGAGGATTGCCGCAGTCTGAGCGCGGCCAAACGCTACGCCCTGTCTTTGGCCTTGCGGGCCAAAGAAATCCTGCCCCCGGTGCAGTCCCTGGAACTGCCCCGGCCCGTGCCCCCGGAGCTCTACGGGATCAACGAGCCCGACGCGGGAGCCCCGGTGCTGGTCACCGGCAACAACGAATTCACCCTGACGGTGCTCACCGGGTTGCTGGCCCTGACCGTCAGCCCTTTTTACCTGCTGCTGGTGGATTGCCGGGGGGATACCGCGGACATGGCCATGATTTACCGGAGCTTTACCGCCCAACGCCTGGACCAGAGGAGATAGACGCGGGACCTATTTGCGCCGGGGAACTGCCCCTCTTTTTAGGGGAGAGTTGGCAGCCGCCGCCGGGAGTTTAAATATAGTTTTAGTTTTTAGTTCTTAGTTTTTGGTTTTTGGTTTTTGGTTAAAAGAATGTCAATATCAATGAAGTAGACGTTGTTTTTACTGGTTCCCAAGTTGCGATGGGAACCCAATTTTGACCCTATCTGCGCTTGGGGCCTTTGCCGATGCCGAGTAGAGCCTGGCGGGCGATGGCGCTAGTTATAAACAGCAACTTATTTAGATTATTAGCTGTTCTACTAAAAACTAAAAACTAAAAACTGATTTATCGGTTCCCCGGTTGCTCCCAGCCCCCGGCTGACATATATTAAGACAAAGCTCATTCTTGGCGGAGACCGCGTATGAAAACCATCCTGGTGGCGGATGACGAAGAGGCCATCCGCACCCTCCTGGAAGAAGAATTGAAGGAAGAGGGCTACCGGGTGATCACCGTGAGCGATGCCCGGGACGCTTTAAAGGTGGTGGAAACGGAGCATCTGGATCTGGTGATCCTGGATATCCGCATGCCCGGCATGGACGGCCTGGAGGCCCTGCCCCGCATCCTGGGGATGAAGGAGGGCCTGCCGGTTATTCTGAATACCGCTTACTCCCAGTATAAAGAGAGTTTCATGAGTTGGGCCGCGGACGCCTACGTGGTGAAGTCTTCGGACCTTACCGAACTGAAGCAGAAAATTAAAGAATTGATTTAAAAAAGGTTTTCGGTTTTCAGTTTTCGGTTTTCGGTAAAAGATCAAAAGCTTGTCATCAGAGTGAGGCGAAGAATCCCGGATTTTTGGGATTCTTAGGTCGCTTCTTCCTTAAGAATTACCAAACAAGCCGTATCAATCCCGTTTTTTCAGGCAATAAGTCTTATTGATAAGTTATCAATAATTAAAATCATTCAACTGAAAACAGAAAACCGAAAACCGAAAACGGTATTTAAAAATGGAACGGCTCAAGGGTCTCACCACCATCATCATGGCCGGGGGCAAGGGGGAGCGGCTGTACCCCCTGACCCGGGATAAGGCCAAGCCGGTCATCACCTTCGGCGGCATTTATCGAATCATCGACTTTACCCTCTCCAACTGCCTCAACTCGGGCATTCGCCGCATCTACGTGCTCACCCAATACGGCAGTTTTTCCCTGGACCAGCACCTGCGCCTAGCCTGGGACATCATGCGCCCGGACCTGGGGGAATACATCTACTCCATGCCCCCCCAGCAGATCATGGTGAACCGCTGGTACCGGGGCACCGCGGACTCCATCTTCCAGAACCTCAGCCTTCTCCAGGCGGAACGGCCCCGCCAGGTGCTGATCCTCTCCGGGGACCACGTCTATAAGATGAAGTACCTGGAGATGCTGGATTTTCATCAGCACCGGGACGCGGACCTCACCGTGGCCGCGGTCATGGTGCCCCGGCGGGAAGCGAGCTCCTTCGGCATCCTGCACGTGGACGCGGACTCCCAGATCGTGGGTTTTTTGGAAAAGCCCAAAGATCCCCCGGGCATCCCCGGCAATCCGGATTTCTCTCTGGCTTCCATGGGGGTTTATCTCTTCCGTTCCGAGGTGCTGGTGGAGGAGGTCATCCGGGACGCCAAAAACCCGGAGAGCAAGCACGATTTCGGGGCGAATATCATTCCCCAGATGGTGGGCAAGAAAAAGGTCTTTGCCTATAATTTCCATAATCCGGCCACCGGGATGCCCCAATACTGGCGGGACATCGGCCTCCTGGACGCCTATTTCCAGGCGCACCAGGACCTGTTGGGCCAGGAGCCGGTCTTTGACCTCCACGATCGCGAATGGCCCATCCGGGCCCGCCCCTGCCTTTACCCCCCCAGCAAATATCTTTATTCGGGGAAAGCCATCATTGTGGAAGATTCCCTCATCGCCTCCGGGTGCACCATTGAGGGCACGGTGCGGGAGTCGGTGCTCTCTCCCGGCGTCCGCATGGGGCCGGGGGCCCGGGTGGACGCGGCCATCCTCTGGGACGGGGTGGAGATCGGCGCGGGGGCCCAGGTGCAGCGGGCCATCATCGAGGACGGGGTGCGCGTACCGCCTAACTTCACCATCGGCCTGGACCCGGAAGCCGACGCCCGCCGCTTCCCGGTAACCGAAGGGGGCGTGGTGGTGGTACCTAATAACGTAATTTTGGAAGAGTAGGGATTACTGTAATACATAATCAACTAATTGATTTTTTATTGCTTCTTCGCTTTAATTGGAAAAATTGAAGTATTTTGTCCAGTGGTTTAGTTTTGTGCGGAAGGAAAGGCCACCCGTAACTTCTTAATGATAGCGCAAAAGAAACTATGATTGATTTAAGAAAATTTCCAGAATATTACAAGAATTACGTCTGGTCCGGAAAGCACAAGCTGTTTCGGTATCCTCCGGACGCTTTTCCTGAGTTTCGCTGGATTGCATGTCTTGAAAATAGATTCGCATGGGTCGTGCGCAACTATGCTGAAAACAATTCAGCATCAAAGTATCTTCTCCAGGAGATGATTGAATGGGGTGGAAGTCAAAATGGTGTCCTCCAGAAATTTAATGATGGCTGCGGCGAAGTGAACTTATTCACAGTTATGCAGGCGGTAGTCAACAACCTAGATGATCCCAAGGAAGCCATTTCTTCTGCTCTCGGCCTTCCAGGATTAGGACTTACATACGCCTCGAAACTATTACGTTTTATGAAACCAGAAATGTACGGTGCCCTAGACTCGAAAATCAGGAAAGCGCTCAACACAGAAGGAAGACTGCCAAGAATTTTTGACGGCGTTCATAATAGTATGGTATCTGGTTACGTAAAGTTTATCCGGATGTTAGAAGAAATAAAAGATAGACTAAAAAGAGAAGGCATAAAAAAGCCAGCATGTGGCTTAACTGATGAGGGCACTTGGCGAGCATCTGAAATCGAAATGGCTTTGTTTTTATGGGCCGGAACGGCTCTCGCTGAGCCACAGCGAGGTACCAGGCCACGGTAGCACAGGCTTTCCAGCCTGTGCGGGCTTGGCGGCACAGCCTGGAAAGGCTGTGCCGCCCATGAGAAAAACTTGGATATAATGATATAAACAGGGGAAAATCATCACAGAAGGCTAACCATGAGGTTTTAATTCCCTCCCCCTTGAGGGGGAGGGTTAGGTGGGGGTGGCGACTTTTTCTTATGATGCAACAACCTGCTCAAGACGCCCCCCTCCCCCCAACCCCCTATAAGCGTTAATATAAGACTTTTTGTCATTCTGAGCGTAGCGAAGAATCTCTCATTTCGTTGGAAAATTAGAGATTCTTCACTCCGCTTCGCTCCGTTCAGACTCATCTTCGACAGTTGTTAAAAAATAAATTTAGTATATCAATAGGTTAAGTCTTGTGAACAAAGTTTTACCACTACGCGCCACTGCCAAGGGAGTCGGGTTCCGGTCGGGGTTCCAAGGGGCTGACGGTGGGCG
>JACQYN010000052.1 GCA_016208235.1 Deltaproteobacteria bacterium
AAGCTTCAGATATGTTCTCAACCTGCAAAATGTTGAGAGGTGTGGTATTTAAGTCCCCCTTTCCTAAAGGGGGATTTAGGAGGATTATCAAGCGCTTATTTAATCCCCCCTGCCCCCCTTTAGAAAAGGGGGGGTAATTCTTTCCCTTCTTAACCTCACATGTCTGATTCGAGATGACGCCGGAAATAGGTTTTGAAATGACTTCTATCAGGATATGGTGGCCTAATTACAATGGGTGATCGGGTAATAAAAATTCCAGGGGGAAAAATCTATAATAGTGGTTTAATTTTGGGAAGGATTATTGGGTTTTGGGGGCAACTCCCCGGGGCTTGTTTTTAGAGAAGGAAGATGGTGCTTCAGCCCCTCTTTGATCACCCTGGCAGCGAGCCTGGAGCCCGGGTTGGTGAAGTGGACAAGATCGTAGATGTATTCCTTTTCTTGGGGCGCCGCCCGGGCCAGGTCGATGGCCAGTACCCCGTTGGCCGCGGCGGTTTGGCGGATGGCCTGGTTGAAGAGGTCAAAGACCTCTTTATATTCTTTATAGGTGATGCCGTGATCCCGCTCCAGCCCTTTGGTGAGTTCGAGGATGAGGGGGTCCGGGTTCTCTTTCAGACGGTTGGCCATGGTCATCAATACCGGGGTGATATTTCTGGCCCGGCAAATATTAATAAACATCTGCAGGTTCATTTTAAATTCTTTTACCAGATGCTCCTTATCAAGAACTATTTTCTTGCCCCGGATATCCCGCAATTCGTCTTCCTGGGACGCGGCCTTCTTGGGGCGCAGGGTCCTCCGCACCTTCTTCTCCAATTCTTTTAAGACATTATATAAGTGGGGAATAAAGCGATCTACCAACAGCCGGAAATCTATAATTTTCTTATTTAACTCAACTATCGGCGCAGTATTTCCTTTTTTGAAATCTTTGCTCCAATAAGAGCCGGCAAACATTAAAATCGCCAGGTCATTGATGTGGTGCATCATCACCACCACCTCAGGTTTCATGGGGATGACTTTGTTTAACAAAATATCCAGGGAATGGAGGGAAAAGTTGCCGCCCACGCCGGAATTATAGGAATTGACCTTTAATTTCGTGTCCTTTTCCAGCAGCCGGCCCGCCAGGAAAGGAAAACGTTCTTCTTCATCCACATAATAGCAGGCGGTGGTGGAGCCTCCGAGAAAGACCAGGGTCGGATCGGGATGGTTATGAACCCGGGAGGGCATAATAAAGCCGTCCGCGTCAATGCGGAACGGGTAGCCTTTTCTGATCAGGGTGTCGGACATGCGCATTTCATCGTCGGTGGGGGCAAATTTCCCCGAAAACAGAGGCTCAGATTCCCTGAGACGGATGACTCTGACAATGCCGGATTTGTAAGTGTGCGATTTCCAGGCCAGGACCTTTTCGGTGACCCAGGCGGCGCCCAGGAAAAATAAACAGAAAAAGAACAATAAGATTTTCCGCGGATTTCTCTCGAACCAGTTTTTTATCCCGTCCATATCCTCTCCGCCTGCCGGCAAAACGTTATCGAGCCTGAATTATTTCAAAATTTATGTCAGAAAGCCAATTTTTATAAATTTTAAATTTTTCCCGATATTTACTTAGGAGCTGAAAATTTTTAGGCTCCGGGTCTTAAAAGGTAATTGGATACTCCAGAAAATCGCGTTTGAGGCAGAAAGGGCGGTGACGCCGGCGCCTCGCCGGTGACCCCCCCCAACTCCTTTCCGCAGAACCTGGATACCGGGGGAGGCCCAGGCCCTGATAGGAAGTCAGGACTGGGCTTTTCCCAATAATCAATTCTTGCATTCCAGATTTTTTTGTCCTTAAATCGTTAGGCGTCGCGAAGGAGAACCAGCAAGGATGCAAGCCAAGTATCTGACTGTCTTGGCCGACAGTTGCAAAAGCGTTTTTACGCAAATGACCAAAACTGAAACCGTCAACGTTTCGATTAAACGAGATGAACGTTTAAAAGAAATTTATGCGGTCGCCCAAGTCGCCCCTTATGAGGATTTCACGCAAAGGGTGAAAGGAAACTTTTTATTAGGGTTCACCGACGAGCGCATGGCGGTGGTGGTGGCTTCGGCGATTGCTGAGAATTTAGGGCTGTCGGCCTTCAGACAGTTTGATGATAATGCCAGAGACGTTTTGAACGAGTTCATGAATACGATAGTGGGGCATACCATCACCGGCTGGGATAAAATGGGTTTTCGGGTCAGGTTCAGCCCCCCTTCCTCGGTCCAGAATATCAACATCAGAGACACCGCTTTTTCCTGTCAGGAGGCTTACATGATCATTCTCGATCTGGGAGTTGATCGTGTGGTCTTCACGATTACCTTCATCGATGCCAACAGAAACCAGCTTCAAAAACGCATAATGGTGGTGGACGATTCCGGGGTGATCAGGGGGATTCTCTCCAAAACCCTCATTGAAGCAGGGTTTGCCGTGCAAGTGGCAGAGGACGGCCTGGTGGCCATGGATAAATATCAAACTTTTCGTCCGCACCTGACCATCATGGATCTCAACATGCCCAATGTGGGAGGTCTGGATGCCATGCAGGAAATCTCCCACAGGGACCCTCAGGCCAAGTTCATCGTGCTCACCAGCACGGCCCGCCGGGATGAAGAGATGATAGCCAGGAGCCTGAACGTGGCCGCTTATGTCATCAAGCCGGTGCAGATGCACGAATTTATGATTATAGTGAAGGAAGCCCTGGACTGAGGCCGTTTTTAGTTTTTAGTTTTTGGTTTTTGGTTAAAAGAGAGGACCGCTGCCTGCGTTAGTAGGTGGCGGTTTTTTTTGCAGGAATCTTAAGGTCGTTTGAGCCGCTGGGAATAAACGGTTGCACTGAACGAAGGCATTAACCTTCAACGATATGTTTTTTAAATTCTTTGTAGAGCCAGATGAAGGCAGCAGTCGCGAAAAAGAAAGAACTGAGAAAAGCTAATGAGAAAGCTAATGAGTAGATCAACTCTGCGGACTTGGTCCAATATGGCCAAGAGCAACGCTGTATAAAGAATTGTCAAAAAATAAATGGAACATCCGCCAGAAGACCAAAAACAACGTAGGTCCAAAAATCCAAAACAAAAAATTCAGATGATGATTTTCGCTGTCCGATTGATTAGCCATTACTTAGTTTATCGGAATAAATTGCGAATGTTGAAAAAGTGGGTGGAGATGTGATTGAAGGATGTGCTAACAACTTTGAGGCGGGCACAGAGGCTCGCCCCACCTTCATATATGGGATTGGGGGTGGGGGTTTGGGGGCATAAGCGTTAACTTAAACAATATTTGTCATTCTGAACGGAGCGAAGCGGAGTGAAGAATCTCGTATTTGAAGTTAAAAACCTTATGGATTTACTCAAAAAGCCGGTATTTTAAGATTGTCCCTTTAAATTATTGAGGACTTGGTTGTCGAGAAGAAACCAATGATATTCTTGCAGCAATCGATCGGGAGAAGCAGATTAAAGGCTGGCTGCGTGACAAGAAAATTGCCCTTATTGAATCAATCAATCCAGAGTGGAAGGACCTAAGCGAAGACTGGTTTTAAATGGAGATGGAGGCTTTTCTGTAATAAAGTGTCATTCTGAGCATAGCGAAGAATCTCAAAATACGAGATTCTTCACTCCGCTTCGCTCCGTTCAGAATGACAAAATAACAAACAATTATAGAAAATTTATTTGTAAAACCTCATTAAGTTAGCGCCTATGGGGATTGGGGGTGGGGGTTAGGGCCAGTGGCCCTTAGCCCCTCCCCCAAACCCCCACCCAATTATTAGAGCGTCAGGATCAACGGCAGGATCATGGGGCGGCGCTCCAGGGCCTTGAAGAAGAGTTTGCGCAGCGCCTTGCCGGCCTGGGCCTGGATTTCCAGCCAGTCCTGATTGGGTTCGGTGAGGCTCCGCTCCACGATCTCCCGGAAGACCTTCCGGGCCTGCTCCAGCAAGGGGGCCTGTTCTTCCTCCAGGGTGAAGCCCCGGGTGATGAGATCCGGCTCCGAGGCGATGGTCCCGGTACTAGGGTCCACGGCCACCAGGGCGATGACCAGGCCGTCCCCGGCCAGGTGGCGCCGGTCCCTAAGGACGATGCGGGAGACGTCCCCTACGCCCTTGCCGTCCACGAAGACCCGCCCCACCTCCACCCCGCCGGTGATGGTGGCGTCTCCATCTTCGAATCGCACCTGCTCCCCGTTTTTCGCCAGGAGCAGCCCCTCTTCGGGAATGCCCACGGCCCGGGCCAGGTGGGTGTGTTTGATGAGGTGGCGCATCTCCCCGTGGATGGGGATGAAATAGCGGGGCCGGGTCAGGTTCATCAGCAGTTTCAGCTCCTCCTGGGAGGCATGGCCGGAGACGTGGATGTCCGCCACTTGCTGGTAAACCACCTCCGCGCCCAGGCGGTAGAGGTTGTTGATTACGGTGGTGATGGCCCGCTCATTGCCGGGGATGAACTTGGAAGAGAGGATCACCAGGTCGCCCTTCCGGATTTGGATATGCTTGTGGGCTTCCAGGGCGATGCGGGCCAGGGCGCTCATGGGCTCCCCCTGGCTGCCGGTGGTGACGATGATGGTTTCCGCGGGGGGGAGTTGACTCAGGTCCCCCACGTTGATCTCCAGGCCGGGGGGAATCTCCAGGTAGCCCAATTCCTTGGCCAGCCGGGTGTTGGTGATCATGGACTTGCCGTTGAACAGCACCTTGCGCCCATGTTTGGCGGCCAGGCGCACGATTTGCACCAAGCGGGGGATGTGGGAGGCAAAGACCGCGATGATTACCCTTCCCGGGGCCTCCCGGATGAAGTCCTCCAGGGTGGCGCCGATCTCTCGCTCCGACATGGTGTAGCCGGGGCGTTCGGCGTTGGTGGAATCGGACAGCAGCGCCAGCACGCCTTGCTCCCCGTAGTGGGCAAAGCGGTTCAGGTCCATGGCCGCGCCCACCACCGGGGTCTGGTCCACCTTGAAATCCCCGGAGTGGATCAGCACCCCCTGGGGGGTGCGCAGGGCAAAGCCCACCCCGTCCACGATGGAGTGGGGCACGGGAATGAACTCGAATTCAAAGGGACCCAGAACCAGCGGCTGCCGGAGTTGAATCTCCCGGAGATCAGCTTCGTCAAGGAGGCCGTGTTCCCTGAGCTTCTCCCGGAGCAGGGCCAGGGTCAAAGGCGTACCGTACACCGGCAGGGGCATCTCCTTGAGCAGAAAAGGCACCGCGCCGATGTGGTCTTCGTGGCCGTGGGTGAGGATGAGGGCGGTCAGCTTATCCCGGCGTTCCCGGAGATAGGAAAAATCGGGGATGACGATGTCGATCCCCAACATGTGATCTTCCGGGAACATGAGGCCCGCGTCCACCACCACCAGATGGTCCGCGGTCTCCACGGTCATCAGGTTGAGGCCGATCTCCCCCACGCCCCCCAAAAAGGTCAGGTCAACCCAGTTAGCCGTCGGAGCCTCCCGGTCCATAAGGAAAATCGGGGTCATAATCCGCGGCCAGGCTCTGATACACCGCGGCCATCAATTCTTCCTTGCGGCGGTATTTTTGGGGAAAGATGGGGGGGCCAATGACCATTTTCACCGGCCCGGGCCTGACCCTGATGGTGCCCCGGGGCTGAATGAAACGGGTGCCGCTCAGGGCCACCGGCACCACCGGCTGCCCGCCCCGCATGGCCATGATAAAGACCCCTTTCTTGAAGGGCAAAAGCTCGGGAGTAGTGGCCCGGGTGCCTTCGGGATAGATGGCCAGGGAAGCGCCCTGCTTTACTTTGGCCGCGGCCCGGTTGAGGGAACGGATGGCTTGCTGGACGTTTTCCCGGTTCACGGGCACGCAACCCATGCGGTGGATGGCCTGGCCGAACAGGGGTATCCGAAAGAGGGACTCTTTGGCGATAAAGGCAAAGGGTCCCGGCAGGAACGCCAGCAGCAGGAAGATGTCAAAATTGCTGCGGTGGTTGGCCGCATAGATGTAAGTCTGGCCGGGGACCAGGTGCTCCAACCCCTCCACTTGCACCGTGATGCGACCGAGGTGGAGCAGGGCCTGTCCCCACCAGCGGGCCACCCGGTGTACCATGCGGTGGCTTCGATCCAGGAAGCTGAAGAGGATCGTCAAGGAGCCACCGATCACGGTGATGGGCACCAGCCAGAAATGGAACCAGAGTCCAAAGGCCAGAGAGAGGTTTTCGCGCGTCCGGGGCATGGGCATATAATTACCTATAAATCGCGGGGCAGTCAACCGGGGAATAGGGGTTAGGGGGCAGGGGTCAGGGGTTAGTAATTAGTGGTCAGTGGCCAGTGGCCAGTGGTCAGAAAAGAATAACTGATAACGAAAAACCGAAAACCGAAGACCGAAGACCGAAAACGGAAAACTGACAACTGACAACTGACAACTGACAACTGGCTACTGACTACTGGCTACTGATCAGGGGCAAGCGCACGGTGAAGGTGGTCCCCATCTGGGCGCGGCTGTCCACGTCGATTGTGCCCCGGTGCCGCTGGGCGATCATATAGACCTTGGTGAGGCCCATGCCCGCGCCCGTCATTTTGGTGGTAAAGAAAGGGTGGTAGATATTGGAGAAGTGCTCCAGGGGAATGCCCCGGCCGCTGTCCGTAACCCGGACCACGGCCTGGTCCTCCTCCGGGAAGGCCCGGACCCGCAAGATGCCCCCCTGGGACATGGCCTCTACCGCGTTGCGGAAAATCTGGAAAAACATCTCCGTCAGGGAAGGCGCGTCCCCGTGAATTTGCAAGGGGTCAAAGGGCCCGGTTTCCAGGAGCAGGGCCGACAGGTCCGCGGCCTCTTGCAGTCGGGCCAAGGCCGCGTTGAGGACGTTTTCCAGGGGGATGCCTTGGAATTGGTCGCTGGAGATCCGCACATACTTCAGGTATTCATCGATATCCCGGACCATGCCTTCCAGGCGCTGGACGTTGTCCCGGATGGAGGGCAGGTATACCTGCCCCGGGTCATCCGGGGAAAGCTTGCGCTCCAGGCGCCGCACCAGCCCCCCCACGGCCATCAGGGGATTGCGGATTTCATGGGCCATGCCCGCGGCGATCTGGCCCAGGGCCGCCAGGCGTTCGCTCTCTTCCACGCGCAGCTCCAATTCCTCCTGCGCGGTTAGGTCCCTAAAGACCAGGATAGTTTCCAGTTCCCCGCCCCGCAGGCGATGCACGGAACCCCGGAAAAATACGGGAAAGGGCGGCTGGCCCTCCGGAATGAGGAGGAAGCGTCCTTCCAGGAAGCCGGTCTCCAGGACTCTGGCCACGGTTTCCGCCAGATTCTGGAGACCATTCCCGTTAAAATTAATGCCTTCCAGGGGATAGGCCAGCAGGGAGCCGGCAGGCAATTGGCAAAGTTCCCGGGCCACCAGGTTGGCCGCCAGCACCCGCCCGGCGCCATCGGTGGTGATAATGCCTTCGTCCAGATGGTCCAGGAGACCGGCCAGGTAGGCCTCGCTTTCCAGGATACGGGTCCGGAATCCCTCATTTTGCCGGCGCAGACGCTGGCGCTGCTCATAACTGCGGATCCAATCCACCAGCATGGCGGCGGGCAGGTCCTCCGGCAGCACGCCTTCCGCGCCCAGCCGCAGCACTTCCCCCTGGACCTCCAGGGCCAGGGGCCCCAATACCAGGAGAATCAGGGAGGGATTCATTTTGCGGACCAGGCGCAGGCCTTCCAGCAGACCCATGCCTTTGAGGCGGGGGTCCAGGATCAGGAGGGCCAGTTCCTCATCTTCCAGATACTCTAAAACCTCGGTCCAATTCCGGGCCCGGCGCACCGGGACGCCTGCGGCGGTGAGGGTGGCCGCACATTGGCGGGAAGCCTGGGTGCCGCCGGCCACCATCACGGGGCGTTGCGGTTCCTTGCCCGCGCCGTTAGGCCGTTTACCGGCCCGGCCGGGGAGGGGAACATCTCCAGAGTTAGGTTCCGCAAATTGCATGGTGATTTCTTCCGGTTCCCAAGCTGCGCTTGGGAACCCAGGTAAATGCAAAGCTTGGCTTTGCTAAGCGTCTCTTATAATCTAAGTGGTTTTTTGAACTCCAGCTTCCCCAAGCACAGCTTGGGTCAAAATACCGTTCCCAAGTTCAACTTGGCCTCCCCCCAACCCCCTCCCACCAGGGGAGGGGGAGTTTTGAGGACCAAAATTTTGTTAAGATAATTCCCGGGACAAGATACTAAAAACTGTTAACCCATTGATCATCATCATCTTGTTAACTGAAAACCGAAAACCGAAAACTGGTATTAATCATGCTTCTCCGGGGACAGCCTTGAGGAAATCTTCCAGTCGCCATTCCGGGCCCAGGAGGTGGGCGCCGGGGCCGGGAGCCGGGACTTCCGGTCCGGTGAGACCCCGATGGCAGAACAGGAGCAAACGGCCCCGGGAGGCCATGGCCCCGGTCTGCCGCCAACGCGCGAGCGCTTCCCCGGGATCGTCTCCTTCCCAGAAGAACAGGCCGCCGCTATCCACCTCGGCCTCCGGCCAATCTTCCAGGGGAAGAATCCGGGTCCGGGCGGCAAAGGCTTCAAAGAACAGTGACCCCGCACCCAGATCCTGATCTTCCGAAAGAAGCACAACTTCCCGGTCTTGCAGCCGCTCCGCCAGGGTATCAAGACGGGCGTTCCGGGCCCCTTCCAGTTTCAGTTCCTCCACAAAATCAAAAAAGGCTTGGGGCAGGACCCGCACCTGGGTGGCCAGTTCCTCCCGGGAGAGCCCCAGGTCCGTGAGCAGAGCCCGGGGCAGGGGACCCAGACGGTAGTTGCCCCCTTCCCCCAGGTTCAGGAGTTTGGCCATCTGATTCCCCAAGTAAAGGGAACGGCTCAGCAGCAGGAGGGGAGGATCGATTTTTTCCATGCGAAAATCATGGTGCAGGGCCACGGCTTGCTGGAAAATCTCCGGGAGCTGCCATTTTTCCAGCATCCAGGACCCCACGGTGGCGTGGGGCACGGTAAGATACTCGATCTCCACCTCCAGGGGGTCCCGGCCTTCCATCTGCACCGCCTTAATAACCGCCAGGAAGCGCTCCGGAAAGAGTTCGGTCCACAAGGCCTTGGCGATGTCATGGATCAGGCCGACGATGAGGGCCTCTTCGGGATCGGCATAGCCCGCGGCCTCTGCCACCAGGGAGGTGGCCACCCCGCAGGCCTGGGAATGGTGCCACAGGGCGCCCCGCCCGAAGGGGAGGCCGGAGTAGCGGTAGAGGCCCTCGGCCAGGGAGATGGCCATGGCCAGGTTTTTGATTTTGTCCAGGCCCAGGAGGGAGACTGCCTGGGACACGCTGCCCACCCGGGTATTCACCCCGTAGTAGGCGGAATTGATGAGCTTCAGGACCTTGGCGGTGAGGGCCTGGTCCCGGAGGATGGTCTCCGACACCTTCCCCAGGGAGGCGTAGGGGTCGTTGATGGTCTTCAGAATGGCGTTGACCACGTTGGGCAAGGGCAGAATATCCTGGATGCGCCCTACCATGGAGCGCACCAGATTTGCCTCCAGCGGTTCAAACCCTGTTTTGTTTTTGCCGGCCCCGGCCGCGGCCTTCATTCGCACCCCACCCTGGGAACGTACTCGCTCTCTTACAATAATTCGGATTTCCGGGAAAAATACTCAAATGGCAATTTCGGGGGGATAGTCTCTGATCTGAAAAGATAGGCCTCACGCAAAGACGCAAAGGCGCAAAGTAAGACGCAAACATACTGTTGAATATGGCATTAATATGTCCTGCTTGTTATACTTCCTCAATCAATCTCTCATCATTTTGAGGGAAAGGGCTAATAGCTCTAAGCTTTCAGCAAAAACCTTATGGGCTTTCTTTTAAGCTGACTGCTGAGAAAGCTGACCGCTTTTTCAACCATGACCATCCCCAAGATCATTTCCGCAGAATTTATCCTGAGTGTCCACACCCCGGGGCAACTGCCCCCGGGGGATCGCCCGGAATTGGCCTTTCTGGGCCGCTCCAACGTGGGGAAGTCCTCCCTGATCAATGCGTTGTTGGGCAGGAAGAAGCTGGTGCGCACCAGCAGTAAACCCGGGTGCACCCGGGCCTTGAATTTCTTTCTCATTAACGGGCGCTGGTATTTTGTGGATCTGCCCGGGTTCGGCTACGCCGCGGTTTCGAAAAGCCTGAAAGCGGAGTGGGGCGCTTTGGCCATGGATTATCTCACCCACCGGGAGAACCTGGCCGCGGTGGTTTTGTTGCAGGACGGCCGGCGTCTGCCGGGACCGGAGGAATTGTTTCTCTGGGAGCATTTCCGGTTGCGAAAACTGCCGGTGATCCCGGTGTTGACCAAGGCGGATAAATTGAAGCAGGGGGAACGGGCCCGGCAGCTCAAGAACATCGTCGAGGCCTTGGCCCCCTGGGGAGTTAAAGGAGAGGATTTCCTGTGGTTTTCAGCGGTGACCCACGAAGGCCGGGCAAGGCTTTGGGCGCGGCTGCTGGAGTTCCTGGTCGGGCCCTAAATGCGCCCTAACACCGGGGGGTTAATTCAAGGCAATTTTGACATGAAGAAAGCTTCAGAATATCGAAGGATTTTTACTGGTCAGAAATAACGCATTTATAGCAGTTATTGACTCTTTTCCTGAAATCTTTCCACACGAATCATATCCGATCTTGCATTTAGAAAAGGCAGGATTGGCTGCTCTGCCCGTAAGCCTTATGGGAGATGCAGCCATATATCCAGAAGGCGCCTCCCTAGCATTTTGCCATTGCGTTTCAAGGTCCAACATAGTCAAGATCCTCCCTTTTCAAAAAATAAGGGATGCAGGGGGATTTTACTCCCAAGTAATTTGTGATGGCTTTAATGATGAAGGTTAATGTATTTTTACCCCTTGGCGAACTATCAGCACCGGGATAGCTTGTTCATGGTGGATTACCGCGGCGCTCACGCTGCCAAGCAAGGCCGACTGGAGAACTGTTCTGCCATGCGAGGCCATCACAATCAGATCCACTGCCGCTCCTTGTGCTTCCTTGACGATCTCCGCCGCGGGATTACCTATTTTGGCCGCCTTAGATACTGGAATCCCCTGCTCTTTAATCTCCTTTTCCATCTCTAGGAGATAAGCAACCGCAGCATTCAAAAATGAGTTGATATCATTTTCCGATGACAGCGAAGCCACCTGTTCCTCCACCACATTAAATAAATGGAGGGACGCCTTGGTCTGCTTTGCCAGGGAGATGGCATACCTGACGGCCTCCCTGGACCTCTCCGACCCGTCTACTGGTAAGAGGATCTTGCTAATCATTATTCCTGGTTCCCAAAATGGCGGTGAATTTAAGCGACGGTTACCAATAAACCTTAATATGATAGATCGCCACAACCATAGCCGCTGCCAGAATCAAGAATGGCAGGAAAGGTATGAACTGGAGTCCCATTTCTTTTAATTTTCCCATGTCAGGCTACTCCCTTAAACATTAAAGGGCAATTTCCAGAAATAGTTAATGATATACAGTAGGCCCACCACTCCAGTAACCACTCCCAGCATGGGTTTGAGATATTTTTCCGGAATGAACTTTTGGGTTTTTGACGCCAACCAGGCACCCAGGATGGCGCCGCTGGCGACAAACAGCCCGAAACTCCAATCCGGCGGCGTGGACACGCCGGTAAGCAGGGGCAAGGTCACTGTGTACGAAATCAAGCCGGTAATGGAAAGGGTGATGACATAAGGGATGGTGGCGGCCACCAACACATACATGGGCAACCCAAAGAGGGACACCAGGATGGGAACCAGCAAAAAGCCGCCGCCCACTCCCAGGGCGGAGGCGACCACTCCCACCAGGAAACCGATGAGCAGCATAACCGGGACGCTAAAACTCTGTTCTTCCCCCCAATATCCTATCCGCAAGCGCTTCCAAGATCTCTCCAGGGTAACGATCCGGAAGTCCGCGGGCAGACCGCAGGGAGCCTTCCCGGCCTGGAGACATTCTTTCATCATTTTGTCGAATTTCTCTTTAAAAGACCTCTGTCGAGCGGTCTTATTCAAATACCAGGGAGTGATCTGGATGCACAGATGAACCGCCATCAGAAATAAAGCCAGGCCGATGATGCCTTTAAATGGCACCGGATCGTTCAGCAGGTAGACGCGGATAAAGGGACCGATGGGCGAGCCCAGGACGGCCCCGAGACAGAGCCATAAGGCCAGGTCAAGGTTCCACTGCTTGCCACGCCAGAAACCGAGTAACGCGCCAAAAGGGTTCAAGAAGGTGATGATCAAAGAAGTGGGACTGACACCGACGCTGGTAAACTGCAAAACTGACATGGAATAGGGCAGGGAGAAGATCCCCGACGCCTCACCTACGAGCCCCATAGTGTAACCGGTCCAGAATCCCATCCAGAGGAGATGCCAGATGGGAATCCGGACCCCGGCCACCGGGAAGGATTGGTCCGCTCCCGGCAAGTACCCATAGTTCACATAGCTAATAATGACTCCGAGTATGAATACTCCGGTTATCATGGGAATCTGGTCCCGGAGAAATTCCTTCAGAATCGGATGTCGCGCCCCAAAACTCTCCTGAAGTTGATCTTGATCCACGGCGATTTCTTTTGAAGTTATGTTCATTTGCGATCTGCTTCTGTTTGAGCTGATTTGCCCGCTCTGGGCGTTAAGCCTTTAATGGCGACCTTTCATTTATCCCAGGTATAATTTGACCAAACCTCAAATGAGAACAAATCCATCATGGCGTTAGGGGCTGCCAGATGGGGAACCCCATGAAGGCATACCATTGACTCATAAAGACGATATCCCAGAACGCGGCAATGATCATGGCCCCTATGCCCACCTTGGCATAATCGGCAAAGGTGAAGGTTCCCGTAGAGTAAGCAATCACTCCGGCGGTAGTTTGCGTCGGGAGCAGATAGGCAAAGGTGTCGGTATTACAGACAATCAATGTGAAGGGAATGGGGTTGAGGTTGAACATGGGCGCCATGGCTAGCATTACCGGCGCTAGCATAGAGATCGCCGCCACATTGCTGAGCATCCCCAAACGGATAATATGCGTGGCAATGATCATGATGATGAGGATTACCACCCAATGGTGGCCCTCAGCAAGGGGCCGGGCCAGATTGGCTAAGTAGGTGGCCAGTCCCGACGCGCTCACCGCTGCCGACAACGACATGGCGCCGGCCAACATCAGCCAAGTTCCCCAGATAGTCTTTTCTTGAATTAGGCCCCACTTGTAAGGTAGTAGCCCGGGAATGAAAAACAAAGCGATGAAGAGAAGACCCACCACCGGAGTGCTTATTTTATGAATGCTCTCGGTGGCCCAGGCCAGGGCCACCAGGACGAAGAGGGTCAGGATAATTAGTTCCTCCCTGGAGGCTTTCCCCATGGCTGCCTGCTGCCTGCTGACCATTTCCAGACCGCCGGGAACTTTCAGGCCCTGGGCCTTGAAATACCAACCCGTCCAAAGATAGGTAAAGACGAACATCATGAGGATAGGGAACTGCAGGAGGAACCAATTAATGAAGGAAATATGTATGGATAGTTCCTTGGCGAATAAACCCGTCATGATCAAATTAGGCATGTGAGCCGTTTGAATCACAATGCCACAAATAAGGCAGGCATAGGTCAGGGCGTGAATGACCAGAGTCTTCTTCGCCGCCCGTTCCTCCGGAGTATCACCAAACAACCGGACCAAGCCGTTGACCACCGGCAGCAAGGTGCCCTGGCGGGCCACCGAGCCGGGGATCATGAAAGCAAGCACAAAATTGGTGGCAAACAGGGACCACACCATCCTCCCCACGGTAGTGGCCTTAAATTTCTGGACCATGATCAGGGCGATCCTGCGATCCAGGCCAGAAAGCTGCATGAAGGCGGCAAAGAGAAAAGCCACCAGCGCCAGGATGGACACCCCTTGGGAGAAGCCGCTCAAGGCCTGGGGAAGTTTCGGCTGTGCCCCGGAGATCACCAGCAGGGCCGGAATCAGCAGACCCGCAGCGCCTACCGGCATGGCTTCCGTCACCCAGATAATCACCGCCCATAAGAGAACGGCCAGGACTTTTTTGGCTGCCGGGGACATTCCTGGCGGCAAAGGCATCAGGTACAGGACTGCGGCAAAGACCAACCATGCGGAGAAAAAGCCGATGAGCGCCTTCCTGAGCGGAATTTGGGATTTATCATGCACCGCTACTTTGACCGGTTTATCAAACGCTTCATTACTCATATGCACTCCTCATCGTAAATAAATAGCCATGAAGCTTAGGAAGGCGCTTCCGAGTCAGGGTTTATAGGGCCGTTTTGCCCACATACCGCCTTTTGACACAGAGATATTCTTTCCACCGCCTCCAGGCGCGTTGTCCCATGATCAGCTCTTCATGGGGGTCTCCCAAGGGAAATACCTTGGGCATTTCGGAGTCCTTCCAGATGCCCTTATTCTTTCTCTCTTCCCGCTGGTCCATGATCCAGTCATTGTAGCTTTCATAGACAATGTGGCCCTCTGGTGCATCCAGGGTGGCAGCCCGGATGCGGCCGTCCAGCTCACGGAACAGCGCGGCTTCCTCTTCGCTGACCTTCAAAGGCTCAACATCCAGGCGGTACCCCGCCTCTTCCAATTCTTTCCCCGCGACCCCGGCAAAGATGCGCTGTTCCCGGAGGCTGAGATATTCCTTATAAATCCCGATATATTCGTCACTGACCGCATGCCCCAGGGGCTTATGGTCCCTGGTGGCCCCCCGGGCCTTGGCCAGGTCAGTCTGATAAAAATCCAGCATCGCCGGATCATATTTTTCGCCCAGGAAGTCGCAGATTTCCCGCAAGACTTTCTCAGGTTCCCGCACCAGGGTCTCATATTTAACATCCAGCCAATCCCCGGGGCCCAGTTTTTCCCGCCAGGGCTTTACCGCATTCTGGCACATCTTCCAGATCTCTCCGGCGCAGAAGATATTGGTGGGTCCAAACATGGAGTGGAGGTAATCAGCGCTGGCATCCCGCCCGTCCCGGGTTATAAAGATAAACTGGGCGTTGGGGAAATCTTCCTTGATCTCCTTGACAAAGAAGAGATTGTAAGGCGTCTTTTCTCCCCAGCGGGGTCTGTTGCCGGCCTGGCGGGCGAAACGCTCATGCATGGCGCAGTAGATCCCGGCAAAACTCCGCTCCTTCACGTCGGCGATGATTTCATCGACGATGGTCCGGGGATTTACCTTCATGCCCCAGAAAGCTGTTTTCAAGCCAAAGACCATCTCTTCCGCCAGGGTGCGGAAATTTTCCTCGACGCTTAAATCGCCATAGGTAAACAGGTACGGCCGAAACCGGGAATAGTACCAGACCACCTCCGGAACCGCGATTCTGGGGTGACAACCCAACATGGCCATTACCAAGGTGGTCCCAGACCTTTCGGCACCGACCATTATTATGGGCTTCTCTTTCAAGACGATGGGCATAACAATCTCCTCCTTCCCTTGGCCAGAAAGCAACTTATATGCCAAATTTGTTGGCTATTGTATGTTATGGAAATTACTAAGATATAAAATTGGTGCAGTTTTTCCTGGCAAGAGGTCATCTCAGTTATGAGATGATATTTTCCAGATTTGGAGAAATAAGCAGCAGATTTGATGAATTAATGCGAAATATCTTCGGAACTCATTTTTCTCCAGAGGGTATTGACGCTGATCCCTAGTCTGCTAGCCGCTTTCCTTTTGTTGAACTGGCATTCGCTCAAGGCCTCTCGGATAAGGCTTTTTTCCAAATCCTCCAGTTGCGCTTTCAGCGACTTAGCCGCACTCATGGTGGGTTTATCCAGGACAGCGGGGCGTTCCTCGCCACCCAGGCCTAGATGACTCTTTCTTAAATCCTCCAGCAAGCCCGAAAGCAGATTGTCATCCGCCTTGGCCTTGTCGAGCAAGATTACATATCGTTTGATCAAGGAATCGAGTTCCCTGATGTTTCCGGGCCAGTGATAGCGACTAAGCTGCTGTAACATGGCGGCTGAGATGGTTTTGCTGCCTTGGCTATAAAGGTGCAGGAGATCCTGGACCAGGCCGGGTATGTCGTCCGGCCTTTCCCTTAAAGGAGGGATATGGAGGGTTAGCACCGCCAACCGGAAGTAAAGGTCCATCCTGAATTTGCCCATCCTCACTTCTTTGGAGAGGTCCTTGTAGGTGGAGCTTATGATGCGCACATCCACGGGAACGATTCTATCGCCACCAACCCGCATCAATTCCTTCTCTTCCAGGACCCGCAGCAATCTTACCTGGAGGTTAGAAGGAATGTCGGCTATTTCATCTAAAAAGATGGTCCCGCCGTTGGCCATCTCGAATAAGCCGATCTTCCCTCCTTTCCTCGCCCCGGTAAAAGCTCCTTCTTCATAGCCGAAAAGTTCGCTCTCCAGCAAGGATTCCGGTAAGGCGGAACAATTCAGGGCTACGAAGGGGTTGCCCTTTCTCCTGCTCAAGTTGTGAAGGCCCTGGGCCAGGATCTCTTTCCCGGTCCCGGTTTCTCCCTGGATCAAGATAGTTTCGTCGGTTTTGGCATATTGCCTGGCTTTGTGGAGAAGTTGGACCATTTGCGAGCTTTTTGATTTAATCTGGTCTATGGTGTACTTGGCCACGAAGCCCTTGACATAGAGCTTTTCCCTGAGTCTCCGATCAATATTCTGGATGTGTACGGCTTCTTTGAAAGTGGCCACGCACCCCTTGGTTCTGCCATCCACCTTGATGGGTAAAGAGTTAATGACAATGTCTATGTTGCCGACCCGCCGGATCTGGTCTATCTCGGGTTCCCCGGTGTTCAGCACTTTAAGCAAGCCTGTCCCTTTGATCACCTCTGGAAGCGGATGACCTACGGCCTTAGGCAATTCCAACCCAAAGATATCAGAGGCCATCTGGTTAAAGATTTTGATTTTTCCTTCATTATCGATGACGATGACCCCTACTTTGATAGTTTCGAGGATGGTCTTAAGTTGTTCAGTGTCTTCTTTCTCTTTGCGACGGGAGGCGGCAATGGCCCTGGCTTCCTGGAGAGCTTGCAAAACCACTTCAGTACTGGGAATCACAAAAACACCATTGCTCCCCAAAGAAGTGACGATTTTCCTGCAGATACTGCCGCCGACAACGCAGGATATGCCGTCTTTGACTGCCGCGGTTATCTCTCTGATCAATTCCTCGGTGCTCTTAAAAATAATTTGTCTGATCTTGATGGAAAACAATTCTTCAAAGACTTCCACACCGTAGGTGGGCCTGGAAAAACTGGTGAGGGCGATATCAGAACCGTAATCTTTAGCCTTGATCAGAGCCCGGAGGATGTCTAGGTGGGTCCTGGCAATTTTAACCACCGGCTGCCCCAGGGTGTGTAACAGGAGGCTGCCGGTTCCCCCGCCTCCCAAAATCACCTCGACACCCTCGTCTAAAAGTTTTTGGGCAATGGGGAGTGCTTCTTCCATGGTCGCCAATTTTATAATCACTTCCTCGGTGGAAGTATCGACGTGCAGCCTGACCAACTCAGCTAATTCAGGCGAATTGGAAATGAAAGCAAATTTAAATTTATTAAACGAATTCATTTTTAATGCCTTTAGTGAAGTTCATTTTATTGATCTTGGAAAATTTGTTTCCACTTTTGCCACAAATTTACCAGAAAAAAGGATGAGGGAAAACCCAAGATAGGTGAAAGAAAGAGATGAAAAGAACCTGGGGGAGGTTTTCAGAACTTTTCTCTCAACCCCTTAGCGGACTGTCGACGAACCCAGGAGGGCTCAAAATAATGCTGAAATAGAGATATTTCGAAACGCTTATAACTTGCCAATACCTATAATAACTCCAAGTTTGGAATATCGTTGCAATATTCAACCAAGGATAATATCCTCCAGCCTTCTCTTGGGCACGTGATGCACGCTCTGGTCATCACGCCAGTATTTGATGCTCTCGCCGGGGGTGATCTCGTCCAACACCACCTTTTCTTTGGGCCTGCCCAAAGCAATGACCAGGAGAATATCGAAATTTTCGGGAATGTTCAGGAGTTCCCGGAGACGGTCCCGCTGGATGCTCCCCAGCATACAGCCCCCCAGGCCCTTTTCCCGGGCCCCCAGGAGGATGCTCTGGGCGGCGATGCCGTGGTCGCAGCCGAAGTTCTGGCTGATCGATTTGTCACCCAGGATGATGATGTAGGCCGCGGGTCTTTCACCTTCCATAGGACCGGGCCAATCCTTCAGGTACCCGGCCCAGGCCAGGCAGGAGAAGACTCCCGCATTTTTTGACGGCTCATTGCCGACAATATATTTAAGGGGCTGGAGGTTGGCTGCAGACGCGGAGAGCCGGGCCAGGTTCACCAGCCACTTCAAGGTTTCCAGAGACACGGGCTCGTTTTCGTAGAAACGCCGAAAGCTGCGGTTGCCGGTGATCAGTTCTTCGATCATGATTGCCTCCTGTACTGAAAGTTCCAAGTTCCAGGTTCCAGGTTCAAAGTTTGGGGGTTTGGGGTCAGGGATAGGAGGTTGTTTCGCATTTACTGGTTCCCAAGCTGTGCTTGGGAACCCCTTTGGATGTAAAGCTGCGCTTTGCGGCTTTATCCTTCGTCTATGTCTAACCGAGGTTGCCCCCGTAAAGCTTGGGCCAAAAATTGACGTTCCCAAGCGCAGGTTGGAAACGAGAAAATAGGGCGTGCCGTGCAGCCGTTTTACGGCGGCCACGGGCCGCCCTAGATAAAGACTGAAAGCCTTACCCCTAACTTGGAACCTTGAACCTTGAACTTTGAACTCACTCACATCGGGGCGTGAGTCGGAAGGTCCCCTCCGGGGTCAAAGCGGCGTTAATCCCATGGTCCCGAAGGAACTGGGTGAGGGGCCGCCCCAGGATGAATTCGGTGGCCGGGGCGCTCAGTTCCCATTCCTCCTGGAGCATCTGCCGCAGGTAGTGATCGAAGTGGAGGGCGTCGAACAAGGCTTCGCCGGCAGTGTCCGGCTCTGTTTCCAGGGCTTGCAGGGTCTGGAACACACGGCTGAGGGCGCAGCGTTCCTCATGCGCAGTGATCAGGTCCCAGATCTCCGGGACGTCGGCCAGCAGGGCTTCCCGGGAGAGAAGTTCCGCGGCTTCCGGGACCGGGGCCTCCTCCCCCCAGCACTGCTGGCGGCGGCATTGCTCGGGGCGGTCTTCGTAGATGCGGCACTTGTTAGTAGCGGCCAGATAAAACCAGCACTGGCGGCTGCCCGGAACCTCTCGGACCTTCAGGCGTTCCTCCGCCAGGGTGCTCGCCTTTCCCTCCCGGGAAGTGACCTGTTCCCCGGGGCGCAGGGCATAGACTTCGTTCCAGGTCAGAATTTCCCGCCGGAACAGGGCCAGATCCGGGGCCAGCAGGGTAGGGCTGGAGAGTTCGCAGCATTCGCCGCAACGCACGCAGCTTTTCCAGTGGGCCAGCAATTCTTCCTTGGCCGCGGCTATGAGGCGCTTCCAGGCCTCGGCCCGGGCCTCCGGGGCCATGGTGTTCCAATCCCGGTAAATTTCCTGGAAACCGGCCTTATCCTCGATATTCCGCCGGATAATCCGGAAACGCCCGCTCTGCCGCGACGCGTTCAGAACCTCCTGGAGGTATTCCTGCCACAGGGAGGCCATCACCTCTTTGGGGCCTTTGGCCAGGGACTCCCAGGGGTCTTGTCTTATTTTGCCTAAGAATTTTTTGTCTTTCATGGGTCTTCCTTAAGATTTTCAATATCTAATGCCACTTATGCTCCTTAAAAGACTACGCCCGGTGAGCAGCCGGGTAGCGGGGGTGCGCCCTGCGCACCATTTTAGCTGATGGTGCACAGGGCGCACCTTACAAAATTCCTTCTACTCGACTCACCAATTCCCTCAAAAAACCAACGCCCCAAAGCTTCGGGTCAATAGCCCCAACACCAGGGCCAGTCCCAGGGAGATGACCACCGCCAGGCCCGCTTGTTTCCAGCCCAGTTCCCGGGAGAGCGCGGCGATGGTGGAGGCGCAAGGCACATAAAAGAGGACAAAAATGGTGAAAGTGAGCAGCTGGGCGTGGCTGAGCACCGCGGAGATGTTGGTGGTGCCCAGGGCCTCGTTGAGCATAATCAGGGACAGTTCTTTGCGCATGATGCCGAAGATCAGGGTGGTTCCCACTTGCAGGGGGAGGCCCAGGAGCGCGGTCAGGGGCCGGAGCGCATCATTGACGTGGCCGTCAAAGCCGTAAAACTTGAGGAGACTAAGGACCAGGCTGC
Organism: Deltaproteobacteria bacterium; assembly: GCA_016208235.1. Taxonomy (GTDB): domain Bacteria; phylum Desulfobacterota; class Desulfobaccia; order Desulfobaccales; family 0-14-0-80-60-11; genus SURF-52. The sequence continues at coordinate 20,114 of JACQYN010000052.1, forward strand.
CGGCGATGAGGATGGGCCAGGCCACCACGATGAAATCCTTCAGGCTGTACCAAGATTTTCGTAATACATTGTGCCAGGTAGGCTTCCGGTATTCGGGAATCTCCATGAGGAGCCCAGGGGAGACCTCCGGCAGAAGCATGGTGGAAATGCGTCCCAAAATGCCGATGACCAGGAGATTGAAAAGATAGACCCCCAGGGCCCAATAGGGCCCCAGGGCGTAGGCCACCAAGGCGAAGATGATCACCGAGCGGGCCGAGCAGGGGATGAGGACGGCCAAAAGCGACACCACCAGGCGGTCCCGGGGACTTTCCAGGATGCGGGTGGAGATCACCGCGGGCACGCTGCAACCGTAGCCCAGGATAAAGGGAATGATGGATTTGCCGTGCAGCCCCAACAGGTGCATAAGGTTATCCATCAAGAAAGCCACCCGGGGGAGATAGCCGCTGTCCTCCAGCAAAGCCAGGCCCACCAGGAAAGGCACCAGGTAAGGGAAGACGATGGCCACCCCCCCGAAGATGCCCATGAACAACCCTTCCACCAGGAGATAATAGGTCAGGGTGTCTTTGCCCAACCAGACCCCGCCCAGTTTCTGGGCCTGGTCCAGGTAGCCCACCAGGAAGTTCTCCGTGGTCTGCCCCAAGCGGAAGACCACTTGGAAAAAGAGGGTGAGGACCAGCAGCAGCAGGACGTAGCCCCAGAATTTATGGGTAGCTATCCAGTCCAGGCGTTCCCGCCAGGTGGGTTTCTGGGACGGAGTGACTTTGGCCACGGCTTCGAAAATATTCACGGTGAGCGCGTGGCGCTCCGAGGAAATGACGATTTCCGGGGAGCGGCCGTGGCTTTCCGCCAGGATTTTCTGGTGATTGCGGATAATGGGCAGGCAACCCGGATGCCGGCGGCCCACCTCCGCCAGGAGATGGGGGTCGTCCTCCAGGAGCTTGACCAGCAGGAAACGCCAGGGCAGGCCCAACTCCCGGGCCTGGTCCGGGTCCAGGCGGTCGCTCAATTCCGCAATCTCTTCCTCGATATCCCGGCTGAACATGACCTGCACGGGCCGCACGCCCACGTGGCCGGCCTGGACCGCGGTCTCCAGCAGTTCCGTAAGGCCCCGGCCCGCCGCGGCCACGGTGGGGACCACCGGCACCCCCAACATCTCCGAGAGCTTTGGCGCGTCGATGCGGATGCCTTTGCGGTCCGCTTCGTCCATCATGTTCAGGGCCAGCACCATCGGCCGCTCCAGGCTCATCAACTCCAGGGTGAGTTCCAGGCTGCGGCCCAGGGTGGAGGCGTCAATGACGTTGAGAATGACGTCCGCTTCCCCGGCCAGGAGATAATTCCGGGACTCCAGTTCCGCAGGATCAGTGGAGGTGAGGGAGTAAACCCCGGGGAGGTCCACGCAGGTGATTTCTTCCCCTTGGAAGACCACCTGGCTTACGGTATATTTTACCGTGGTGCCGGGGAAGTTGGAGACCATGGCTTTATAGCCGCTGAAGTAATTGAAGATGGTGCTCTTGCCGCAATTAGGCTGGCCGATGAGCGCGATTTTTAGGGACATTTTGGAACTCAGTGGTCAGGGGCCAGTGGTCAGTGGCCAGTAATCAGGGGCCAGGGGCCAGTAGTCAGTGGCCAGTTATTGGGAACCGCAGACTTTACCGTGAGAACCAAAATCCCCCTAAATCCCCCTTTAAGAAAGGGGGACTTTTTAAACCCCCCTTTTTTAAAGGGGGGTAGGGGGGATTTTTCATGACGGTGGGAGAACCATTTGTCGTTCATGAACGTTTCTCCAGAGCTCGTCCTTCTATATTCACCAAAGCTTTGGCGAAATCGCCCTCCAAGATAGAAAATCCCTTCCCGTCTCAAGGCTTTTCCCACCTTGACACTTGGGCATAGTTCTTTATAATAAATTTTTTATAGCTCCGGCCCAAGGATTATTTGGGCCGGGTCCGAAAGTCAATAATGTTAAAGAAGAAATCCCTGCGCGTCCCCATTACCTCCATCCCCCCGGAAGGGCTGGAAGTCGAAGTGGACCTGGGGGATAAATATTTTTCCCGGTGGCGGGAAGAGGACCCGGGATTGGAGTTCTCCACCGCCCAGATCAACGGCGCGGCGCGCCTGGAAAAGCACGGCCGGGACATCCTGGTTAGGGGGCATCTCCAGGGACATCTGCAACTGGCTTGCAGCCGGTGCGTAGAAAACTTTGACGCGCCGGTGGACGCGGACTTCGATCTGCTCCTGGTGCCGGGACCTGGGCCCGCGGGCGGCGAAGAGGAACTGTCCGCGCCGGACCTGGACCTGGATTATTATTCCGGGGAGACCCTGGACCTGGAGGCCGTTATCCGGGAACAGATCATCCTCATGGTGCCGCTGAAGCCCCTGTGCGCCGATAACTGTAAGGGCATCTGCCCCCGCTGCGGCGCGGTCCTCAACCTGGAGGCTTGTACTTGTAAGTAGGTTTGTGGGGGAGGGGAAGGGAAAAAGATTAACCACCAAGACACAAAGACACAAAGAGGCACCAAGGAAAAATTTTACTTTGGCGCTAAAGCGCCAAAGTAAAAATCATTTCTTTGTGATTCTTGGTGTCTTTGTGTCTTGGTGGTAAAATTTCCACCCTGTCCCTCTCCAAAGATGAATTTTCTATAGGAGTAAGACCATGCCTTTACCAAAAAGAAGGACATCCATTTCCAAGAAGAACATGCGGCGCTCCCACGATCACCTCACCCTGCCGCAACTGTCCCAGTGCCCCAAGTGCAATGAGCTGCGCCTGCCGCACCATGCCTGCCCCCATTGCGGTTTTTATAAAGGCAAGCTGGTGCTCCCCCAGGCCGCGGAGTAAGTCCCCGTGGATTATCTGCTCACCGAAGAGCAGCGGATGCTCCAGGACCTGGCGCGCCAGATCGCCGAGGAGCGCATCAAACCCATCCGGGCTAAGCTCGACGAAGAAGAGATCTTCCCCACGGAGATCATCAAAGACCTGGCCCAGGCCGACCTCTGCGGCACCATCATCCCCGAGGAATACGGGGGTCTGGGTATGGGCACCATGGAAAACTGCCTGGTCCTGGAGGCCCTGGCCATGGGCTGCGTGGGCGTGGCCACCACTTACGCGGCCAGTTTCCTGGGGGCCTATCCCTTGCTGATGTACGGCACCGACGCCCAGAAAAACCGCTATCTCCCGCCCCTGGCTAAGGGCGAGGCCCTGGCCGCGTTCGCTCTGACCGAACCCCAGGCGGGCAGCGACGCGGGCGCGATTGCCGCCACCGCAGTGAAAGACGGGGATACTTACGTCTTGAACGGCACGAAGCAGTGGATCACCAACGCCGGGGAGGCAGAGTTCTACACGGTCATCGCGCTCACCGACCGGAGCAAAGGGGTCCGGGGGGCCAGTGCCCTTCTGGTGGAAAAAGGTGACCCCGGGATTTCTTTCGGCAAAAAAGAGCAGAAAATGGGTATCCGGGCCTCCGTCACCCGGGAGGTGATCCTGGAAGACTGCCGTATCACCAAGAACCGGCTCCTGGGCAAAGAAGGCCTGGGCTTCATCATCACCATGAAGACCCTGGACCTGGCCCGACCTGGCGCGGGGTCGCTGGCCGTGGGATTGGCCCAGGAAGCGCTGGATGAAGCCGCAGCCTTTGCCAAGGAACGCCAGCAATTCGGCGTGCCCATCTTCTCCTTCCAGGCCGTACAACATATGCTGGCCAATATGGCCACCAAAGTGGAGGCTGCCCGGGCCCTGGTCTATTCCGTGGCCCGCTACATCGATTCCAAACCCAAGGACTACTCCAAGGCCGCGGCCATGGCCAAACTCTTCCCCACGGACATGGCCATGGAAGTGACCGTGGACGCGGTGCAGGTCATGGGCGGCCACGGCTACATGCGGGAATACCCGGTGGAAAAGATGATGCGGGACGCCAAGATCCTCCAGATCTACGAAGGCACCAATCAGATTATGAGGAATATCATCGGGTTGGCGTTGAATAAAGAGTATTCGAAGAAGAAATAGCTGGGGGAAAAGTGGCCAGTGGCCAGTGGCCAGTGGCCAGTTTAACTCTCCTTTCTTTCTGGTTCCCAAGCTGTGCTTGGGAACCCATATGTTTCCAAAGCTTCGCTTTGAAGGCCAAGCTTAGCTTGGCCCCAAACCCGTTCCCAAGCTAAGCTTGGGAACGAGTTTTGAAAACTGACCACTGACCCCTGGCCACTGACCACTATATGAAAATCATCGTCTGCATCAAACAAGTACCCGAGACCCAGGACGTGCGCCTGGACCCGGTGACCCATACCCTGAAGCGGGAGGGGATTAAGTCCATTATTAATCCCTTTGATCTTTATGCCCTGGAAGAGGGGTTAAGGGTGAAGGAATCCCAAGGAGGCACGGTCACGGTCCTGACCATGGGACCACCGCAAGCAGAGGATGCTTTGCGGGAGGCCTTGGGCTTCGGCGCGGACGGAGCGGTGCTCCTGTCGGATCGGGCCTTCGCGGGCGCGGACACCTGGGCCACGGCCCTGACGCTGGCCGGGGCCATAAAGAAATTGGGAGGCGCGGACCTGATCTTCACCGGCAAGCAGGCCATTGACGGGGATACCGCGCAGGTAGGGCCCATGCTGGCCGCGATCATGAACATTTCTTTCGCGTCCTGGGCCCGGAAGGTGAGTTTCAATGCCGCGGGCAAGGTGGAGGTGGAGCGCCTCCTGGACCACGGCTACGACGCGGTGGAGGTGGAGCTTCCGGCCCTGATCAGCGTAGTCAAAGAGATCAACGAACCCCGGCTGCCGTCTTTCAAGGCCAAACTCCGGGCCAAGAAAGAGCCCATTCCGGTGTGGGGCCTGGCGGACCTGGGGCTGAACCCGGAAGAAGTGGGCCTGGCCGGATCGTTTACCCAGGTGGTGAAGGTCTTTCCGCCGCCCGCACGGGGGACTTCGGAGACCTGGGAAGGCAGCCCTTCGGACCTGGCCGCGCGCCTGTGGCAGCGTCTGCGGGAGATGTCAAAAGCCGCAGTTTAGCTCATATAGCTCACGCAAAGTCGCCAAGGCGCAAAGGCGCAAGAATAAGTTTTTCAATGGCCTGATTCCAAGATGCGATCAAAAAAGTAACGTTGTCATTCTGAGCGCAGCGAAGAATCTCAAAAAACGAGATTCTTCACTCCGCTTCGCTCCGTTCAGAATGACAATTTATTTAAGCGGCAAACGGCAAACGGAAAACGGTCTTTAATGGCCCTTAGAGAGGAATTCAGGAAATCCGGGGAGTGGCTGTTCCGCTGGCGGAGCTATCTCCCCTTATTATTGATCGCCCTGTTTCTGTTGGCCCTCGCCGGTTTTCGCCACCCCTACGGCAGCCTTCCGGTGGGTGGGTTATGGGAGTATTTTTGTATTGCCGTCGCCTTTGCCGGGCTGGGCATCCGCACCCTCACCGGCGGCTACGTGCCCGTGGGCACTTCCGGGCGCAACGTCAAGGGGCAGGTCGCGGACGTTTTGAATACCACGGGGGTCTATTCCCTGGTGAGACACCCCCTGTATCTGGGGAACTTTCTCATCTGGCTGGGAATCTCCCTGTTTTTGGGGCTCTGGTGGTTCAGCCTGATCATTATCCTGATCCTCTGGCTTTATTACGAAAGGATCATGTTTGCGGAAGAGGAATTTCTCCGGGAGAAATTCGGCGGGGCCTTTACGGAGTGGGCCGGCAAGACCCCGGCTTTTATCCCGAAAATGAGCAATTGGGTGAAGCCGAACCTGCCTTTCTCTTTTAAGACCGCGATCAGAAAGGAATACTCCGGCTTTTTTGCCATGATGGCGGTTTTTACTCTGTTGAAAATAGCCGGAGAATTTTTGAGCTACGGCAGACTGGGGATCGGCTGGAATTGGGCTATCATGTTCAGCCTAAGCCTCATCATCTACCTGGGCGTGAGATACCTCAAGAAACGCACGGACTGGCTGAACGTGGCGGGGAGATAGTAAAGCCTAGTATTTTACCCCCCTTTTTTAAAGGGGGGCAGGGGGGATTATATAAGCCTTTGATAATCCCCTAAATCCCCCTTTAGAAAAGGGGGATTTAAAAACAACTTTGCTATAAGACCCTCTTGCAAATGTGCTTTCAATGACGGAATCAGCAATATTGCCCTGATTCCCTCCCCCTTGAGGGGGGAGGGTTAGGGTGGGGGTGACAAGTTTAGGGTGTACTATCAAATAGTTTCTAACGACAGACGCCCCCCTCCCCC